>DATKGE010000080.1:0-5876 GCA_035510955.1 Occallatibacter sp. | reverse complement strand
ACCATGCAAATTGAAATTCCCAGATGGACTGCGCAGGAGTTTGAGCGGCTGGTTCTCGATTGCAAGCCGAAGGTCGCGGTCTTCGACTGCGACGGAACGGTGTGGAGCGGCGACTCGGGCTACGGCTTTATGGTCTGGTCGCTCGAACAGGGACTGGTGTCGCGCGCCACGAGCGATTGGATCGACACACGCTACCGCGGCTATCTTGCCGGCAAGGTGAGCGAGTTGGAGATCTGCGGCGAGATGGTGCAAATCTATGCCGGCCTGCACGAACAGGAGTTGCGCGCCGCGGCAGCCCAATATGTGAAGGAGTTTGTGCTGAGCCGGGTTTTCCCTGAGATTGCTTCGCTGCTGGGCACTCTGCACCAGGAAGGCGTCGAGCTATGGGCGGTTAGCTCAACGAACCGCTGGGTGGTTGCCGAAGGCGTGCGCGCATTCGGCATTCCCGACCAACGCGTGCTGGCCGCGGAGGTGCGCGTGATCGATGGCGTAATCGCCAGCGAGATTGTGGCCGTGCCCACGGACGAGGGCAAGGCGGAGGCGTTGCGGCGGGCGGGGCTGCCCGCCCCGGATGCGGTCTTCGGCAACTCGATTCACGATCTGGCTATGCTTGAAATTGCACGCTGCCCGTTCCCTGTCAACCCCTCCCCCGCGCTGCTGCAGGCAGCCGCAAAGCACGGCTGGGGCTACTTCCGGCCGCAGTCAGCGGAGGGCGTTGAAGCCGCCGTCGCAGGGGAATAAAAGCCATTGCAGGTGAGCGGGTTGGCTTAGGCCAGCGGCTTCCTGCCCTTCACGCGACGCTGTTGGATCATGCGAGCGGGGGACGGTTTCACCCTGCCAAACTGGGCAAGAGCTTGTCCCATTCGTCATTTCTTTTGATGGGTTTACACTAAAGGTGTGTCGGAAGCTCATGGCAACAACTCGAAAGGTTCCAACGGCCCCGCATTGCGTTTTGTCGCGGCTGCGCTCATTGTGCGCGAGGGGAAAGTGTTGATCGGGCAGCGCCGTCCCGACCAGCCAATGGCCTCGCAGTGGGAGTTTCCGGGAGGCAAGATTGAAGCCGGCGAAAGCCCCGAGCAGGCGCTGGCACGGGAACTTGAAGAAGAGCTGGGAATTCACGCAATCGTTGGCCCGCGCATTACCCACATCCGGCACAACTACCGCCACGGCGGAGCCGTCGATCTGCAGTTCTTTGCCGTGCACGAGTTTTCCGGCGAGATCGTCAACCGCATCTACCACGAGGTGCGCTGGACGCGGCTTGAGGATCTGCCCGGCTACGAATTCCTGGCCGCCGACCGCGGACTGATTCGGGACCTTGCCGAGGGCAAGCTGCTCTAGGGAGGTTCCCCATGCCGATGGAGAATCCGGCGCCCACATACCGCGTCTACCACTTGCATTGGGGACAACGTGCATTTGCTCTTTTGTTTCTCGCTTTCAGTGCTTTTTTTGTGATCGGATCGTGGAGGAGCGTACTCTTCGGGCAAGAGGAGCCTCGGCCTTCCCTGTTGATCTTGAGCGTCGTATTCCTGCTGGTTGGAGTTGGCCTGACCATAAACGCGTTGCAGACCACGGTTACCTTCACGTGCGACGCGATTGAGCTACGCTCGATCCTCAGCCGGCTGAAATTGCCCTTGAGCAAGATCCGCGGCAGACGGGAATTGGCGGCACGGGGCGAAGAGGGCGGCGAAACTCGGTACCTATGCCTCGTTCCGAACGACGATCGGCTGCCCACCCTCCAATTCATGAAGGGCTACACTTTTGACGATGCGTTCTACCGGTGGTTCAACGAACTACCTGACCTCGATGCCGAAGACAAAAAAGTCCATAAGGACGCGAATTTTGGCCTCGTCTGATCAATGCCCCGGCATCAGTCCCCACAGCATCACCAGCGTCATGCCGATCACGATGATGCTGGTTCCCCAGGCGATCCAGTTCCAGATGCGGGAGTTTCTGTGCTCACCCATCAGGTCCTTGCGATTGATGAGCAGCAGCATCAGAATGATCACCACCGGAAGCAGCACGCCATTCAGCACTTGCGACAGCACGGCGGATTTGACTAGCAATGCGTCGGGCAGGAACAGAACGGTGGCCGCGCCGCCTACGATCAGCAGCGTATAGAGCCAGTAGAAAAACGGCGCTTCCCTGAAGCTCTTGTCCACGCCGGATTCGACGCCAAGGCCTTCGCAGACGGTGTACGCGGTCGACAACGGCAGGATAGAAGCAGCGAACAACGAGGCGTTGAACAGCCCGAAGGCGAACAGCACGAAAGCATAATCGCCGGCCAGCGGACGCATGGCCTCGGCGGCATCGGAAGGTAAGACAAGATCGCGCATCCCGTGCAACCAAAGCGTGGCGGCGCAAGCCACGATGATGAACCACGCGACGATGTCGGTGAACAGGCTGCCCACGATCACATCCAGCCGCGAGGCCGCGTAGTCCTTGACGCGAATGCCTTTCTCCACGATCGAAGACTGCAGGTAGAACTGCATCCACGGGGCAATCGTTGTGCCCACCACGCCAATGGCCGTGTACATATAGACCTTGTCGCGCCACACCGACCTTTCCGGAAGCTGAATTGTGGCCAGCAGCGCCGTGTGCCAACTGGGCTGCGAGAGCACGCCGGCAAAAATGTACGCGATGTAGACGACCGAAGCAACCAGGAAGATTTTTTCCGTGCTCTTGTAACTGCCGCGCACCACCATGTACCAGACCAGCCCCGCACAGAACGGAACGGAGATGAACTTCGACACATGGAACAGTTGCAACGAGCCGGCGATGCCGATGAACTCGGTGACCACGTTGGTGTAGTTGACCACCACCAGCATGATCATGAGGATGAACGTCAGGCGCAGGCCGAACTCTTCGCGGATCAGGTCGCTCAAGCCCTTGCCCGTGACCACGCCCATGCGGGCGCACATCTCCTGCACCACGATCAGCGAGATGGTGATGGGAATCATGGTCCACAGCAGCGAATAGCCGTACTGCGCGCCCGCCTGCGAGTAGGTGAGGATGCCGCCGGAATCGTTGTCGACGTTGGCGGTAATGAATCCGGGGCCGAGGACGGCCAAAAACAGCAGTATCCGGATTCGCCAGCGTTTCCACATTCTCGCGGGTTCCTAGGGGGGATTCATGCAGAGTTTCCTTACTGAACATAACAGGCCGGATGGGGTGGAGGCGAACTCCCACTAGAAGCGAGAACGGAGCTCACCTGAAATGGGTTGCAAGAGTTTAATTATCTTGGTACATTGGTACACATGTCACAAGGAAAGCACGATCGCGAACCCCTTGAAGTCGAGCGCATCCAGACCGGCGTACGACTGGAGAAGCGCATGTTGAAGGTCCTCAAAGCCATCGCCGAGCAGAAGGACATGACGCTGGGCGACCTGTTGGAGGGGATCGTCCTGCACGCATTCGAGGGCAAGGCGCCCTTCTCGGCACAGACCCTGAAGGAGATCGAGCAATTCAAGTCTCTCTACGGCATGACCCTGAAGGCCAGTGACAGCCACAACCTGAAGGAGCGTAAAAAATGACAGCCATTACCCTGCTTGTCGGCATGGCCGCCAGTGCCCTGCCGGCACTTGCACAGACTTCCATTGCGCAGCCGGAACCGCTGATGCACGTGAGCACGAGCTTCGATCTCGCAGTGCATGCGTCTTATGCGAAAACTGCGCCTCTGTTCGGTCCCCAGGGAGAACGACCCTGGGCGGCCAAGCATTGGAATCCGGAGTTCATTCATCCTCAACCTGCTGCCGACATCGAAGGCGCAGTCTTCACCATCCAGCATGGGCCGTACACTGCGGTCTGGGTGAATACGCTCTTTGACCTGGAAGCGCGGCATTTTCAGTATGTCTATTTCCTGCCCGACCTGATGGTCACCGTAATCGATGTGCGCTTCAAGACCATTGCGCCCGATCTGACCGGGGTCCACGTGGTCTACACGCGCACGGCGCTCACGCCCGAGGGCAATGAGCATGTGTCTGCCATGAGTGATGGCGACAAGACGGCGGGCAAAGAGTGGGAGCAGGCGATCGGCGCGTATTTCGCCCCGGAAAAGGCTGGCGGCAAGCGATGAAGCCAGGAAGTTGATTGCTGTTTGGATGAATGCGGCTCAACCGTCGAGCTTGACAGGCCCAGGCGTGCAAGGCTACAACACGCTTTCAACCCTTGCCGCACAGGAGACCGCGCTCTATGCATCCCTCCGATCCAAATGAAAGCCTTCCGGCACGCCGCCGGCTGCTGGGAGCAATGGCTTCTGTAGCCGGAGTTTCGGCCGCAGGGCTGCTCGGCATGAACGCAGCCTCTGCCGCGGCATCAACGGTTGCCGCAGACGCTACACAGGCCAGAGAGCCAATGCCGCCGGCATTCCCCGACGAGCTGCTGGCCCAGGCTCGCCTGCGCAGCTACAAGACCCGACGCTCTTCAAGCTGGGACCGCACCGGCGGTAATAACGACTCGGTCCGCGTCGAGCCGGGCAGCGCGGCGACTCTGCTGGATGTGACCGGCGCGGGAGTGGTAACGCACATCTGGTTCACCATCAATTCAGAGGACGAGTTCCACTTGAAGAATCTTGTCCTGCGCGCCTGGTGGGATGGCGAAGCCACGCCTTCGATCGAGGTACCTATCGGCGACTTCTACGGGCTGGGGCTGGGCGAGTATTTTACCTATCAATCGGCTCTGTTGGCGGTGGCGCCGATGAAGGCGCTGAATGCCTATTTCCAGATGCCATTTGCGAGCGCAGCGCGGCTCACCCTGACCAACGAAGGAAAGATCCGCACCAACAATCTGTACTTCGCGGTCGACTACGTGACCCTGCCCGCGTTGCCCGGCGATGTGGGCCGCTTCCATGCGCAGTATCGCCAGGCCGCGCCCTGCAAAGGATGGACCGACAACTGGAAGCACAATTGGGACGATCCGGTGGGCGACAAGAAAAATCTCGACGGAGCAGACAATTACGTCTTCCTGGAAGCTGCCGGCCGGGGACATTTTGTGGGGGTGACGCACGCGGTCGAGCAAAATCAGGATGGGTGGTTCGGCGAGGGCGACGACATGATCTTCATCGACGGCGACCGCGAGCCAACCATCAATGGAACCGGAACCGAGGACTACTACAATGGCGCGTGGGACTTTGGCGGGCAGGCGTTTGCCTACCAGCATAATGGCGCGCCCCACATTTCAGACCCCAAGGAGCGGCTTGGCGGACGCTATTGCCTTTACCGCTGGCACATCGAGAGTCCCATCACGTTTGAGAAGTCGATCAAGGTGACGATTGAGCATGGGCACGCCAATCACCGCTCGGACAATTTTTACTCGACGGCATACTGGTACCAGACCGAACCGCACGCGGCGTTTCCCGCGCTGCCGACGCCGGCAGAACGCATTCCGAAGGTGTTTCGTGTCGGCGGCCCGGGAGCGGCGGCAGCGAATTAGGCAGTAGCCAGCATGGCGGAATCGACTTCCGATTCAAGGGGCAAGGCGCTCAACAGGGACGCAACCACGTCGGCCGCGCCGTAGGAGTCTTCGCCGGGCTGCAGGAACTGGGCAATGGTGTTCAGGTCGTCGCCAGTGGTGACCAGCGGCGGCTCGACCACCCCGTCCTTGCGCACCTGGCCGTGGCCGATGTTGGCCATCAAAGCGTTGCAAAGACATTTGCGGCCGACCGTATCTTCAATCTTGCCGCCCTTGGACACGTAGTTGGCCACCGGCTCGGCTGCGCAGCGGTAGGCGATGGTCCCTTCGGAGGCGGCGTACGGCTCGCGCAGGTAGCCCAGGTCGCAGACGCGCTTGCGCTCCTGGTAGATGGGAAACTCAGAAGATGTGCCTTCCACCAGCGCAACCTTGAAGGGAAACCCGGTAGGCGAGGCCAGCGGATCGGTGAA
>DATKGE010000079.1:0-5348 GCA_035510955.1 Occallatibacter sp. | reverse complement strand
GCCGGAGTGGACGCAATGCGGCAGCAGGGGCTACACCCCTGCGCAGTTCAATGAAATTGCGGAAAAGACCGACATCTTCAACGGCGTTACGGCGTCCACCATCAGCGACGTGGTGCTCACCGGCCAGGACGAGCCGCAGCGCCTGCGCGGCAACTACATCACGCCCAATACTTTCGACGTGCTCGGCGTGCAGCCGCTGATCGGCCGCGCCAGCAGCGAAAGCGACGTCATTCCCAATCACGGCGAAGTGGCTCTGCTCAGCCATCGCTACTGGCAGGCGCACTACGGCGGCAGCCCCTCGATTCTGGGACGCTCGCTCAACTTCAACGGGCATCCCCGCACCATCATCGGCGTTATGCCGCCGCGCTTCCTGTGGCGCGGAGGGGATGTCTACCTGCCCATCCTCATGACCAACGAGGAAGAGGTCGAGGGGCAGCGTTACTTCGCTCTCGTGGGACGGCTCAAGCCTGGAGTGACCGATGCCCAGGCCGCGGCGGAGCTGACGCCGATTTTTGACGATTTTCGAAAGACTGCGCCCTATCGGTTTCCAAAAGATCTCCGCCTCGGTATTCTGCCCTTCGACGAGATGTTCAAATCAGGCCTGGCGAGCACGCTCGATCTTCTCCTCGGCGCTTCTTTCGTGCTCCTGTTCATCGCCTGCGTGAATGTCTCCAGCCTGCTGCTGGCGCGTGCTGTCAACCGCGAGCGCGAGTTCATCATCCGCGCCTCGGTGGGGGCCTCGCGCAAACGGCTCGTCCGTCATGCACTGACCGAATCGCTGCTGTTGTCGATGGCAGCATTGCCGATTGCGCTGGCTTTCGCTTACGCAGGGCTGAAGGCTACGCTCATGATCGTCCCCACGGAGACCATCCCCGACGAAGCCGTGGTGACCATGAACGTCCCGGTGCTGCTCTGCTCGCTGGGCATTGCGCTGGCCACGGTGGCCATCTTTGGCGTTGCGCCGGCGTGGCACAGCGCCAGTCCCCGCCTGGCGGCGGCGCTCAACGGCGTGCGCTCCTCCGGCGGCCGCGCACAGCGGCGTCTGCTCAGCGGCTTCGTGGTCACCGAGGTCGCCCTTTCGCTCGCGCTGCTGATGCTCGCCGGGCTCATGGTGCGGTCTCTCATTGCGGTTGAGAGCGTGCCGATCCCATTCGAGCCCAATCGCACGCTGACCATGCGCCTGCCTGTCTCCGCCTCGCACTATCCGACGGCGGAGAGCCGCACTATCTTCCTGCGCGATCTGCTGGATCGTGTGCGCGCAATTCCCGGCGTGTCCACGGCCACCGTCGATGCCGCCATTCCTTTTATGGACATGGACGCCGAGCACGTGCAGGTCAACGGTGAGCCGGTGGACAAGCGCGTTGTGTCGCTCCACCTGGTCAGCCCCGAGTTTCTTGCGCTTTCCGGCCGCAGCATCCTGCAGGGTCACTTTATCGACGCGCGCGAGGTCTCTGCACAGTCGCATGACGCGGTGATCTCCGCAAGCTTCGCGCGCCGCTACTTCGCCGGCGAGAATGCCGTGGGCCGCACCATCCATCTGCCCGAGTTCAAGCCCGACGGCAAAAACAAGCTGGCGGACGACTCGTTCACCGTGGTCGGCGTGATGAGCGACATTCCTTTCTTCATTTACTTCCGCGAAGACTATCCGCATATTCTGTTGCCCTACACGGTCGCACCAGCGGCCGCAAGCACGCTGATCGTTTCCACGTCGCTGGCCGCCGGAGAGCTCATCAATCCTGTGCGCCGCACCGTTTACGCCATCGACAAAGATCAACCCGTCGTCGACGCCATGACCGTCCGCCAGATGCTCGACATGTATGGATACGCAGGCCCGCGCTTCTCATTGGCGCTGTTTGGAACATTCGCGGCCGCCGCGCTGCTGCTGGCGCTGGTGGGAATCTATGGCGTGCTCTCCTTCATCACCACGCAGCGCACCCAGGAGATCGGCATTCGCATGGCGTTGGGCGCCAACCGCGGGCAGGTGATGTGGATGGTGCTGCGCCAGGCGCTGGTGCTGGCGCTGATGGGCGTAGCCGTAGGGCTGCCGCTGGCCTGGTTTGCCGGGCGATTCTCTCAGGACGAGCTGGTGCAAACCTCGCAGCACGATCCGCTGGCCTTCATCGCCGCCATCTGCATCCTGCCGCTGCTCGCTGTGGCTGGAACGTATCTGCCCGCGCGCCGCGCCGCCAACATCAATCCGGTTTCAGCTCTCCGCTCCGACTAATCATCCGCTCCGCGTCCTTTGCGGAAAGGGAAGGGAACCACACCCGCTTGATGTTCTTGCTCTCCCCTTGACGCGAAAAGCCAGGTCATGGATGGGGCACCCGATCATTAAAACCGGCCTTTACTTCGACGCCCCAATCCGCACCAGCAAAATATCGTGGCTCCCGATCTCAATCGGCATGTGCTCAGTCAGCGTAATCGCCTTCCCCGTCCAAAGATCCTTGCCCTCCTGCGGCCCATGCAACCCAAGCTTGGCCAGATCTAAATGAAATGGGTGCGTCGAGTAGCGCGAATCTCCCGCGGCCAGCACCGCAACCGCCATGGCTCCGCCGGACAGTTGCCGCGTCCACACCTCGACCTCTCCATCGGAATACGCCCGCGTTCCCTGCTTGCCCAGCGAGTCCTGGTCAATGGCGATCACGTCCTTGTTGGTCAGAATCGCCTTGATCTCCGGTTTCATGTCGGGCAGGTCGTTCCCGGCGAGCAGCGGCGCCGCCAGCATGGCCCACATGGAAAAATGCGACCGGTTTTCGGCCAGCGACAGCTTGCCGTTGCCCACCTCAAGCATGTCCGGATCGTTCCAGTGCCCTGGCCCCGCGTACTTCGCCAGCCCGTCCTGTTGCGAGAGGATCGCGTAGATGCGGTCCCAATGCGGATCGATGTCGCCCGTTGTCCGCCACAGGTTTCCGCCCAGCGCCGGCGCCCACTCCCACGACGCGTCCCATCCGTACTGGCAGAGCGAGAAAACAATCGGCCGCCCCGTCGCCTTCAGCGCCTTGCCCATCTTTTCGTAGGCGGCAACCATCAGCCGCATCTGCGCGGCCTTGTCGTGCGGCGCCTGCTTCTGCATCACATCCGGAATAAAACTGCACAGGTCGTACTTCAAATAATCGATGCCCCAGTCCGCGTACATCTTGGCGTCCTGCTCCTCATGCCCCAGCGAGGCAGCGAAGCCGCCGCACGTCTTGTTCCCCGGCCCGGAGTAGATGCCGATCTTGAGCCCCTTCGAATGCACATAATCCGCCAGCGCTTTCATGTCGGGAAACTTCTCGTTCGTATGCAGCAAGCCGCTCGCGTCTCGCTTGCCCTCCCACGTGTCGTCGATGTTCACGTAAATGTAGCCCGCGTCCTTCATGCCGGTGGACACAATCTGGTCGGCGGAAGCGCGAATGTCCTTGTCTGTAACCTTGGCGGCGAAGAAGTTCCAGCTGTTCCACCCCATCGGCGGCGTCAGCGCCACCTGCGATGTGTCAGCATGTTGTGCGTTTGCGGTGACCGCCGCAAGGGAAGCCAATGCCAGAGCAGCAAGCGAGAGTGAAGCGAAGATGCGCATAGTCCGGTCTCCTTTTGGAAACGATTTCAGACGGCATTCTATGCCCCCACCCACGCTTTCCGCAATCGCACAAATCCCGGCCGTCAGGCCATGCAACCCGAGCCGGTCCCCGGAGCGCTCCAATTGCCGGAATTCTCGAGTACTCTACTGAAGAGACTGGGTCCCCAAGGAGACCATCCCTCTCATGACCAACCCCGATCCCGGCGTTTCACATCTCTTTCTCGACTTCTCCCGCCGCAAGCTCTTCGAGCACTACTGGCCTCGGCTGCGCGCCAGCGTCGAGCCACTGACCGACGGGCAAGTCTGGTGGCGACCCAACCCCGCCTCGAACAGCGTCGGGAACCTGATTCTCCATCTCAACGGCAATGTCCGCCAGTGGCTGGTTGACTCGTTTAATCGCCGGGAAGACGACCGCAACCGCCCCGCCGAGTTCGCCGCGGAGGGCGGCCTGACGCCCTCGCAGTTGCTCGACCGCCTCGGCGCAACCATGAACAAGGCAGCCGAGGTCCTCGCTCGCCTGACCGAGTCCGACCTCATCGCGCCCTACAACATTCAGGGCTACCACGTGACCGGCCTGGATGCCGTCTACCAGGTTGTTGAGCACTTCGGCCTCCACTACGGCCAAATCGCCTACATCGCCAAAAGCCTCACAGGTAACGACCTTGGTTTCTATCGAGAATTATCCAGAACAGGGCGCGCCGATTGATGACCGGATCGGCTAAGCTAACCCTCAAACCGATCCATCGCATGACGACGAAAGAGCACGAAAGCAACCCCCCGAGCCCCGATCACCCCGGCCTCTTCTGGCTGCGCCTGGGCGAGTTCCACGACCGCATCTTTTCCGACAGCAACAAGACCGCGCTCAAGCACCTGGTCATCCGCCTAGGCATCGCCGGTTTCGCCATCCATCTGCTCGTCATTTTTCTTTCCAAAACCCTCGCCCATCCCCCAGCCCTGATCGCCGACGCCGGCGAAAGCTACCTGGCCGCGATTTCAACCCCGTTCAACTTCGTCCTCTTTTACGAGGTGGTCACGCTCATCGGCGCTCTGCATCAATCGAGCACAACCTCGGTCGCCAACCAGTTCGAAATTGTCTCGCTCATCTTCATCCGGGAAGTCTTCAAGGATCTGCCCGAAGCCGGCGCCATGGTTGCGGAGCATCGCATGAGTTGGAGCGCATTGCCACTGTTTGTGGACATGTGGGCGGGCTTTTTGATGTATCTGATGGTCGTGGTCTTTCAGCACGTGGCGCAGCGCGGGGCGCAGCATATGCACGATTCCGAACCCTCCCGCGCCGCGTCTCTGTTCGTGGCGCAAAAGAAGGCCGTGGCGCTGGGATTAGGCGCGCTCCTGCTCATCATGGCCGCCTATAACCTCAGCCTCATTGGCTTGGACTTCTATCACGTAGCCGTCACAGGCGAAGAGGTCGCCGGCCATGCGACCACCTTCTATAACGATCTCTTCACCGTAATGATCTTTACCGACGTGCTCATCCTGATTCTGTCCATCGTCGTCTCCGGTCACTACGAGATCGTCTTCCGCAGCGCCGCCTTCGTCGTTTCCATTGTGCTCATCCGTTTTTCGCTGGCAGAGGGTTATCCCTGGGGCCCCCCGCTCGCCCTGCTGGCCATGATCTTTGGAATCTCGACCCTGGTTGTCTTCAACTACCACATGCGCGTCGCTGAGCACGTATCCGGATGACGAACGGTTGCGAAGCACCCCATCCCAGCGAACTCATACCGATCACAATCCGGTGCTTCACGTCCTGCTTGAGCAACCGCTCAAAGGCTTC
>DATKGE010000078.1:0-5843 GCA_035510955.1 Occallatibacter sp. | reverse complement strand
GCGGTGAAGCGAATGTCCTCTGCAGTCAGGTCCTTCTGCTTATCTTCGTTGAAATTGCCCGATTCAATCTTGACCATGGTTGACGGACCTTCCCCATAGATCTTCCATGGCCGCGAACTGTAGATGCCTTCGCTGTTCACCGCCATCCACGCGGTGATTCCTTCCAACACCGTCATCTCTTCGAAGTCCAGCTCACCGGAGTTCGGCAGCGGGAAATTCAGCAATAGATTTCCGTTCTTGCTCACGATATCCGTGAGCAAATCAATCACTTTCTTCGGCGTCTTGTATTTTTCGCCGCGGTTGTAGTGCCACTGCCCGATGCAGGTGTCGGTTTGCCAGGGATTCTTCGCGATGCCATCGGAGACGCCGCGCTCATGGTCCAGCAAACAGGTGCCGATGGCGCAATCCTGGGGATCCTTGCTGGTATAAACCGCTTCTGTCTGGCCGCCGTGCAATTGCGCGCTCGCGTTGTAGAGATGCGAGACGACCTTCAGCCCGTAGTCCTCGAATGGCAAATGGCCGTCGGTATAAAGCAGATCGGGATGGTACTTGTCGATGAGGTCGGTGATGCGATCGACATAATGGCGCTTCCAGGAATCCGGAATCCCATCGTCGTTCCAATCGAGTTTGTCGCCGAAGCGGGCGCAATCGGCGTCGTGATAGAGGTCCGCATATTGAGGATCGACGCCATCGTAGGAGACGCCGGCCATCGGGCCTGTCGAATCGGACAGATGACTCGTTTCCCACCATTTGTAACTTATCCATAGGTGCTCACTAACTCCGAAGCGCAGGCCCTGCTTCTGCGCGGCCTTCTGCCACGTTCCCACCACGTCTCGCTTCGGACCCATGTTGACGGCATTCCAGCGCGTGTACTTCGAGTCCCATAGGTCGAAGTTATCGTGGTGCACGCCCATGCTGACAAAATACTTTGCGCCGGCCTTTTTATATAGCCCCATCAAGTGATCGGGGTCCCACTTGGCGGCCTTCCAGTTATTCACCAGGTCCTTGTAGCCAACCTTCGATGGATGGCCGTAAGTCTCCGCGTGATAGAGATACTGGTCCGATCCCTGCATGTACATGTTGCGCGCATACCAGTCGCCGCGTTCAATCGCCGACTGCGGGCCCCAATGCGCCCAGATACCGAATTTCGCGTCGCGATACCAATCTGGAATCCGATACGCCTCCAACGATTTCCTGGTGGGCAGAAAGCTTCCACCCTGCGCGGCCTGTCCTCTTGAAAATCTTGATAGAGCCAGTGCGGAACCTGCACCGCCCATCATCTGGAGTAACTTGCGCCTGTTCACTTTCATTCCGCCGTCCTTCCTTTCACGGTGCAAATGCCGTTGATATTCAAGCCTGCAGTCTTACCTTGCATTTCGCTCACTCGCGCTCGATTGAGCAATTGCCTCGCGGAGTCGTTCTTCCGCTTCCTGCCCCCAGTAACCACAATCAAGTTCAAAGAAGACCGAGGTGTAGGGAATCGTCAATTCCGTTTTGAGAATAAGGATGCGGAACACCTGCGCGGATTGATCGATCCGGGCAATGATCTGCTCATGTGGAAGGCGATTCACAACCGAGTTCGCCATCAAAAGTTCCACTTCCCGCCTGTAACTCGCCACGCCCGGCGCGTCCGATTCAGAAACAAACTGCAGTTCGTAGTCGAGATAAATGTTGGGGCGAATGTGCCTGGCATCCGCTATGGCATCGATAACTCTGCGCAGCATATGAACCTGATCCGCGCCCGTGCAGACAGTTTCAATGCCCTCGCTCGACTGCGCCGGATAAGCCGCATCGGCAACTACAATCCAGTTGCGATGGCCAAAGAGCGGAACAGCGCTGTTAAGCCGGCGTTCCCAGTCTGTCGCTGTCAGTTCGCTCATTGGTCTTATCCTCCGTCCAGCACTAACTCAACTCTTCATCCGCGCACACTGCCACCTTGCCGCACTTGCCGGAGGCCATCAGCGCATATGCCTCGCCCGCGCGCTCCAGCGGGAACCTGTGAGTAATAATTTCGGCCGGGTGCAGGTTCCATCGAACCAGCCGCTCCACCAGTTCCTCCATCAGCCACGTCGAAGTCACCCACGACCCATACAGCGTCTTTTGATCGTGAATCATGTCGGGCGATGGATTCATCTCCACCGTTCCGCCTTCACCGATAAAGACGATCCGTCCCCATTTCCGCGTAGCCCGAATCGCGGTCGCGCGTGCCGCAGGATGCGCCGAGCAGTCCACCGCGCGCTCCACGCCGAATCCGCCCGTCAGCTCCTTTACTTCGGCAACATTGTCCGGACCCGAAGCCAGCACAGCATCGCAAAGATCGAGATCGAGAGCGATCTTCATGCGCTCCGGAACCACATCGATGCCGATAATTTTGTTTGCGCCGAGCTTGCGGCAGAGCGCGCCGGTAGCCAGCCCCACCGGACCGAGTCCCGTGATGAGCACGGCATGATTGCCATCTATTCCGATCTTGGTGAGGCCCTCGTAGACGGTGCCGAACCCGCAGGCCACCTGCGCGCCGTCCGCGAAAGACAGCGCATCGGGCAACGCGATCAGATCCTTTTCCTCGGCGATCATGTATTCGGCCATGCCGCCGTCGCGCTGCCATCCGTAGGCGCGGCGAAATTTCTCGCTGGTGCAGGAGATCATGTATCCCCGGCGGCAATCGTTGCAAACCCCGCAGCCGGAAATGTGGTAAACAATCACGCGGTCGCCCGTCTTGAATCGGCGGCAACCTTCGCCTGCAGCGACGATCTGTCCGCATGGCTCATGGCCCGCAATCACTCCTTGATAGCCTTCCGGCCCTTTGCCAAGATGCTCGTGATAAATGCAGCGGATGTCGGAGCCGCAAATGGTGGAGGCCTTTACGCGCAGCAAAACCTCTCCATGGCCAGGAGACGGCACGGGGACTGTGCGCAACTCGACGGTCGAGTCTCCAGGCAAGTACGCCGCAGTCATGGTTGCATTCATCCCTTCGCTCTCCGTCGGATTCCAGCCGCACCCCTCGTGCGCCCGCCCAGTCTTACGCCGGCGTTATCTCTCCATTTGTGTCCCACAGATCTTCCCAGGTCTGGCCGTCCTTCCAGAGAAACACCTGGCCTTTAATCAAGCGGCAGTTGCGGTCGATGGCTGCGATCTCCCGCATCTCTTCGTCGCTCAGCGGATCGCCCGCCACGCCCTCAAGATTGGCACGATAGTTGTTGACCGAAAACGGAATCGGCGTTTGCCCGCGCTCAACAGCCCACTTGATGCAGACCACCGCGGGATGAATTCCATGACGCCGGGCAATCTTCACAATCACCGGATCTTCCGTGGGCGCAGTGTCCTCCGGAGTTCGATCGCGTTCGGGCCTTCCCGGCGAACCGATGGGACTATAGCCGATGGCCTGCATGCCATGATCGACGACAAATTGAAACAGTTCCGGCTGCTGAAAATGCGGGTGCAACTCCATTTCGTTCACGGCGGGCTTGATCCTCGCATCGCGGAGCACCAGCTTCAACTTGGGATTGGTCATATTCGAGGTGCCGATGTGCCGCACCAACCCCATGTCCACAAGCTCTTCCATCTTGCGCCACGTCTTCATGTAGTTTTCGTGGATGTAAGGCCTGGCGTCCGCACGGCGCGAAGTCACGTCGCACCCCGGCGGGTGAAAGTTGGGGAATGGCCAATGCACCAGGTAGAGATCGAGGTAATCGAGTCGCAGATCCGCCAGCGATTTGCGGCAGGAAACGATTACATCGTCCTCGCGGTGCATGTCGTTCCACAGCTTCGAAGTGATCCAAAGCTCCTCGCGCTTCACACCTCCGCGAAGGATCTGCTCCAGCGACAAGCCCACGGCATCCTCATTGCCATACACAGAGGCACAATCGAAGTGCCGGTAGCCAAACGCAGCCGCGCCTAGAACAGCCTCTCCAACCTGGCCAGGAGATACGTGATCGGACCCGAATGTGCCCAGGCCGATGGCGGGCATCGTCGCGCCCGTATTCAGTTTTCTCTTGGGAATGGTGGCGGGATCGATCAAACCCGATCCGCCCTTGTTTGCCGCGCTCATCGCTGCTCCTTGCCGGCAACAAGGCTATCGCTCGTTACTGCCCATGCGCAAGGAACAACTGAATGCATTTTAAGCCGTCCTATTCGCTGGCTCGCACCAGGATCGCGGTAATGTTGTCGCGGCCGCCGGCCTTTTTCGCGGCTTCCACCAGGCGAGCACAGAGCGACTCGAGCGGCAAATCGATTCCCAGCAGCGACTCAATCAACGGGTCGGTCAGCTCGCGCGTGAGCCCGTCGGAGCAGAGCAGAAACAAGTCACCAGGCACAGCTTCCAACTCAAAAATGTCAGGCGTTACCCGGTTCTGCGTGCCCAGCGCACGGGTAATAACGTTCCTGAGCGGCGAGCGCAGCGCCTCGGAGCGGGTCATCTTGCCTAGCCGGACCTGCTCCTCAACCAGCGAGTGATCGAGGGTGATTTGCTCCAAATGCCGTTTGCGAAGCCGGTAGCAGCGGCTGTCGCCTACGTTGAACACCCAGACGCGCCGCTCTTCCACTAGCAGGCCAACCAGCGTAGTGCCCATGCCGCTGAGTTTGTAGTTGCGCTGCGAGCGCGAAAAGATAGCCTCGTTGGCCGCGAAAATTGCCTCCTCGGCCAGCAGTGGCATGGAAGCGACTTTCGGTCCACCTTCGCCTCCCGCATGGCGTTCAAGAAGGCGCAAAACCTCGTCCACCGCCAGCGCGCTGGCGATCTCCCCGGCCGCCGCCCCGCCCATGCCGTCACAGACCAGGTAGACTCCATGTTCGACGGAAAATCCGAAAGCATCCTCGTTGGAAGGGCGTTTGCGGCCGCGGTCGGAAGCCGCCGCCGCCGTATAGTTGAGCAGGGCCGTGGACAAAAAATGTCTCCCGTCGCTCAGTTTACACGGCTACGCGGCTCCAGAAGGAGCGCCGCCGCTCAATGCCCTGCTTTGGCTTTTGCATCGTCCGCAAGCGAAGGCGGCGCGGGCAGTTCGAAGACCTCGATCGACCCGGCATTGAGCACCGCCACGCGACGTCCGGAAGGCGAGATAGCCACATTGCCCCCGGCGTCGAGCGGGGGGCTGGCGGGCGCATCCAGCGCAACTTTGCCGTTGGCCGCATCGAGGACGCGCACCAGCTGCCCCTTGATGTCCTCCGAGTCAATGGGAGAATAGGCGTTGATTTCGTGATTGACTGCAAGTGTCTCGCGCACCAGCCGGGAGCCATCCGGCGCCATCACCAGCAGCGGCCAGATGGCTTGCGGCGAGCTCAAACTCTCCCAGAACCGGTGGCCGCTGGTGCCCATCGCGACCAGCCTGTGCCCGCCCGCACTGTCGCAGGCGGTCACCAGAAGCTGGCGCTGCGAAATGAAGTCGATATTCGGCGTGCACCTGGAGTTCACATGCCCCAGAACCGTGCTGCCCCCACTGAAGTAGTTCAGGTTCAAAAGCCACTGTTCGCCATCGCCGCGAAGAGTCTCGACGAAACCTTCGGAATTGATGGGTAAATGGACCGCCGCGCGGGTGCGGCTAACCAGCAACACTTTTCCCGAGTCGCGGCGCAGGATGCGCACCACCAGGTCCGAAACGCCAGGTTTCTCGCCGTCCACGCTCATGCCGGCCTGCGCCGCAGGTGGGCTGGGCACATCGCCAGGCTTCTCCACCTCCTCAGCCGGCTCGCGCGAATTGGTGACCAGGTATTGCTGCGATGGATCGATCTCCATCCACAACAACGGCCCGGGAAAATGCAGAAAAGGCTTCATCTCCAGCGTGGCGTCGCCCTGCTCAATGCCGTCCCTGTTCCGCAACAGGAAGCGGCCGTCTTTGAGCATCCACAGG
>DATKGE010000077.1:0-14470 GCA_035510955.1 Occallatibacter sp. | reverse complement strand
GGGGAGGGAGCCCCACGCGACGAAGAACTTCTGGTCGCCCGACGAGCCGCCATGCAGTCGCACCTCGCCCGCGCCAAGTTCCGCAAGCAGAGGCGCAGCGCCGTACAGCGCTTCCAGGTACCCCGAACTCGACGGCAGCTCTACTGCCTCCGCCGTAGCGTCCAGCAGCAACCGGTCCGGGCTCACCAGCCGAACCGCCAACAGTCCCGAATTGCCCGTCGCCTCTGCCATACTGCTTTTGCCTCTACTGACAACTGACCACTAACCACTGACAACTGTCTTTACGCCATCGCCTGCATCTTCTCCGCAGCCTTCAGCACATCCTCGATGCCGCCTTTGAGATAGAACGCTTGCTCAGGAATCGCATCGTGCTTGCCTTCGATGATCTCCTTGAAGCTGCGCACCGTGTCCTCAACCTTCACATACGCGCCCGGAATGCCGGTAAAGACTTCAGCCACGTGGAACGGCTGCGACAGGAAACGCTGTACCTTACGCGCGCGCGCCACGGTCGTCTTGTCTTCTTCCGAGAGCTCGTCGATGCCAAGGATCGCGATAATGTCCTGCAGGTCCTTGTAGCGCTGCAGAATCTTCTTCACGCCCTGCGCCACGTCGTAGTGCTCGTCGCCCACAATGCGCGCGGAAAGAATGCGCGAGGTTGAAGCCAGCGGATCGACGGCAGGATAAATGCCCAGCTCCGACAGCGGCCGGCTCAACACGGTGGTCGCGTCCAGGTGAGCGAAGGTCGTAGCCGGCGCCGGATCGGTCAAGTCATCGGCGGGCACATAAACAGCCTGCACTGAAGTGACAGACCCTTTGCTGGTCGAAGTGATGCGCTCCTGCAGCTCGCCCATCTCCGTTGCCAGGTTGGGCTGGTAGCCCACCGCCGAAGGCATGCGGCCTAACAAGGTCGAGACTTCAGACCCCGCCTGCGTGAAGCGGAAAATGTTGTCGATGAATAGCAGCGTGTCCGAGCCTTCCACGTCGCGGAAATATTCCGCGACCGTCAGCCCCGTAAGCGCCACGCGCAGACGCGCTCCTGGCGGCTCGGTCATCTGCCCATACACCAGCGCGCACTTCGAGTTGGCAAAGTCGCCCGGCTTGATCACGCCCGACTCCGTCATCTCCAGCCAAAGATCGTTGCCCTCGCGCGTGCGCTCGCCCACGCCGGCAAACACCGAGTAGCCGCCGTGATTCTTGGCCACGTTGTTGATCAGTTCCATGATGACCACGGTCTTGCCCACGCCCGCGCCGCCGAACAGGCCGATCTTGCCGCCCTTCAAAAACGGCTGGATCAGATCGATGACCTTGATACCGGTCTCGAACATCTCTTCATGCGTGGTCTGCTCATCGAACAGCGGCGCCGGCCGGTGAATGGGCATGCGCAGTTGCTCGCCGATCGGTCCCAGCTCGTCCACCGGCTCGCCGATCACGTTGATCACGCGCCCCAGCGTCTCCTTACCCACCGGCACGCGAATCGGGCCGCCGAGGTCGATGACCTTCATGCCGCGCACCATGCCGTCGGTCGCCTCCATGGCCACCGTGCGCACGCGTCCCTCGCCCAGGTGCTGCTGGACTTCAAGAATCACGCTGATGGGCGCAGGGACGGTGAAGCCGTCGCTCACCACGCGCAGCGCCTGATAAATCGCCGGCATGGTCGATTCTTCAAACTGCACGTCGACCGCCGGTCCCGAAACCTGAATTACCTTGCCGATGTTCTCTGCCATTTTTAGCCACCCAATATCTCTTCAATCTGAAATTTCTCTTGACCTGATTCGGCGTTGACCGAAATTACAAGCGTTCTTCGGCCACACTTCATCACAGATCCTCTTGCTTCAAATGAAGGATCTGCCTGATTAAGTGTGCTCAATACACATTCAGAGGATCCATGCGCCTGGACCTCTTGAAGAGCGTTCACCACAGCTCTCGCAAATTCTTCTGGACTCTTGATATCGGCCGCCCACTCCCTAGTGATGGATGCAAGCAGACCATGTGAAAACTTCACCGTGCCAATTTGTGCGCTGCCCTTCGCGATAGCGAAGAAATCTGGATCACCAGCAACTTTGTAGACTATGCATCCAGTGCCTTCAAATTTGTCGAAAACAACCTTAGGCAGCGACCCTAGTTCAATATCTTTCCCGCAAACATTCATCGAGGTGGAGGAAACGGCGGCCGGCACTTGCGCGTTTGCAAATGTGACTCCAATGCCGCCAAAGAAAATGATTAGAGATGATAAAGCAATGCGGGTCATAGCGCCGCCGCCCCGCTCACAATCTCGATAATCTCCTTGGTAATGGCCGCCTGGCGCACGCGATTCATATGCAGCGTGAGCGCGTCGATCATCTCCGAGGCGTTGTTCGATGCCGAGTCCATGGCCGTCATGCGCGCCGCATGTTCCGCGGCCACCGATTCAGTCATCGCGTGATACAGCATGGAAAAAACATATTGCGGAAGCAGTCCGTTCAACAGCTCCTCAGCCGGCTGCTCGTAGATGTAATCCACCTCAGCCGTTCCAAATCTCTTCGCTTCCTCGTCCGCCTCTTTGGTGTCAGCCGGCTCCAGCTCAATGCCCGCGCTGCGCGCAGCCGCGCCGGCCCGCTCGCGCTCTTCCTTGGTGAGTTCGGTCGCGCCCGCAACTTCCGGAGCGCCGATCTTCTGAAGCGGCAACAGCTTCTCCACCACCAGCCGCTGCTGGATCACCGATTTGAACTCGTTGTAGGCGATGTAAGCCGCGTCGATTTCCTCATGCACGTAGCGCGCAATGATGCTCTGCGCAAGCTCGTACACGCGCGTCGTCTCCAGCTTCAGCAGCATGCCCGGATGGTCGCCCGACACCTCGACTGGCCCTTTGCGCGCTTCGCGCACCTGGCGCTTGTGGCCGTACTCATCCGTCTGCTCGTCGTACACGGCTGCCGGATACCGCCGCCGCATCAGGTCGCGTCCCTTGCGGCCCACGGCCTCAACGTCGATCTCGCGGTCCCGATTGCCCTCGATAAACTGATAAGCCGTCTTGAGAATGTTCGCATTGAAGGCGCCCGCAAATCCCTTGTCGCCGCTGACGATCACCAGCAGCACGCGCTTCTCCGGCCGCACCGCAAACAGCGGGTGGCGCAAATTGCCCGTCTCCGGATCGATGATGTCCACGCGCCGCATCAGCGATTCAAGCACGCTCGCAATCATGCGCGCATAAGGCCGCGCGGACATGGCCCGCTCCTGCGCGCGCCGCAGCTTGGCCGCCGAGACCATCTTCATGGCCTTGGTGATCTGCCGCGTGTTCTTCACGCTGCGAATGCGCCGCTTTAGATCGAGTACGTTTGCCATTGTTCTTCCAGTTGCCAGCGAACAGCTGACAGCTAACAGTTATTTTTCTTGCTGCACCCGGGCGTTCTTAACTGGCAGCTGTCGGCTGCTAGCTGTCAGCTCGTCTCTCAAGCCTTTACCGCCGCGTCCAATTCGGCTTTGAAGTTCGCCGCGTACTCCTTCATGGCCGTGTGCAGCCTGGCGCGAATGTCATCGTCGATGGATTTCTTCTTGGTCAAATCGTCCATCAGCGCCGTCTGCGCCGCGTCAAAGTATTTGTAGAGGCCAACCTCGAAGGCGCGAATATCCGCAACCTGGAACTCGTCCAGATAACCCTGCGTGCCGGCAAACAGAATCACCACCTGCTGCTGCCAGGTGAGCGGGTTAAATTGCGGCTGCTTCAATAGCTCCGTCAGCCGCTGCCCGCGATTCAGCTGCTTCTGAGTCAGCGGATCGAGATCAGATCCGAACTGCGCAAAGGCCGCCAACTCGCGATACTGCGCCAGATCGAGCTTCAACGTCGAACCCACTTGCTTCACCGCTTTGATGGCCGCCGAAAAGCCCACGCGCGAAACGGAAAGTCCCACGTTCACCGCCGGACGGACGCCGGAGTTGAACAGGTCGGTCTCAAGAAATATCTGTCCGTCGGTAATCGAGATCACGTTGGTCGGAATGTAAGCCGAAACGTCGCCGGCCTGCGTCTCGATAACCGGCAGCGCCGTCAACGAACCGCCGCCGCGCTTGTCGCTCAGCTTCGACGAGCGCTCCAGCAGCCGCGAATGCAGATAGAACACGTCGCCCGGATAAGCTTCGCGGCCCGGCGGACGGCGCAGCAGGAGCGAAATCTCGCGATAAGCCATGGCGTGCTTCGACAGATCGTCGTACATCACCAGCGCGTGGCGGCCGGAGTCACGGAAAAACTCGCCGATAGCCGTCGCCGCATAGGGCGCGATGTACAGCATCGGAGCCGGTTCGGATGCCGATGCGGCCACAATCACCGTGTGCCCCATCGCGCCCGCTTCCGTCAGCGTCTGCACAACTTGCGCGATGGAAGACCGCTTCTGCCCGATGGCGCAGTAGATGCAGATCAGGTTGTTCTTGGCGTTGTTGATGATGGTGTCGAGCAAGACGGCGGTCTTGCCCGTCTGCCGGTCGCCGATGATCAGTTCGCGCTGTCCGCGGCCGATGGGAATCATGGCGTCGATGGCCTTGAGGCCCGTGGCCATGGGCTCGCGCACCGGCTGGCGGTCAATGATGCCCGGCGCCAGCCGCTCAATGGGCAGCGACGCGGTCGATTCGATTGGCCCCTTGTCGTCGATTGGCTGGCCCAGCGCATTCACCACGCGGCCAATCATGCCCTCGCCCACCGGCACAGAGAGAATCGTGCCCGTGCGCTTTACCTCGTTGCCTTCGCTGAGCTCGGTATAGTCGCCCAGAATCACGGCGCCGACTTGATCCTCTTCCAGGCTCAGCGCCAGTCCGGCAATGCCGTGGGGAAAAGCGAGCAACTCGCCGGCCATCACTTTGTCCAGGCCGTGCAACCGCGCAATGCCGTCGCCCAGCGATGTGATGGTCCCGACTTCGTCCACCTGGACTTTCGCGTCGTAGTTCGCGATTTGCTCGCGAAGAAGTTGTGTAATCTCGTCTGCCTTGATCTGAGCCATTTCTTTCCTCAGGGGTCAGGGTTCAGGGGTCAGGGGTCAGTTTTCCGCAACAGCCATGCGGAATGCCGCCTTACACACGCTGAACTCCTGAGCCGCCTTACTCCTTTTCCTCTGCTTCAATGCGTTCGTTAATTCCGATTCCAGAATTCTCAACTCAATCGCTGCCACCAGGCGCCGGACTTCTGAACCCTAGACCCTGGACGCTGAACCCTGCCGGCCTCAGCCGGCCGTCAACGCTTCCTTCAACCTGTCCAGCCGACCGCGCACCGAACCGTCATACACCGTGGACCCGATGCGCACCACCGTGCCGCCCAGGATGGCCGCATCCAGTTTGAAGCTGGCTTCAATCTTCGCGCCCGCCAGCGTGCCCACCTCGGCCGCAAGTTCCAGGCGCTCGACATCCGTCAACTTCCGCGCCGTCACAATCTCCACCTGGCGAATTCCCAGCTTCTCCTGCAAGAGCTTCCTGTATGCCGCAGCCACTTCGTCCACGTGCCCGATGCGATCGTTCGAAATGAGCACCGCCAGCAGGTTGCGCAGCTCTTTCCTGAGCCCCAGCTTCTTGTTCAGCGTGTCTAGAAATTCAACTTTCTGCGCCACCGGGACAGCCGGATTCACAAAAAACTCCCGCAGCTCAACGCTTCCGTTCCAGGTAGCAAGAAAATCCCTCAACTGCGCATCGATGGCTGTAGTGTCCAGCTTTGCAGCGGTCACCACGTCGAGAAATGCCTGCCCGTAACGGGCAACAAAGGCGGCCATCAGTCCTTCCCTCCTGCACCGTTGCGCACCACGTCGCCCACAAACTCCGCAATCAGGGCGCGGTCGGTTTCCGCCGTAAGAACAAACTTCTTTGCCGCCTGGTCAATGGCCAGATCGGCGGCAAAGTTGCGCAGCCCGCGCCGCGCCTGCGCCGCAGCCACGCCAATCTCCTGCTCCGCCGACTCCACAATGCGCGTGCTCTCCTCGGCCAGCGACGCCTTGATCCGCGCTTCGTCGTGCAGGCTCTCGGCTTCTACCTCGGCGCGGAACTTCTGAATCTCCTCGTCGAGCTTGGAGAGCTTGACCTCCACGGCGCTCAGGCGCGCATTCGCGTCTTCAGTCACCTTGCGGGCCGACTCAATATCGCTGCGCAGTTTCTCCTTGCGATTCCGTAGGTACTTGGGAAGCCAGCGAAGCAGCGGCACGCCTATGATCAGCGCGATGATGAGGAAGTTGATGAACTCGTAGAGGCCGGCAGTCATTTCGAGCGACAGGTCCAGTTTCTTGGCCGTCCACTTGACCATCGGGCCCTCGAGGCGGAAGGCGTTATTTTGCTGGTCCTCTTCCGATTGCGCAGGTTCCGATTGCGCAGACTCCGATTTCGCAGACTCGTGACCGGCGTCAGCTGGCGCGGTAGCGGCCGGGCTGGCAATTTCCGGCTTGGAGCCCGGCCCCGGTTCCTGTGCCGCATTGCACAATGGCGCAACCACCGCCCCGGCCGCAAGTGCCGCACATGCCGCAAGCCACAAAACCCTGCTCGAAAAACGAGGATGGACTTTCAAATCTCTCAACGGGAACTCCCGGCAGCCGCGGGCAACACCGCCCTCATCACCCGACTGGCCAGTTCCCCCGCAGCGGCTTCAATGCTTTTCCTGGCCTGGACAGCCTCGGCTTCAAGGTCGACCCTGGCCTCCGCCACCTTCTGTCCTGCAGCCTTGCGAGCGGCGTCCAGGGCGGCGTCGCGCTCGGCAGTCCACTGCTTCACCCGCTGCTCCCGCACCTTGTAGACATCGGCCCGCGCCTGGCGCAGTTTGGCAGCATACTCGGCCGCCCGCGCTTCTGCTTTTTCAATCGCTTTCTGCGCGCCTTCAAGTGCGCCCACCGTCCGCGCCCGCCGCTCTTTGAGAGTGGCGCTCAGCGGCCCCTGCACCAGAAACTGGTAGGCCAGCACCAGCACGATGAACAGCACCATCGTAGGCACGGCGCCGACCAGAAAGCTCCCGAGTTGTTGAATGATTTCTTGCATGATTCGACCGGTTCGTTCCGGCGGTCAGATTCTGGCTTGTCGCGGGTGGAACACCTTTTTGTATCAGGGGCCAACGCCCAAGTCAATGTAGTCGGAAACGATTCGGCAGGGCTTTGTGACTGCGGTCACGAATATGAGATTTTGTTTGAAAAAGAGCTTGCAATTGTTTGCAACAAGCCTACACTAAGAATATCACCTAGACCCGGTTCAGGGTCCAGCGGGCTGTGCGGCCTGAGGAAGTCCTTCCACTCCTCAAGCCTGCAGCCCGCTTCTTCATTTTCCGGGGCTATATTTCCTGGGGCAGCTTTTCGATCCGGTCGCCATGGAGGGAGCAATGGCCTTCAGGCCACTGAAGTGAGCTTCTTCTTGAACCGGGCTTAAGCCCCGAGCCCTCGCCCGCGTTGCCAACATCCCGAACCGACAAGACCGTCCTTCCAACGATGCCTAATTCCCCGCCGCCTTCCCAATAAACCCCGCCAGATCATCCTTCAGCTGGTGCAGCGCCTCCACATTCAGATAGATCATGTGCCCCGAAGGATAGTACCCAAACTGCACATTTCCCCGCAGGCTGGGGTCCAGGTCCATGTGCGAGAGGTCGTACTCCGTGGCAAAAAACGGCGTGGCCAGGTCGAAGTAGCCGTTGGCCGAGAACACCTTCAGGTGCGGATTCTTGCGCAGAGCGGCGCCCAGGTCGGCGGCCACGTAAGGCTGCGGCTGCTCGCCTCCGCCGCCCATCCCCGGCCCGCCGCTGGTGGGTTTGTGTTTCCAGTCCCATTGCAGGTTTTCGTAGGCGGTGGGCCGATAGGTGTCGGTGCTCTCGTACTTCAATTCGCGCCCAAGATAGTCATGCAGCGCAGCCACAAAAGCGCCGCTGATCCCCGCGTCGGAAGCGTCGTAGCTGGGCGCCTCGCCGGCCGCATCCAGGTCCACGCCCTCAAAGCGCATGTCATAGCGGCCCAGGGTGCGCCGATCCTCGCGCAGCACTTCCTTTCTGAAGCGCCCCGGCGAGATGCGCAGGTTGGCTTCCTTTACGTACTCCACACTCAGCCCCGTCAGCCGGCTCACCTCCTTGGCCACCGTGTCCAGTTGCGCCGCGGGCAGGTTGTGCCCTTGAAACAGCGCTTGCGCATAAGCCCCCGAGGCAAATTCGCGCGCCTGCTGCACCCAATCCGCCACATTGGCCGGCTTGTTCGGAATCTTGTTGAAGTACCACGCCGCCGCCGCGTAGCTGGGCAGGTTGGAGATGTACAGCATGTCGTACCCGCCGGCGCGGATGTTGTAGTTCAGAATCGACGAGATCAGCACCACCCCGTTCATCTGCACGCCGTTATTGGCCAGCATGTCCACGAGGGCCGCCGACCGCGTGGTCCCGTACGACTCGCCGATGAGAAACTTGGGCGAATTCCAGCGCTGGTTCGCGTTCAGATAGCGCTCGATGAAGCGGTCAAACGCATGCAGATCCTGGTCCACCCCGGCAAAGTCCTTGGCCGTCGCTTTGCCCACGGCGCGCGAGTAACCGGTCAGCGGCGCGTCGATGAAGACCAGGTCCGTCTTGTCCAGCAGCGAGTACTCGTTGGGCACCAGCTTGAAGGGCGGTCCAGCCGTCGGGTTAGGACTGTCGGTAACAATGCGCACCGGCGAGAACGACCCCATGTGCAGCCAAAGCGTGGCCGAGCCGGGACCGCCGTTATACAAAAAACTCACTGGCCGCGACTGCGCATCGGCCCCATCCAGCGTGTAGGCAACGTAAAAAATGCTGCCGTAGGGCTTCTCTTCTTCGTCACGGATCAGCAACGTCCCGGCCGTCGCGGTGTACTTCAGCGTCTTGCCGCCCAGCGCCAGTTCGTGATGCGTGGCCACATTCTTCTCCGGCGGGATGGGTTTCGCATCTTTGTCAGCGTCTTTGTCCCCATCCTTGTGCGCTTCCGCACCAGCCTGGGGAGCTGCTGCAGCGTTCCGCGTCTCCTGCCCCCAAGCCGTGGGAGTCAGGAACAATGCAACCAAAGCAATCAATGCGCACAGAGCAAGTCGAGACGAATATCTCATCGAAAAGGAACCTCCAGAAATGATTGCACCATCCTACAACGTCTTTCCGACAAACACCCTCGCCCCTGCCCACCGGCTTCGTCAATCCCTCGACCGGCTTCGTCACTCCAGGGAAGTCTGAAAACCTCGACCATCCAACTGCGGCCGCTGACTTGCTGACTTGCCAGGCCCGCGAAGCGGGCGCTGACTCGCTGAATTCGCTTCCCCGCTATATCTCCGGAGCGGCTTATGGCTTGCCCGCCACAGCCTTCGGGCTCAGCAGCCCCTGCGCCCGCAGCCACGCTTCCAGCAGACCCGGCCACTGCTCCAAGGCTGCATCGGTGCCTCCAAATCCGACCCCGTGCGGACCGTTGGCAAAGATGTGCATCTCCGACGGAACCCCGGCCTTCAGCAACGCGTCATAGAAACGCAGACTCTGCTCCACCGGGACCGTCTGGTCGTTGAAGGTGTGAACGATAAACGTCGGCGGCGTGTCTTTGCTGACGAAAAGGTCCGGAGAGTACGCCGCGCGCAGTGCCTCGCAGCGGTCCATCAGGTTGAACAGCTTGCAGTAGCTCAGGTGCGACGTGTCGCTCGAGATTGCGCCGATCCACGGATAGCCCAGCACCAGGTAGTCCGGCTTGCTCGGCGCGCGCTCGATGGGGTCCTCCGCGTCCGGATTGCCCGCCAGAGGCTGCGTAGCCGCCAGCGCCGCCAAATGCCCGGCCGCCGAAAATCCGATCACCACAATCCGATCGGGATCGATGTGGTAGTCCAGCGCCCGCGCCCGCACCGTCTGGATCGCGCGCCTTGCATCGAGCAGCGGAACCGGCAGCAGATAACCGTGCGACGACAGCCGGTAGCTCAACACGAAGGCCCGGAAGCCGCGCTGCGTAAACCAGTCGGCCACCTCGCGCCCTTCGTGGATCGCCGCCAGGTTCACATAAGAGCCGCCGGGAAGCACCACCACAGCCGAGCCGTTTTCGCTGCCTTGCGGAGGATCGAAGACCGTCAGCGTCGGAATGTCCTCGCAGGCCTTGCCCTTGGCCTGCGGCGCGTTTCCCGGCCAAAGCCGAATGGTCCGGATGCCGAGAAAGTCGTTACCGGGAACCACCGCTGCGCAGGGCTGCATCTGCGCCAGCCCCGCTTGAGAAGCCAGCAATCCGACCGCCAACACAGCAAGGACTTTTCTCAAATTAACCCTCCCATCCATTCGCGGCGATTATACGGCCAGGGGTTAGGGATTAGTGATTAGTACCCGGGCCAGCGTGGTACTAATCACTAACCACTAATCCCTAATCACTGCCTTCACAGCCACACCACCGTATGCCCCGGACAAGCATTCTCCGCCTGCACACTGATCTCTTCGGCCAGCTCGAACCCATACTTGGCAAAATAATAGGCCGCTCCATGCACCCGCTCCTGCAGCACGCCGCCAGGGTAGAGCGCCTGCGAAATCGCCTCCGCATGCCGCGCCAGCGAGGCTTCCTTCTGCAGTTGGAAGTTCGCTGCCAGCCGCCGCAACCGGTTCATCTGGTAGCGCATCTTGCTCGCCGCCGTCTCCGCCGAACGGCCAAGCCCCGCGTCCAGCTTTCCCATCCACTCCACCACCGGCCCCAGTTCCGCGTCCAGCGCCGTCCCCGCCGCAGCCAGCTTTTGCTTGCCCTCGACAGGCATGGCCCGCGCCGCAAGCAGTTGCGCCAGCGAGTCCTGGTTTTCCGCAAACACCCGCTCCATCGACAGCTCGTGTGTCCGCAGCAACTCGCCAATCGCCGGCTCAACCAGCGTCCCCGAGAAGCGCGGCTCGACCGGTGTCAAGCGCCCGAGAATCCGCTCAAACAAGACCGCCGACTGCGCAAAATAAGCAATCTCGGCCGGCCCGCCAATGATCAGCGAGGTAGACAGAAGAAAATCCTGAAACACCGGCCGCAGCAGCGCCGACGGCGAAATCCGCTCCGGTTCGCTTTCGAGGACCCCCAGCAAATCCGCAGTTGAAAAACTATGCCGCCCCGCCTGCCACAATCCATGCGGTTCCGCTGCGCTCGGCGCAGTTCGCTTCATCGCCAGGCGCGCCCCCGTTTTTTCGTCGATGAAAAACAGCAGGCTGGACTGCGCGCCCACCGCCACCTGCGCCTGATAGGCGGCCGCTTCCAACTCGCCGTTCCGCGCCACGAGCGCCGCATGCAGTTCGTCTGCCCGCTCTACCCCCGCCCGCAGCACCGGCGCACCCATGCGGTGAGCGGCGCGTCCGCTCGCATCCAGCACCAGCAGACCCTGCGCCGCGAACGCCTTCCCGTAAAACTCCGCAAATGCCTGCGCCAACGTCCGCCCCGGCTTGTAAGCCGCAGCCAGCGCATCCATCGCGTCGGACGGGCCCAGCACTTCCCACGCCTGATCCACCAAAGGCGTAATCCGTTCGTCCAGTTGAATTCCGCCCACCGGCCGGTCCGCATGCGCCGCCAGCGCCTCTCCGTAAACCAGCTTTCTCAGCTCTCGCCCCGCCGGAAACACCACGTGATTGATCTCGGCAAAGTCGTGGTCCTCACTCGCGATCCAGAAGATGGCCGCATGAGGCCCTCCCGCGGCCGTCGCCTGGCGCGCCCGCGCCACCGCCGTCGCCGCCTTGAACGGCGTGAAAAGCGGCCCGCCGAATAGCCCCACCTGCTGCCCCGTTACCACCGCGCCCGCGCCTTGCCGCAGCGACTCCAGGGCCCTCGCACCCGCCGAGCCCTCCGGCCTGGGATTCTGCTCCGCCAGCAGTTTCACCAGCTCCGGCCAGTGCGCCGGCACGGCGGGTCTTGCCTGCCAGCCCCGATCCGGCGGCAGCGACGCATAGAATCTGCTCACCGCCGCGCCCCCTGCGCAATAGTCCAAAAACAGCCGGTGCAGTCCCGGCGCCACGGTAATAGGAAAACAGTCTGCGGTGGGCAATCGATTCTCTTCCTGGAAAATGAGATCAGGCTTTGTTAAGGATGCCACGCCGCCTCCAATCGATGCAGAAGTGAAGCACCCTTGCCAGCCGGCCCTGAGTACAGTGCGTATACTCTTTCTGACTGCGCCTGTTCTGAATGGGCTTGGAGGAGAGAAAGATCGAAATGCCGAAAAAGAAGAAGATCGAAAAAACTGCCGCCCCCGCGAATAAGCCGGAGAAGGCTGCCGCAAAAGGAAGGCAGGCCAAGCCCAAAAAATCAAGAGCGAAAGCCCCCAAGGCCCGCAAGCTTGCCAAGTCCATCCAGGCCACTGAGGTCGAAACCGCCGAGCTCCTCAGCTCCGTGGTCGTCTTTCAGGGCTCGCTGTTCCGCGTGCTCCACGACAAGATCATCGAACCCAGCGGCAAGCACAACGAGCGCGACGTCATCCGCCACAACGGCAGCGTCGTGATCCTGGCCGTCGACAGTTCGAAGAGCAAAAAGGATCCCTGGATCGTCATCGAGCGCCAATATCGCCACGCCGCCAACCAGTATTTGTGGGAGCTGCCCGCCGGCAAACTCGACGCCGGTGAAGAGCCCCTTGCCGGCGCCCAGCGCGAGCTGGCTGAAGAGACCGGCTACAGCGCCAAAAAGTGGAGGCCCTTGGTCGAGTACTACGCCAGCCCCGGCTTTCTTGGCGAATCCATGAAAGTCTTCGTCGCCGAGGGTCTGATTGCCGGCAACGCTCATCCCGAAGAAGATGAGGAGATCGAGTTCCGCCTGGTCAAGCTTTCCGACGTCTTGAAGATGATTGACAAGGGCGCCGTCAAGGACGGCAAGACCCTGACCAGCGTTCTGCTTTACGCGCGCCAGACCAATCGCGAGCGCAGGAAATAACCGAGCAAAAAAGGACAAACCACGCCGCTTGTCGTTGATCCTTCTATTCAAACGATTTCGCTCTTGAGGCCGGTTTCTGATCCCGGCCTATCCCACCTTGTGAAACCTTTCCCTGAAAAACAACTCAACCATTCGTCGCAATCAGGCGTCTTATTGTTGACCGGCTAGTGATTCCGCTCACTCTCCGGATTTTCCTCGCAGGAAACAGAGAAAGAGGGAGCCTGTGGCTCAGTTCAAAGGGAAAGTCAAGTGGTTCAACAACGCCAAGGGCTACGGATTCATCGGACGTGATGACGGGCCAGATGTTTTCGTTCACTACTCGTCGATTCAGTTGGACGGGTACAAAACCCTGAAAGAAGGCGATGACGTGGAGTTCGACATCGTTCAGGGTCAGAAGGGTCCTCAAGCGGACGCAGTGATTCGCTTCAAGGACGCCGCTCACAACGCGGCCTAGCAGATCGGTCTATCCAGTCATAACTGCAATATCACCCGCGGGTGGTAAACCGCGAGTGCGCTCAAAAGGACTGGATTCGTCACACCTCAAAATACTCCACACCCGGGAGGCCCGTTCCCCTCGTCCCGAATCCCTCGCCCCTAATCCCTGTTCCCTGTTCGCTGCATTTTGATACCCTTCCGCCATGGATAACCCGACCATGGCCCGTTTGCTCGCTGAGACCGCCGATCTGCTCGAGATTGACGGCGGCGACAGCTTCCGCATCCGCAGCTACCGCCGTGCCGCCGAAGCCGCCGAGCAGACCACCGTTGACTTGACGGCCGCCGCGCCGGACGCCGCCCGCCTGCTCGAGATTCCCGGTATCGGCAAGGGCATGGCCGCCAACCTCCAGGCCATCGCCGCCACCGGCACGCTGCCCCTGCGCGAAGAACTCCTGGCAAAATACGGGTCTGGGCTGCTCGAACTTTTGAAGCTTCCCGGTATGGGCCCCAAGACCGTCGCTTTGCTGTGGTCCGCCGCGCAGATCGCCAGTATCGACGCACTCGCCGAGGCCATTGAAGCCGGCCGTCTCAGCGGCCTGCCGCGCATGGGCGAAAAGCAGATCGAGAAGCTCCGCAAGGGCATCGGAGACTACCGCCGCAGCGCCGGCCGCTACCGTATCGACGTCGCCGAAGAAGCCGCCCAGCGCATCTCCAATTACTTGCTGGCTTTTCCGGGCATTGAAAAGGTCACACCAGCCGGCTCCCTCCGCCGTGGCCGCGAAACCGCCGGCGACCTCGATCTGCTGGTCACCGGCCCAGCCTGCGCACCAGAGCACACCGCCGCCGCCGTCGACTACGTCGCAGCCTACCCCGGCATCCAAAGCATCATCGCCAAGGGAGACAACAAGGTCAGCTTTTATCTCTCCAACGCGCTCCAGGTCGACGTCCGCCTCCTGCCCTCGGAGTCCTATGGCGCCGCGCTGCAATACTTCACCGGATCAAAGGCGCACAACGTCGCCCTCCGTCAGCGCGCCCTGAAAATGGGCTACACCCTCAGCGAATGGTCCCTCGCCCGCCTCGACAACAACTCCGTCGTCGCCGCGGCCACCGAGGAAGAGATCTACGCCGCCCTGCGTATGGACTGGATGCCCGCCGAACTGCGCGAAAACCTCGGCGAAATCGAAGCCGCCGCCCGCCATGCCCTGCCCCGCCTCATCCAGCAATCCGATATTCGCGGC
>DATKGE010000076.1:0-17703 GCA_035510955.1 Occallatibacter sp. | reverse complement strand
CTCCTGCATTGCCCGCCTCCGCTTCACCGGCTGTCATCAAGAATGCTATACAGCAGTCACTCCGGTCGAGAGTTTTGCTAGGACTAGGACGGCCGCCACGTCGGCCTTGACATTTATGACCTTCTCATAGAAGCCGGTTACACACCAACAATGCTGGATTAGGCAATACCCGTGGCGCCGTCAACAGTTCTGTACGAAGTTTTTTGTCGTGGAACCGCCCCGACTGTTGAGTGCGTCCCACTTATCTTTCTCGCCTCGCGCTCAATGACCACCCGCCTTGCCGCTCGCCTTCACGTTTGCCATCTGGACTGCCCAGGCTTGAAATCCCGGGCAGATGAGTTCCAGTTTCGGCAGCACCTCGGCAGGGTTCAGGTCGTTTTTCGCTCCTGCGGGAAACGTCTCTTTCACCCTGGGCAGAAAATCGAGACCTTCCTTCGCATACACAGAAGCGAGCCGCGCCTCAAATTGACGCTGATACCAGGTCATATTGGAAGAGTCCCCAGCCATTAGGAGCGGAATTGTCTTCGGAAAATCGTCGAGTGACGTGTACTTCAAATCTCCCGACGAGAGATTGGTCATTGCCTCCACAATGGTTGCAGTTTCCGGTCGCCTGGACTTCTCGTAGGCGTAGGCAAAGTAGCTCGCGAGCATCTCATCAACCCACCAAGAGCCTTCCTGCATGGGAGGAGCAATACCGTACTGGATAACAAGCCTATGGCCTAGCTCATGCAGAATCGGGTGCATGATGAATCTGCGAGCAGCCTCGTCAAAACCAAGATGCACCGATTCGAGCAATCGGCGTGTTTCTGCCGTTTCGTGGGTCTCTTCAGCCAGCAGGCCCTGCGTGATCACCCCGCCGTCATCGGCAGGTATGAACGCAACGTCGAAGGGGACGTAGGTCATTCCGTAAGGAGGGACAATATGGTCTGGCCGCTGGTCCAGAATTCGTTTCCAGTCATTCTTGTCGAGCACGGCCACGACGAGATCCAGATGGATACCAAGTTTCTCCTTGTAAAAGCGAAGACCGTCCTCGAGAGCGGCTTGCACCTCCAGTGCCCGGTTTCTGCAGCACGCACTAAAGTAGGCGGGGATTTCTCCTGGCTGATCGGACAGCTTCAGCTTGAGAAGGGCCTCTCGATCTGAGTATCTCTCCAGGGCCACCGATCCGGGGACAAAAGACAACAGTAGAATCCCAACGAGAAGCGCCCAGGACACACGACGTAATAGCATTCCAGTCTCCACCAGCACAGATCCTGTTTCTTTGCCACTTATTCTACGCATGCACATACAACCAAGTCATGTCTTTTCCTCTCACGCGCACCAACCTCATGCCCTTCCGCGATCGTTGCCGAACTGTATCGATAACCTCCTTGAGATCGCGAATTGCGCAGGATCTGGGGCTCTTTTTGGGTATGTTGCGATCCCGGTTGTGTTGTCGGCGACTGGGAAATCGCTCAACTTCCGAGTTGCGCCTGGTTGGTCGGCTATCCGGACAAGATGTCACAAGATGGGAATGCCTCCTACTTTTCGAACAGCCGGTCAACGGACCTGCCGCGTTTGGTGTCCTCAATCCGAGCCCGCTTTCCGAAGATCGCCCTTGTCGATCCGCGGCGCGGCCGTGGGACCGATATGAGAAGCGCAGAGCGCATGGACAAGGCATGCGGGTGAAATCCCTGTCGAGGCCGGCGGCAATGGGCTGCATATGCTGGTTGCGGTGGCGGAGATGACGATCCGCAGCAAGTGCCCGCGCTGCGCCCCAAGTGCCATGCGAATGTCGAACTCGTTGGTCCGTGGGCTACGGCGGGCTATTTCGGTGTGATCAGCTCGCCTCTGTTCGGTCTTGCAGTAGCCGGCCCAGCCGCCGCGACACATTCAATTGGATCTTGAATTCAAGTTCTAGCAATCGGCTATGCTCAAAGAAAGGCATGGTGCACTTCAATGGTTCAGCGGTTCAACGGTCTGAAAGTAATCTGCGGATGTCTGGCGGCCTTCGTAGTTGTCGCCGCCTGTAGCGCACTGTCTCATAACGCGGAAAATCCAGAATTGGGCAGCCGGGTCTTGCAACTGGTCGCCGATGTCCCCCTACCGGGCCCCGCCGTCCGCTTCGACTACCAGAGCCTTGATGCGGAGAACGGCCGCCTGTATATCGCGCATATGAACGCTGATCAACTCGTCGTCTTCGATACGCAAAAGCGGCAGGTGGTTGCGAACCTCGACGGCTTCAAGCGAGTACACGGTGTTCTCGCCGTCCCGGCGATCAACCGGATCTTCGCCTCAGTCACCGGCCAGCAACAGTTGGCAGCCGTCGATATGAACACCCTCAAGACCATCGCGATGGCCGGGCCAATCAGCTATCCCGACGGCATCGCTTATGCGCCGGATAGCAAACGCGTTTTTGTCTCCGACGAGCGCGGTGGTGTGGACGCAGTGGTGGACGCTCAAACCAACAAGCTGCTCACCTCAATTCCACTCGGCGGAGGCGCCGGGAACACCGTCTACGACCCCGGCTCAGGACACATTCTTGTCGCGGTGCATAAAGTGAACGAGCTTGTCGCGATCGATCCAGCGGCTATGAAAATCCTCGGGCGCTATTCGCTGCCGGGAATCGAGAATCCCCACGGGATCGCGCTCGATGTGGCCAATCGGCTTGGCTTTATTGCCGGTGAGGAGAATCATTCGCTTGCCGTCTTTGACCTCACCTCAATGAAATTGATTTCGGTGCATCAAGTCGGAGAAGAACCCGATGTTCTCGCATTCGATCGCGATCTGAAGCGCCTTTACGTGTCCGCCGAGTCCGGCACTATTTCCGTGTTTCAGGAGAGCGATAAAAGGCTGGATCCGATCGGGCAATTCAACATGCCGCATGCGCATACTGTCTCTGTCGATCCCAAGACTCACTTGGTTTACCTCCCGCTGGAAAATGTGCAAGGTCAGCCGCTCCTCAGAATCATGCGGCCGCTCACGCCGCGTTGAATGCGAATCAGGATCGTCGATTCCTTCCGGCGAACTCAGATAGGGAACAGCAAAGTCGGCATCGCGAATGTTTTCCCAAGTCTCGGCGCTGCTCCGAGTGAACGATCGGCGACTCGGAAGAGCCACCGGTCACTTACGCCCTGCACCAAAACCGCATGCGATTGCACACCACCGCCCTGCTGCGCCGGTGATCAGAACAGCCCCAGGGTCCGCGGGACGGCGCCGATTGCATGGCGGGCCGCCAGAGTTGTGACACGATCAACGAAGGGCCACATCCGTGTGGACATTCGCATCGAATGACCCGCCTGATTCATCCAATATCCCATGGGCGACGGATTGGTCATTTCGGTTCTGGATCTTGTGGGCATGCGGGCAGGTGAGTCAGCGGGCTCCGCAGTTGCTCGCTCAGTGGATTTAGCACAGCATGTGGAGCGGTGGGGGTACAAGCGCTACTGGCTGGCTGAGCACCACGCTATCGGGGGGCTGGCTTGTTCGGCCACGCCAGTGCTCATTGGTCACCTTGCAGGAGCGACGAAGACGATCCGGGTGGGCAGCGGTGGCGTGATGCTCCCAAACCATGCGCCGCTGGTGGTTGCGGAACAGTTTGGGACGCTGGATGCGCTCTATCCGGGGAGGATTGATCTTGGTCTGAGACGCGCTCCGGGCGGGGATTCACATACCATGCGGGCGCTGCGACGGGACTTGCACCAAACCGGGGATGATTTTCCCGAACTTCTAGAGGAGCTGCAAAGCTATCTTGGAGTGGAAAGGCCAGGCCAGTTGGTGAAAGCGATTCCTGGCCAAGGCAGCAATGTGCCGATCACACTGCTGGGTTCGAGCGGCTTCAGCGCCCAGTTGGCAGGAAGGCTGGGGTTGCCGTTTGCATTCGCCGCGCACTTCGCTCCTGACTATCTTTACGCTGCGGCAGAGTTGTACTACGAGCAGTTCCGGCCGAGCAAAGTACTCGCAAAGCCCTATTTGACGGTCGCACTCCAGGTGATTGCAGCGGAGACGGACGCGACGGCGCGACGGTTGTCCACAACCTCGCAACAGCGATTTTTGAGGTTGATCCGGAATCAGCCGGTAGAGTTGTTGCCGCCGGTAGACTCGATGGAGCCACTATGGAAGGATTGGGAGCGAGAAGCAGTCGAGAGCAAGATGAGCGCAGCGATTGTGGGATCGGATCGAACCGTAAAGGCGGGCCTGGAGAAGCTGGTGACCGATACCGGGGCCAGCGAGGTCATTGTGGTTTCTGATACCTATGAGCATGCGGATCGGCTGCAGTCGTATGAGCGAGTGGCCAACGTCGCCAGCACAATCGGCTCCGCGCCGGTGGTGGCGATGAGCCCGATCACATTTGCGAAGTAGACCTGAAACCAGGTCAAAGCCAGCGATCGTCTGACCATAAGATGGATGCAGAGGTATTGGCACCCATGTTTACGCCGCAGCCAATTGGATCGGTGTTCAGTCCCTACAAGGATGCAGCCGCGATTCCCAAGGGTCTTGGAGCCGAACACCAGGCAGAGGGTGTTCTGAATATCCTGCCCGAATTTGAACCTGGGCTTGCCGACATTGAGGGATTTTCTCATCTTTTCGTCATTTGGGTCTTTGACCGTTCCAATGGCTTTGATTTGATCGGCAAGCCGCCTACCGACAGCATGGCCCATGGCGTGTTTGCCACTCGATCTCCCCGCCGCCCGAATCCTATCGGTCTAACCGTCGTCGAACTCCTGCGGCGTGAAGGTGGCGCTCTTCACGTTCGCGGACTCGATATGCTCGACGGAACGCCGATCCTCGACATCAAGCCTTACATGTCGAGCATCCCCGCGGAGACATTGCGCCGCGGATGGCTGGCAGAGGCAGAGGCTAGAAAGCCATAGCTCTCTTGCACTGCGGGAATCCTCGGTATAGCTTCGGTACGATTGGAGGGAAGTTAGAAAGGCCTTCAGTCCCCTAAGCGACACCTGTCAAGGGACTTAGATTTTTGAGCTTGACAGTACGGGGCCAGGGGGTCGGAGGTTCAAATCCTCTCTCCCCGACCATTCTTTAAGATCGGCAACTTATGCGGGCATCTCTCTTGTCCGAAATAGTAGACCCAGGGTGTCAATCAGCGCATGGACATCGAGGGCTTTTGATCTGCGCCCGATCGCCAAGGCTCCGTGCGGCTGATGCCAGTGTCTGACCCGACTCAACAAGTCGAACCGCCTCATGCTTGAACTCAAGCGTGTATCTGCCCCGCTTGTCACTCCCCATCTTCGCTTCTCTTTGCCTCTTGAAGCACCTCGCTGAGGGACACGTTTTGCAGGGGGAAAGGTCAAATGTCCTTCGGCAAAAACAAAAAATAAGTCCACAGGATCGAATTTTTCTCTTGACATAATGTACTAGTCTTATAGTACACTGATTGTGTGATGAGTGCGCTTCCCAAATCGAATGGATTTCGCTTTCTGCTGGACCTGCACAGCGGCATGCCGGTGTACCGGCAGATTATGGACCAGGTGCGCGGCGGCATTGCTTCGGGCTCGCTGATGGCCGGAGATCAACTGCCCACAGTGCGCCAGCTTGCGGTCGACCTGGAAATCAATCCCAACACTGTTGTTCGCGCCTACCGCGAACTTGAACTGGGCGGGCTGCTGGAGACGCACCAGGGCACGGGCACATTTATCAGCACGCAGAAGATGAAGCGGGCGGACGCGCAGCGGGAGCGGCAGTTGACGCAGATTGTGAGCGATTGCGTGGCGCGCGCCGGGGCGGCGGGATTCACGGTGGATGAACTGATCGAGGAGTTGCGCGGACTAGGTGGAGAGCCGGCGCGAAGGAGATGAGCGATGAGAGCGAAAGTGGAGTTTGTTCCGCTGAATCGAGTAGCGGTAACGGCGTTTGTTGTCTGCACCGGCGCAGGCTTCATAGTGAGTGCCTTGATCAAGAACCCCGTGCCGCTGATCGTGGGCGGGGTGATTGGCGTCTACCTGCTGTTCGCCATCAAGGTGGTTCAGCAATGGGAAAAGGTGGCGCTGCTGCGCCTGGGCCGCTACGTTGGGTTGCGCGGGCCGGGGTGGTTTCATGTGGTTCCGGTGTTCGAAACCATCAGCCACTACATCGACCAGCGGGTGCGCGTGCACAGCGTGACTGCGGAGTCGACGCTGACCCGCGATACGGTTCCTGTGAACGTGGATGCGATCGTGTTCTGGATGGTGTGGAACGCGGAGAAAGCGATTCTGGAAGTGGAGAACTTTACCGAGGCGGTGAACATGAGCGCGCAGACGGCGCTGCGGGAGTCGATCGGTCGGCACGAACTGGCGCAGATGATCACTGAGCGCGAGGTGATGGGGCGCCAGCTGCAGCAGATCCTGGACGAGAAGACGAATCCGTGGGGGATCACTGTGCAATCGGTCGAGATTCGCGACGTGCGAATTCCGCAGAGCCTTGAAGACGCAATGTCGCAACAGGCCCAGGCAGAGCGGGAGCGGCAGGCGCGCGTGATTCTGGGCCACGCCGAAGTGCAGGTGTCGGAACAGTTTGCCGAGGCCTCGCGGGTTTATAACGACAATCCTGGAGCGCTGCATCTGCGCGCCATGAACATGCTGTACGAGGCGATCAAGGAAAGAGGATCGATGGTGATTGTGCCGTCGTCGGCTGTGGAGACGATGGGTCTAGGTGGAACGCTGGCGACGGCGGCGATTGCGAAAAACCAGGGCTGATGGTCCACAAAGGAGGGAGAGATGAGAAGCAGAATCGTTCTTGGGTGCGTTGTGATGGTGATGACGTCGATGGCTGGATTGGCGCAGACGAGCAGCACGAGTGCCGCGTCGATTGAGGGCATCTGGCGCTGCCAGATGGAAGACCTGCCCGCGGTCACGCTGACCGTAACGGACGAAGGCGGAAGCCTGACCGGGGCCGTGCTGTTCTATCTGCACCGGCGCGAACCTGGGCAACCGGTGACTGCGACGCCGGGGGTTCCGGAGCCGCTGTTCAACCCGAGGTTCGACGGCAAGACGCTGACGTTTCAAGTGAGCCATCGGCGCGCGCATCCGCCGGGCTCGTTGAACGACGGACCGGTGAACTTCGCACTGAAGCTGGACGGAGCAGACAGGGCTGAGTTCGTGAATGAGAACGAGCACGACCTGAATGCGCCCGTATACGTGCTGGTTAAGAGCGCGTACTAGCCTGTGTGGTCGAGGGTGATTTTCGAGTCTCGGCTCTACGTCGGAGCTGTTTTCAGAGCCTTGGAATTGCGTGAAGCTTTCGCAAGCCGCCGCAAGGCCCAGATAGCGAGCGCGGCAAAGACGATTGTCTGGGCAACGTGAATCCAGAACCATAGGTCCGCGCCGTTCTCCCAAACCAGGCGCCGCGCGACATCGTGGGGCCAGACCAGGGTGAAGAAGATCAGCAGCCCGAACACGTGGCCGGGGATGGCGGGCAGGATCGAGTTTGTAAGGCTGGCAGTGGTGCCGAAGACGACTCCGACAAGAAAGTAGAAGAGCAACTTGGGCCAGAGAAAGCCCTGCGTGGGGCCGTGCGCAAGCGCGAAGAGAATGGACGAAAGGATCACGGCGACAGGAGCGTTGAAGTGGCGCTCCAGGATGACCTGGCAATAACCGCGGAAGGCCGGTTCCTCGGTGAGCGGGGCGGCGACGGAGCCCATGACGATCATGGCTGCGACGGTGAGCATGGGATAGCGCGATAGATCGGGTAGCGCGTTGCCCGGCATGCGGACCAGCTCAACCATCACGATCCAGAAGCCCGCGAAGGCGATGACCGAGAGCACGCCGGCCAGTACTGACCAGCCGAAGACGCGCGCCGGGACAAGATTGGCGCGCAGACATAAACGGCGCGCCTGCGCAGTGCTTCGCGGCCATCCTTTGCCGGCAAGATAAACCCACAGCAGAACCAGCACGACTGACATTGCGGGGACTGCCCAGGGAATCGCCGGGGTGACGCTGAGATTGACGGCGACCAGAGCAGACCAGACTCCAGCGCCGAAGACTAGGATGAGAAAGCCCAGGAATCCGGCCCAGACGATTGCGAGGATCCGGCGAAGAAACGGATGCATAATTCCTTCGCCTCCTGTGCGAGGACGGGCACGCTGCGGCGAGGCGATTGAACCCCTGCAGCCTGAATGCCGGCCGGCCGATCCTTTGCATTGCCTTTCAACTACGCAGGGAGGCGCGAGTTGGTTCCGCCGCCTTTGCCACTGGCGCGCGAGAGCCCGGTCAACTGGTGTGGTCGAGGATGATCTTCCAGCCTTGCGGGCCTTTGCGCCACACGAGCGAAAAGATGCCGTCGTCTTTCTTGGCTTCGCCGTGAGCGGCGCGGTCAAGGTGAAAGGTGCCGGTGACGACGGCGTACTCAACCACGCCGCCCGAGGTGGGGAGCAGACGAATCTCAAGATTGCCAAAAGTGAGCTTGCCCATCTGTTCGGGGGTTGTGTAGGCCTTGGTGTAGCGCTCGAGGATCGGTCCGTAGCCCTTGCGGAGCGTGGCGCCGATGAAGGTCGTGTCCGGCGAGTTTTCGTAGGTCTGCATGAAGGTAGGAATGTCGGCGCGGTTCCAGGCGTCGGCCTGCGCGGCGAGGGCGGCGCGGATGGCGGCTTCGTCTTGAGTGGGAGACTGGGCGTGGATGAGGGTTGCTGCGACCATCAACAGGAGCAGGACCGGGGCAATGCGCTTCATCGTGGTTTCTCCGGGGTGGAAACGAACTGGAATCAGCTTACAATGACAGCATGACCGCGGCTGCCGCTTCCACTCCCTTTCGCATTGTGCATACGGTGTGCTCGCACGACTGCCCGGACAGTTGCGGCGTGCTGGTGACCGTCGATGGCGATGGGCGCGCGGTGAAGGTGGCCGGCGATCCGAAGCATCCGGTGACTCAGGGATTTCTTTGCGGCAAGGTGGCCAAGTACCTGGACCGCGTGTACGCACCCGAGCGGATTCTTTTCCCCTTGAGACGAAAGGCCGGAGTCACCAAAGGGTCGCTGGAGCGAGGGCGCGAGCACGAAGCATTTGAGCGCGTGACCTGGGATGAGGCGCTGGATGCAATTGCGGCGCGGCTAAGAAGTGTTGCGGATGAGTTTGGACCGGAAGCGATTCTGCCTTACAGCTATGCGGGGACGATTGGCGTGCTGGGCTATGGGTCAATGGACCGGCGCTTCTTTCATCGCCTGGGCGCGAGCCAACTGGACCGGACCATCTGCTCGGAGGCCGGCGGCGTGGCATGGAACCTGGTGTATGGCAGGAAGCTGGGCACGCCGACGGAAGACTTCCGGCTGGCCAAGCTGATCCTGGCGTGGGGCGCGAATATCCACGGGAACAACGTGCACCTGTGGCCGATGGTGGAGCAGGCCAGGCGCAATGGTGCGCGGCTGATTGTGATCGATCCATACAGAACGCGCACGGCGGCGCTGGCGAACTGGCATATTGCCATAAGGCCGGGTACGGATGGAGCGCTGGCGCTGGGCATGATGCATGTGATTCTGAACGAGGGCCTCGAAGACCGCGCTTACATTGCCGAAATGACGCATGGGTTTGAGCAGCTGGCCGAGCGGGCGCGGGAGTATACGCCGGAGCGGGTGGCGGCGTGGACGGGGATGACGGCGGCGGAGATTGAGCGGCTGGCGCGGGAGTACGCAACGACTCGGCCGACGGCGCTGCGGCTCAATTATGGCGTGCAGCGGTCGGAGAACGGCGGGACGGCAGTGCGGGCCATTGCCATGCTGCCGGCGCTGACCGGAGCTTGGAAGCATCGCGGCGGGGGTGGGCAGCTCTCGACTTCCGGAGCGTTCAAGTGGGACAAGGAGGCGTTGGAACGGCCGGATTTGGCGCTGGGTTCGCCGCTGAAGAGGCTGGCGCGGGTGGTGAATATGTCGGAGCTCGGCAAGGCGCTTGCCGAGCAGGGGTCAGGGGTCAGGGATCAGGGATCAGTTGGTGATGAGGTGACCGATGGAGACAAGGCTTCTCGCAACGGCCCGCCGGTGAAGGCGCTTTTTGTGTATAACTCGAACCCCGGAGCGGTGGCGCCGAACCATAACGCGGTAAAGCGCGGAATGGCGCGGGCGGACCTGTTCACGGTGGTGCACGAGCTGTTTTTTACGGACACGACCGATTATGCGGACTATATTCTGCCGGCCACCACGTTTCTGGAGCATACGGATGTGCAAGGAGCCTACGGGCACTACTTTGTGCAGCTCTCGCAACAGGCAATTCAACCGCCCGGCGAGGCGCGTCCGAATGTCTGGCTGTTTCGGGAGCTCGCCGCGCGGATGGGATTCGAGGAGGAGTGCTTCCGCGATTCGGAAATGGATTTGATACGCCAGGCGCTGGCCATTGGGACGAACGGGCACTCGACGCGGCCGGAGATGGAACACGTTACGCTCGCGGACTTGAAGGAGCGGGGGCATATACCGCTTGCGTTTCATCGCGATCCCGAGGGGCGGCCGTTTCAGCCGTATCTTGCCGGCCCGCTGCCGACGCCTTCGGGCAAGATCGAGTTCTATTCCGAGACGTTGGCGGCGCAGGGCCTCGATCCGCTTCCGGGGTTTGTTGCGAATATGGAGTCGCGGTTTGGCGAACTGGCAAAGCGCTATCCGCTCGAGTTTTTGAGCCGGAAGGCGGACAACTATATGAACTCGACCTTCGCCAATCTGGACGGACACCGCAAGATGGAGGCACGGACCAGCCAGCGGCTGGAGATGCATCCGGCGGATGCGGCGGCGCGCGGGATTGCCGAGGGCGACGCGGTGCGCATCTGGAACGACCGCGGCGCGCTCGCGCTGACGGCGATGATGAATGCGAGCCTTCCGCAAGGCGTAGTTGCAGGGAAGCTGGACTGGGCCAAGCTGAGCGCGGATGGGGCCAACGTGAACGCGCTGACCAGCGAGCGGCTGACGGACCTGGGCGCGGGGGCAACGTTTTATTCGACGCTGGTGGAAGTGGAAAAGACAGGGAATAGAGATTAGGGAATAGGGAATAGTAAATCTGGGCTGCTGGCCGAGCTGATTGCTTCATGGAAATTCAAGATCATTTTGCGCTACGACTGGCAACGGAGGAGGACATCCCGGCGTTGCACGCGCTAATTGAGGCGTCGGTGCGCGGGCTGCAGGCGGGCGACTACACTCCGGCGCAGATTGAGGGTGCGCTGGGGACGGTGCTGGGGCTCGACACGCAACTGATTCGAGACAAGACCTATTTTGTAGCTGAGGCTGTCGGCGGCGGAGAGCATGCCTCAGGGGCTGAAGCCACGGCTTCTTCTGGCGATTCGGATGTCAATGCTGAAGCCCAGACCTACCAGCCCGGACCTACCGCACGAACGATTCTTTCCGCGTCGGGCCAGGCGCTTGCAGGGTGCGGCGGCTGGTCGAAGCGGAAGACGCTGTTTGGGGCGGATCGCGGGCCGGGACGGGAGCCGGTGCTGCTGGACCCCGCGACCGATGCGGCCAAAGTGCGCGCAATCTTTGTGCACCCGGCGTATGCGCGGCGTGGGCTGGGGACGCTGATTCTGGCGCGCGTGGAGGATGCGGCTCGGGCGGCTGGGTTCCGGCGCTTCGAGATGGGATCGACGCTGACCGGCGTGCCGCTTTACCGGCTGAAGGGGTATGTGGAGGTGGAACGGATTGCCGTTCCGCTCAGCAATGGCGAGGCGCTGCCGGTGGTGAAGATGATGAAGGTTGCGGGGTGAGATTGAGGTCAGTTGTATCCCACCTTCCGCGATGGAACTCCACCCCTGCGACCAAGACCTGTCGCAGGTGACCCCGGGAACTGCGCGACCGACCCAGAGGGTGCCCCGGTGCCCCGGTGGGGCACCCGGCACCCGGCGAGGGTGGGGCACCCGACCCGGATTTCTGCTACATCTTGCGGAGGTGAAAGCTGTATGCCACGCCGCCGGAGACGATGGGGAAGGTGTTGAGCGGTTTCAGATCGCTGGCCCACTTGGCCTCCTGCGCAGTCAGGTTGCTTTGAATGGCGACGGCGATGGGGTTGTTGGGGTTGGCAATGTTGGTGCACTCGGTCTGCGCCTGGTCGTAGCAGGCCCAGCCGGTCAGATTCACGTTCACGCTGGGTGCTCCAATAAAGGCCGCGCCGATCTCGAACGGGAACGACCAGTGCCCGCTGCTGCGAACCATGTTGCCCCAGCCGGTGGTGACGGTGAAAGCCGGCTTGTTGGTGTTCAGGCCCAGGATTCCGCTGCCGGTGACGGGGGTTGCCCCGGTGGCGGAGTTGGCATTGGCAGAATAGTAAGTCGTGCCGTTCAAGGTAAAGCTGGTGCCTGCGGCCACATTGGTGGCGGCCGTGATTTGGTTTTGGTTGATGAACATCAGTCCGGGGCTGATGCGCCATCCACGACGGAAGGGGTACACGTCCACAGAAGCGCGGGCCGAGGCCAGATTCAGCTTGGCGGTAGCGTTGATGCCGTCGGTGGTGAAGTTGGCAGAGTAGTTGAAGAAGTTGCCCGTGCCGCGCAGGTTGAAGTGGTTGCTCAGGTTCGTAGCCGCCTCCAACTGGATGCCGAGCGGCGAGATGCCGGCGCCAAAGCCGACGCGCGAAAGCGGGCTTGCGGAGCTGCTACCCGTGGAAGTCAGGAACGGTGAGGCTGTCTGGCCTGCCCCGCCGTCGGGAACTGGTTCGGCAGCCACCAGGCTGGAGGAGCTGGAGGAGAAGGACGGCGACTGCGCCATAAGCACGACGGGCGCGGCGAGCAGCGCGATGGTCAGAAAGAGAGTGGATCGGTTCATGAACAAGACTCCTGGAGAGTTGGTTGCAGGGAGTGTTTTGACCCTGCCGGGTTGCACCCATCCACGCAGGCTCGCTCAGTCCAGGCCGGACGGCCTGGCTTCTTTGCAGCCGATGGAGGGGAGCACTGAAGTAACCGTAGCATGGCTACTACTATCGGAACCCCTGTTTCTTCTGCACCTTTTGTGGGGGGGCCAATTGCGGAAGGGGTGTTTCTATTCTGAAACTTCCTGTGAGGTTTCTCGAGGGTGAAGGCTGTTCGCGGATAAGATGGGTCTCTCTTGAGCTACCGCGTGGAAACTGGCGATCTGGCCTAACGAATATTGAAGCTATAGACCACGCTGTAGGAAAAGATGGGATAAAACTGGACCCTGTTCAGATCCGCTCTCCACTGGGTGAGCTTTGCCTGCAGGTTGCTGTTGAAGGCGATGGCCACGGGATTGGTGGGATCGCCAATGTTGCTGCAGTTGGTTTGTGCCTTGTCGGTGCAAACTTCTCCAGCAGGAATCACCGTCAACGAAGGGGCGCCCATATAAATCACGCCAAACTCCGTCGGGAACGACCAGTGGCGATTGGAGCGCGGGATGAACCTGCCAAAGCCGAACGAAACCATCGGCGCCGGCTTGACGGTATGCAGGCCGAGCACCACGCTGCCATTGAGCGGATCAGTATTGGACGAATAGTAATTTACAGAACCGAGGTTGAAGCTGGTTCCGGGTGCGATGGTCGTGGCCGCGGAAATCTGGTTGCCGTTAAAGAAGAAGAGTCCGGCGCTCAACCGCCAGATGCTGTTGTACGGGTAAACATCGACCGCGGCCGCGGCCGACGCCATGTGGATGTTGGCATTGATTTTGAATCCGTCCACCTCGAATTGGCCGGTGGTAAGGCCGAAGAAGCTGATCAGGCCACGCGCATCGAGATACTCGTCGAGCACAATGGCCGGCTTGATGCCGAAGCCGAGCAGGGAGACGTCTGCGCCGATGCCGATGCGCGAAAACGGCGGCTGGTGCCACTCGGCCGTATAGGGAACGTTCTCGCGTTCCGGATTCGCGGCGGAAGCGGCAAGGCCGGGAGCGGATGGGAGCGCAGGTTCAGTGTCCGCGGCGAGCTCCAGGCTGCCCAGGTTGGAGGAGGAATAGCCGGGGGCGACGGTGGCAAAGTTCTCCTGTGCCGGGGCCGCGTCGCGTGGAATCCACTCGAGGTCAGGCGCCAATGAGGCGGGCATCGCGGCTTTGACCTGATCGACAGACTGAGTCTGTGCCATCGGGCAGCCAGCGGACAGAACCAGTGGCATCGCTACGCAGGCGAGCCTGGCGAAGATGGACAAGTCCTTCAGGGGGAGTCTCCAGAACGTTGTCGGAATTACCGGGTTTTCGTGATGCCGGGTGAGCCAGCATGCGCGTCAGCCGGAAAGCCTGGCCGGGCGAGGATGGACACCCTGCTGGGAAGCATGTGGGCTAAGATTACCACGGAGCCAACTTGTCCGTCTCAGCCTCTTGGATCGGTGCCAGGTACACCAGACTGAAGAGGGACTTGCCGTACCGGGATGATGAAGGCACAACCAAAGCGAATGCCGAAAACCCAGCTAAACCGCGAGAAGTCAAGGGCTGAAATGGCCAGTAAGAACGGGCAGCGCCGGAGTTTGCCGATCCGCGCCCGGTCCGACAGAAAGCAGGACGAGGCCGTTCCCGATGCGGCGAGGACAAGCCTGCGCTCCGGGTTGCTGACCTGGTACGTGCGCAACCGGCGCGATCTGCCCTGGCGGCGCAGCGCCGACCCTTATGCGATCTGGGTCTCGGAAATCATGTTGCAGCAGACGCGGGTGGCGGTGGTGGTGGAGCACTACCAGGCTTTTCTGACGCGCTTTCCCACGCTGCTGTCGCTGGCGCTGGCAGGCGAAGAAGAGGTTCTGGCGCTGTGGAGCGGCCTGGGCTACTACCGGCGCGCACGGATGTTGCACAAGGCGGCGCAATTTGTTGCCGGGCAGCTCAAGGGAAATCTGCCGCGCAATGCGGCAGCGCTGCGTTCCCTGCCGGGCATCGGCGCTTACACGGCCGCGGCCATTGCCAGCATCGCCCATGGGGAAGCGGTAGCGGTGGTGGATGGGAATGTGGAGCGCGTCCTGTGCCGGCTGGAAGGCTGGGAAGCCGGCACAGCGGGCCACGCTGCCCTGCGGCAACGGATTGAATCCCGGGCTGCCGAGCTTGTGGATCCGAAGCAGCCGGGCGACTTCAATCAGGCAATGATGGAGCTGGGTGCGACGGTTTGCCTGCCGCGCAATCCGCAGTGCCTTGTCTGCCCGTGGGCCGCGGGCTGCAAGACAAAGGGGGAGCACAAGACGGCGCCGCGGGCCAAAATGACCAGCCGAGAGGTGGCTTACGCGCTGGCGGTTCGCGCCGCGCGGCACGGAGTTAAGGCCGGCCGGGAAGTTCTGCTGGAGAAGCGGGCGGCGTCGCACACAGTGATGCCGGGGCTTTGGGAGTTGCCCGCATTGAAAGAGACAGCCGTGCCTGACGATGCTTTGCGTATGACGGTGCGGCACGCCATCATGCAGGTGAATTATTACGTGCGCATTCGCATCGTGTTTGAGGACGATGTGGATGCGCTGACCGTGCCCGGCGAAGAGCGTCGCTGGGTCCCGCTGGCCGAGGCTGCCGGGATGGCGTTGACCGGCCTCTCGCGCAAGGTGCTCACACGCGCGCATTTGCTGACTGGTGCGCCGAGGGACGCCATTACACAGAAGGCTGATGACGACGTATTCTGAAAGCCTTGGCGTTCGGTTCTATCATGCGCATCGCAATCGTATCGGACATTCACGGCAACCTGACCGCGTTTGAGGCGGTCGTCGCAGATCTGCGGGAAACCGCTCCCGACCTGATCTTCCATGGCGGCGATCTGGCCGACGGAGGTGCGCGTCCTGCGGAGATTGTGGACCGCATCCGCGCGCTCGGATGGCAGGGCGTGGTTGGCAACACGGACGAATTGCTTTTTCGTCCCGCGTCGCTCGCGGAGTTTGCGAGCCAATCGACGCAGACGTTGCAGCCTGTTTTTGCCGCTGTGGAAGAGATGGCAGCGTCGACACGCGAAGCGCTTGGAGCGGAGAGACTCGCATGGCTGCAGGGCTTGCCGCGCACGCTCGTTCACGGCCCCATGGCGCTGCTCCACGCCAGCCCTGAAAGCCTGTGGCGCGCGCCTTCACCGGAAGCTGCCGATGCGGAGCTGGAGCAGGTCTATGGGCCGCTCGGCCAGCCAATTGCCGTCTACGCGCATATTCATCGCTCCTACATTCGCAATGTGAGAAGGGTTCGCAGATTGGCAGGCATTCCCAGCGTCTCAGGCATGGTCGTTGCCAACACCGGCAGCGTGAGTCTCTCGTATGACGGCGACCGCCGCTCCGCGTATCTGTTGTTGGATGAGCTGGAGCCGGTTATCCGGCGCGTCGAATACGACGTGGACAAGGAGCTGAAGGCGCTTTCTGAATCCGGTCTTCCTCACGCCGACTGGATTGCAAGAACCATCGCAGCCGGCCGTCCCCAGATGCCATGAGCAGTGTGACCTTACGCGCTGCCCGTTGGCCGTTCCAGAAAGATGTATGGTACTCGTTGGGTGCGAGGATAAAAGAGGATAAAATCGGAGTGTCTCTCCCGCGGGTCTGAAGTAAACTCCCAGTCCAAGGCTCTCAAGCGAATCCTCTATTGGAGATTTCATGCGCCGCAATTTAGCCCTCACCCTCGTGGCCGTCGCCTATTTAACAGCGCGTCTTGTTAGCGCGCAGCAAACCGACGATCAGCCTGTCCCTGCGGTTTCAGGTCTGCCGCAGGCCGCCCGCGCCGCAGCTGCTTCCATTGATTCGGAAAAGATTCGCGCTCATGTGCGCTTCCTATCGCTCGATCTGCTCGAAGGGCGCGGGCCAGGCACACGCGGCGCGGAGCTGGCGGCCGAGTATATCGCCACGCAGTTTGCCCTGGCTGGCGTCGAGCCTGCAGGTGAAAACGGAAGCTACTTCCAAAAAGTTCCGCTGGTGGCCGTGCACACCATTGAGGACAAAACGAAGTTCTCGCTTGAGCCGGCAACCGGTGCGCCCGTCGATCTGGCTTACGGCTCGGAGGTCGTCTCGAAAGACCAGACTGGCCAGGCAACAGCGGACTTCGACGCGCCCGTCGTCTTTGTCGGATATGGGATTCACGCGCCGGAGTACCAGTGGGACGACTATGCCGGTCCGAACGGCAATGAAATTGACCTGAAGGGTAAAGTCGCGCTGGTGATTGTGAACGAGCCGCCTTCCGACGACGAGAAGTTTTTCAAAGGCAAGGCGCTCACTTACTACGGCCGCTGGACCTACTAGTATGAGGAGGCGGCGCGGCGTGGGGCGGTGGGTGTGTTGATTATTCACCGCACTGACCTAGCCAGCTATGGGTGGGAAGTCGTGCGTAATAGCCAATCTGTAGAGAAGAGCTACCTCCAGGGTGACCCCAGCGCCACGCTGCGGGCGGCGGCGTGGATTCAGCATGATGTGGCTCAGCGGCTGTTTACGCTGGCCGGGCTGGGCGATCTCGACCAGGCCATTGACACTGCTGGAAAGCCGGGCGCCTTCCATGCCGTCGAACTTCCGGTTCGGCTACATGCGCATATCGAGAGCCGCGTTCGCCGCTACGTCAGCTCAAACGTCGTGGGCCGCGTTCCCGGCGTAAGCGATGCGAATCAGGCAGTCCTTTACACAGCACATTACGACCACCTGGGCATTGACCCGGACATGAAGGGTGACAACATCTACAACGGCGCCGCCGACAACGGGACGGGTTGCGGAATTCTGCTGGAGATGGCCCGTGCCTTTGCGCAGTCGCCGGTGCGGCCGCCGCACGCGGTTTATTTTGCTGCCGTCACGGCCGAAGAGCAGGGGCTGCTGGGCTCGCAGTATCTGGGCATGCATCCGCCCGTGCCGGCAGGGCAGATTTCGCTCGATCTGAACTACGACATGCTGCTGCCCATCGGCATTCCACGATCGGTG
>DATKGE010000075.1:0-7005 GCA_035510955.1 Occallatibacter sp. | reverse complement strand
ACGGCAACCGAGATCGTTGCTTGGTGAACGTCCATGCCAATATACTTTTCTTGGTTCATAACGGCGCTCCTTTTCGGTAAGTGGTGGTTCCAACAATCACAACCTACCGCAAAGTGGGCGCCTTTTATATTGCGTGCTATGGCGATATTTCGCCAGTTGAAGAAAACATCGCGCCGCCCCGGCCTACAATACGCTGGCTAGACGCACCGTCCCCCGCCAACGAGAATCCCTCAAAATGCTCTAACATCAAATCTCCAATGACCCCCACCCGCGCCGTACTCTGGGACATGGACGGAACCCTCGTCGACTCCGCCGACTACCACTGGCAGGCCTGGCGCGACACCATGGCCCGCGAAGGCCATCCCATCACCCACGACCAGTTCCTCGCCACCTTCGGCCAGCGCAACGACTCCATCCTCCGCCAATGGCTCGGCGCCCAAGCCACCCCCGAACTCATCGAGCGCGTCGGCGACGCCAAAGAAGCCCTCTACCGCCAGCACGTGCGTCAGCAAGGCATCGAACCGCTTCCCGGCGTCTCCCAGTGGGTCCGCCGTCTGCACCAGCAAGGATGGCGCCAGGCCATCGCCTCCGCCGCCCCGCGCAAGAATGTCAAAACCATCCTCGAAGCCCTCCACACCGCCGACTGCTTCGATGCCATCGTCTCCGCCGAAGACGTGCACCGCGGCAAGCCCGACCCAGAAGTCTTCCTGGTCGCCGCCGCCAAACTCAACGTCCCTCCGAGTCACTGCATCGTCGTCGAAGACGCCCTGCACGGCATCGAAGCCGCCCGCGCCGCCGGCATGAAAAGCATCGGCGTAACCCGCAACGGCAAACCCCTGCCCGCCGACCTCGCAACGCACTCACTAGCCGAGCTTGCTCCGAATGCGTTCGACAACCTGCTGCTGTCCTGAGTCTGCCGCTGCAAAATGGTGCGGGACCTGTCATTGAGTGTTATGGGGATTTTTCAACAACCACGGCATCGCAGGGGCGCTTGTGACCAATTAGCGGCACAGGCTAGGGGCGGAAGAAGCGGGGTCTCGTTAGCGGTAGCGATATTGTCTTACCGGAATCGAGGTCCACTGAGGCTTCCCAGTCAGCATCGTGTCCTCTAACGGCTCCACGGGCGACGATTTCGTACGAACCGGGGGGCAGGTCGTCAGTTGACCAGAAGCCCTCCGCGTCAGGCGTAACCGTTCTCACCTGCCACGCCCGGTCAGGATGTTTGCTCGCCCACGCAGACACAGCTGCCAACGCGGCATCTACACTCCCAAGATAGATTTTTGCTATTTGGTCTGATTGCCCACTTTTCGCGAGGGTTTTCACCTGCTTGTTCGCGGAGGCATCCAGTTTTTCCAACTTGTATTTGTATTGCCCACCCGCCGTGTCGGTGTCGTAGCGGTGCGTAAACGACCCGCTGGCCATTCCCGAAGCAAACATCACGCATACGGTGGCCGATTGCGCGGGCAAGACTACGCCAGCTTTTTGTTCAGCGCCGACTTGACCCTTCACCACGCCGACATTCGATGCTCGACCAGATGTCTGTTGGCTGTGTGCTGCAGGCAAATATGAGACAAAAAATGCGAAGCAGATAACAAGCCAACAAGAGATTCTCATCTGTGCTTAGTATGACCCCCGACGACGCTTCCGTAGCGACTTATTTAGCAGGGCCGCTTCGGTACTTGTGTCCTTGATGGTAAGCACTTTACGCCGAATCTTCGCTAAGTTCCATCATGGTTTACGAAACCAGGCGATTACACTCAAGTGCCCAGCGCAAGGCCATGATGAGTGTAATGGGGATGTTACAACAGTTACGGTTTTCGTAATCGGGATGCACCCAGCTTTCCACCAGTAATGCCAACCACCAAGGCCGCTACCGTAATGACTACGACAGCTCTGAGCCAGTCTGGTGCGTGGCACATCAACGTGTTCTTCTCGCCGTTCACCATCCTCTCCCTGTTCACGGCAAGCGCGATCTCTCTCAGTATTCTGATGACGCTGCTGTTCTTGCACACACGCGGAAGCATTCTGCTTGCAATTGTGATGCATGGGAGTGGTATGCCCGGAAAAGAGATCGCAAAGATTTGCTTTCCTACACATGAGCCACAGACGATTCCTAAAATCACGCTGGCCGAGAGTGGAGAATACCTTTGCGGGAGGCGAGGAAGTAGAAAGCCACGCCACCCGAGTTCTTCGCCCAATGGCCCTTGCAACAACACGTAAAACAGCCACCATTCGTGGAACAATTCCATCGGCTTGATTGCGCCAATCCCACCATGCAGAAGGCCGTAAATAATTGTCGCGACAACATGCACACCCAACGCCGTAAAGAGTGCAAAGAGCCACCAAGCAATCGACACGCGATAAAGCAAACAGCGACGCCCCAATTCCTTCAGGCCAGAGCGTCCAGAGTCTAAATACGTTGCGGCGACGCCTCCCACACTGCAAAAAGCTGCACCAGCCATAAAGGCCGCTGTAATTTCGGGAAAAACAACGTGCCTTGCTCTTGCGATTAGCATCGCGGCCCAAGGAATGCCGAAGGCAACAAGGAACGACACCCTGGACGCATCGGCTGGCTGCGCGCTGCGTATTGGGCGCGAACGACGGCATACTTTCCACATCGAGTCTGCTGCTTGGTGTCGCGACCTCAGGGGTCACCCCAAGCGGCCAATGAGGATCGCCTGAAAACCGGCCAACCAGAATGAAGCTTGGGACGTTGATTCCGACATGAGGCACTGTAGCCTTCGTCGGTTTGAGTAACGTCTTGAGCGAAGATAAAAGACAACAAGTTTCCCTGGGACGGCTTGGATGGCCATTGCGGCGCATCGAGCGAGAGATCGGGGTGCGTCGGGAGACAGCCGGTAGCTATCTGAGGGCCGCGGGATTCGCTATCTCCTGCGGAATTGTTTCACATTGAGCCACGTTCACTCGATTCCGACCACTCCCTTTCGCACCGTAGAGCGCCTGGTCCGCAGCGGCTACCAATTCTTCAGGAGAACTATGAAACTCGATCGTTGCAGTCGCGACGCCCACGCTGACCGTCAGAAACGGGGCGACCGGCGATGCAGGATGCGGCAACTTGAGACCAGCGATTGCCAGCAGCACCAACTCCGCAAAATGCGCCGCCCCGGCGTCGCCTGTTTCCGGAAGAATCATGGCGAACTCCTCACCGCCATAGCGCGCGGCCAAATCAATCTGGCGCTTGGCAAGACGTTTTAGTTCCGATCCCACTAACCTAAGGTACTCATCGCCTCGTTGGTGCCCCGCGGAATCGTTAAGCGCCTTAAAGTAATCGATATCGAGGATTAGGAGCGAGACTGCGGAACCCGTTCTCTGCAGGCGAGCGCATTCCATTTTAAGTGTTTGGTCAAACACTCGCCTGTTCGCCAGCCCGGTCAGCGAATCGAGTGACGATAGCCGCAACAGATCCTCATTGACCCGCCGTAGATCCGCTGTTTTCTCTGCCACCACTCGATGGAGTTCCTGTTCCCGTCTTTGCGCCGCCAGCATCCGCAGGCGAAGGAGACCCAAAACTACCGACACAGGGACCAATCCGCATGTGCTGACGAACCACCACGTCCGATACCACGGAGTCAGGATTTCAAATGGAAACTCAGCCCGGTGACCACTCCACACTCCTTCGCTGTCTCGGGCTTCTATCTCCAGCCGATATGCTCCGGGCGCCAGTTCTGCGAACTGCAGTTCTCTTTGAGCCGTCTCGGTCCAGGCTGAATTCGCGCCCTCCAACCGGTAGCGAAAAACAATCCCGTTTTGACGGGGAGCATTCGGCGCCGCGTATCTTGCGATGAGAGAGTTTGAACGAATGCCGAAGGATGGGTTGCGCTGCCCGGAAACATCCGTCCGTCCCATGACCAGCTTCGTGAAAACGACCTCGGGCGGTGCTCCGGGCTCGCGGTGCGGACTCGGCTTGAAACGAGAGAGTCCACCGCTGGTTCCGATCCAGACTGTGCCATCGGCCTCCTCGGCGAACGCATTCAGGTTGCAGTCGTCCCACGCCAAACCGTCCCGGGTATCGTAGTGGCTCCAGCGGGCACCATCCCACGTGTCCACGCCCCGCTCTGTTCCCACCCACAGCCGCCCCGAGGCATCGAATTCCAGGAAGTACACGAGTCCGTCGCTGCCACGTCTCTGGACGCCTTTCTCGATATCGATGCCCCCAGGCTGCGGATGGACACGGTCGATACCGCCCCCGTGGCGATAACCGATCCACATAGTGCCGTCCGCACCGGCGCCCAAGGAAAGCACTTCCTGATTGCTTAGGCCATCCGCGCGCGTCCAACCCTTCCAGCGCCCGGCTGAGTAACCGAAAAGCCCGCCGGCACCGCCAGCCCAGATCATGCCATCTGTTCCTTCAGCAATCGCCCAAATGCGTGTGGAGGGCAGTTCGGTGATTCGCGAAAACTTCTGGTACGGAGCTATGGCCACAAACAGGCCCACTTCTGTTGCGGCCCAGAGCCTTTGTTCGTGATCGAAGCGCAAGGTGTACACTGCCGAGCCTGAAAGACCTTGCTTCTGACCAAACCACTGCACACTACTGGTTCGCGCATCAACGCGGGCAACGCCACGAGTTTCAGTACCGATCCATAGATCCCCGCCGGGAGCCACCTGAAGACTATGCACCGGGAAACCAACCAGTCCCGCAACTTTCTTCCACAAGATGCCTAATTGCCGGCGCGTCCCACGAAACAGCCCTCCTTCGGTGGCGACCCAGAGCGACCCGTCGGCCCGCGGCAAAATCTCGTACACAATATCGCTTGGCAGCCCGCTTGCAGCCGAGTAACTCTCCCATTCCCTGTAGCCTCGCCACTCGGCGAGTCCCCGGCCCGCCAACCCAATCCACAGAGAGTGTTGCCTGTCCTCGAAGGCTGCGTAGACTACTCCACGAAGGCCGACGGATCGGTCGATATTCTGCCAGCCTTTGTCGTCTCGGATCAGCAACCCATCGGGTGACGGAATCAGAATCCGCCCGTCGGCATCGGTTGCGACAAGTCCCATCGCGCTGCCGGGAATGGGCGCATCTGGCCTTCGAAATCTGGTTTGGCCGACCGGCAACACGAACATACCCGCATTCTTCGCTCGCACCCAAAGATTGCCGTCGCGGTCTTTCTGGATCCCTAGACAGACACGATTCGGAAGTCCGCTGTCTCGCCCGAAGACTGTTGTCCTATCCCGTTCCATGCGGCACAGTTCCTCTCCGCATCCGTACCATAGGATGTCGCCATCCACTAAAACGCCGTAGGCACCCGGCCCGGATGTTCCGGGCGCTTGGGGAAACCTCCGCACCGCAAACCCATCCTGCCCAGGTTCGGAATAGAGCTCCACAAGACCGGAGTCCGTGCCAATAAAGGTGTGCCCTTTTCCATTTGACTGGATGCCTTGTGCCCAACTGACCGTCTTGAAAGCGACTGGAAGCTTTTTGAAACGGTTGCCCGACAGTTGGTAGAGTCCGAAGTCCCCTCCAGCCAAAAGAGATCCATCGGGAGCGTCGCCGAGCGCGGCACCCGAAGTGGACGGAATCCCCTGCTCCGGTCCAAAAGCCTCGAAGCGTTCCCCGTCGTAGCGGAAGATACCGTTTTCCGTGCTCACCCAAATGAAACCCACGCGATCTTGGTAGACTTGCCGGACCGCGAGGTTCTTGAGGCCTGCCGTGACCCCAAAGTTGAGGAAATTGTATTCCTGAGCGCACAAGACCCCGGACGTCAGCATGAGGAGAGCGAATACACACGCCTTTGATGAATAAACCACTGTGGATAGGATCGCCACGATCAATTTAGCCACGGAACAAGAAGGGGCGCCCCAGACCCTCGCACGCCAGCGAGCGGCCCCGGTTTCCCCTTCGTCTTGACCGCTATCACTTTTCCTGTTCATAGCCTACCCGCGCTGCGTATTGCGGCGTGTTTTTATCCCACTTCTGGAATTGACTCGCAACCAATTCCAGAAGCATCTGTTCCGCGGAGCGGAGCGTTCGAATCGTGGGATACTGCTTAAACATATGTACGACGGAAGAAGAGCCTTAGGTGCATTATGAGCCTCTGATGTCTGACACCAGTGGGATTAAGCTGAGGGTCTGGTTACCAGCGTAACGCCTCCATTTGTCGGCGTCTGCTGGCCCGAAGGTGTACCCGTGGGCCGAACGGACTATCAGCGAAACGGGGGGCGAAAGGCCGCTAAAAACTCGGCCATGAAACGCAGCCTTTGTGGCCAGTGAACGCGGCACTCACCGAAACCTTGAAAAGGTACCGTTTCGCTCCGCACTCGACTCGGGTGCGCCGTTCGGCACCAAAGCTACTGCTTGGTTCTCGGAAATTCCTGCTCCGAGAATTTATGGACACGTCAGTTGTGCTGTACCTGTAGGTTGGCATTCGCTGGCTCCGCCGCAAGGGTTCGCAGGGACCTCGCCGTTGTTGCCGCCGCAGGAGTCTGCAGCGCTCTCGGCCCAGGCCCAAACTGTATATGTACCAACCGCGCCAGCCGCGCACTGGGCTACGCCGTCGGTGTTAACGGAAACGGCGGTAGTTCGTTGGTTCTGATAGCACGCGCCCCAATTGGCCGCAAGCAGTTTCGCCGACGAGGGTTGGTCGTTGAAGTAACCCGTGGCCGTGAACTGCATTGGGCTACCCTGGGCATCTGCGGTCGGGGGGCTGAGGCTTACCGACTGTAAGATACGCGGAGCCGGAGACGAGCCGCACGCCAAGGTAATCGCGATAGCGAGAACAACAAGGAAGAAAACGGAAAGGCCGTACTTTCTCATTGCAGACCTCCTGCCGCTTAGAATTCCGGGCAAGAACTCGGGGATGCCTGCCGAATATTTTCTCAAATATCTATTCTTGCCTAGCTGTAGCTGGCGTAACCGCATTATAAAAGGGCGCCCCTTTAGGAGTAGGTTGTGATCGTCGCATCATGACCTACAGAAAGGAGCACCCTCGTGAACGATGAAAAGTATATTGGGCTGGACGTTCATCAAGCAACCATCGTGGTGGCGGTGAT
>DATKGE010000074.1:0-5498 GCA_035510955.1 Occallatibacter sp. | reverse complement strand
AGAATAGCGAAGATACCAGCGGACTGCACAAAGTATGAGGCCGGGTTCGGTCTGCCGCCATTTGAAGATCGCGGGTCGGGTTATCATTGCGCGATTCTTTCACGCCACCAGCCAGCAACCCTCAAGGTTGCAACACATCCACACCGGACCTCCTTTGTCCAAGGGACTTGGGTCGGTACCAGCACGAAGCAGGAGCGGCGGATTGTGTCCCGCGTTTGTATATTGCAAGGAACGTGACTGAGCGCAGAGTTTCCCATAAAAGAGGGAAATGAACCGGTCTCCGCCGGTAATCTGACAAACGACGTTGTTGAAGGTATGTAAGAGATCATTCGTGCTCGGGAATCGCGGCGCATCCAGGCACAGGGCAACTTCAATAGAAGGCATCAACAGACCAGCAGCCACTCCTTTTCCCGAAACATCAGCAATCACCACCGCAATCTCCCCTCCCGACAGCTCAATGAATCCATAGTAGTCCCCCGCCACGATCTTGGCCGGGTACATCCGGGCCGCGAAGTCAAATCCAGGTACCGTGGGTACGGAACGGGGCAAAATGCTCTGTTGTACTTCTGCGGCCAACTGAATTTCACTCGCAAGCTCGTCGCGTTCTCTTGCAGCCAGATCCGCCAGTCGTTGTCGCTGCGTACCAAGCTGATTCACGACGATGACAACGAAGACATAGACAAACAGCGTGGAAGCATCCTTGGTTAAGTGTCGGAGCCCAGCATCCTGTAGCGGACTAAGAAGACCATGCAGCGCCAAACAAACAATTGAAAGCGCAATACTAATGCGAAGAGGATGTACTAGAGCACTCAAGGACAAGGGCAGGAAATACAGCGGAGCGAGGGAAAACGAAGTCACGGATTTGTCCGCATAGCCGACGGCGGCGATTCCCGCTATCACCACAAAAGTAAGAACAACCATGCTCAGGGCTCCGTTGACATAGGGGCCCGCTGTCGTGACCCGGCGCATGACATTCAACAACCCTGAGGGCTTCGTGGCTGCCGAGAGGTTATTCACTGTGGAAGGAATTCTATACGTCTTGTGAGGGAAGCGTGATGATATCCGGCAGAAATGATAAGGCGAACTCTTTGTTTCGTTTACGTTTCTTCTTGGACGGCGGGTATTAAATACGTTTCAGTCAAGAAGGCCGGAGCGGGTCGATAATAAAACTTGGGGGGAGATCCCCCATAAGCGCTAACCTAAGGGGGTCGGGCAGCAAGTCCTTCGACCGGACAGTAAGCACAGTTGGGGCAAAACGCTCAAACGGTCCAGATGACCGCTCGGGCAGCGAATTCACAAACGACTGCCGGATCTGCATCGTGCACCGAAACTCTTCGCTCTCACGCTACTGGTCGTAGATAAGTTGGCGTATTTAACAGATTCTGCCGCGATCGAGGTTGGGATTTGCGCTGCCACACCGGGCGGCGGGCAAGGACCGCTTAGTTCCTCTCACAGGCACTGAACACTCACAGACGCATCGATGAGGAGCCGATGCATGAGCGGCGAGACTGTGGGAAACTGATCTAATGTTTCTATGCAATCCTTTTCGACACGTTGAAGAATCGCTCGACAGTATCTTTCGGATCGCTTTAGAACTCGTGATCTCGCCAGAGCCAGCCCATAATTTCCGGCGGAATGGCCCCGCCCATCGCCGTGTTTGTTCATTCCCCAGCGTAGTTCAGGTAGTAGGCTTTCGTAGTGAGCGCCTGCAACGTGCGGATGTTTTGATAAACCCAGTCGTGGGCCTCTTTGTAGGCTTCTCCAGGCCTCTGGCTGCGGTTGTCTTTAGCGCTTGACTACTTCCACCACTGCGTTGTCCGGCCCGGTCCACGCTTCCGCTCCTTCATGAGTAAACTTGCCCGTCGAATCATCCCAGCGTAAGTGGGTGATGGAGCCCGCACCCTTTTCGTAGGCATAGGTTGTGCCGTCGTCGGAGAAGAGCGTGAAGCTCGCATCCGCGCCGGTATAGACGCGAACCCGTTCAATGGCCTGCTTTTGATGGGTGCTCTCGACTGGCACGCCCAGCGGGATGATCGAACCTGTCCGCACGAAGAGCGGGATAGTGTCAATGGGCGCGGCCACGGTGATGGTCTGGCCCCCTTTTACCCGCTCGTTAGTCCAGTAGTTGTACCAGTCGGCGCCGGTCGGCAAGTAGACCTGGCGGCTGGTCGCGCCCTGTTCCGTAACAGGAGCCACAAGGAAGGCCGGGCCAAGCATATACTCGTCGCGCAAATCGGCGACGTTGGCATCGCCTGGGAAATCCAGCGGAAGCGCGCGCATGAATGGCGCGCCGGTGAGCCAGGTCTGGTACGCCAGCGAGTAAATGTAGGGCATGAGCTGGTAGCGCAGCCGCAGATACTTTTCCAGAATCGGCTCTGCTTGGCTACCATAAGACCATACCTCGTTGGTGGGGCGGCTGCCGTGAGTGCGGAAGATGGGAAGGAACGTAGCGTATTGGAACCACCGAGTGTAGAGCTCTGGGTAATCGTCGTAGCCGCCCACATTACCGCGAGCGTCCGATGGATTCAGCAGTGGTGTGTGGGCCGGGTGGTGCTCCTCGGGAAGATACTGCCATCCGCCGGTGTCATTGGACCAGTACGTGAGCCCCGAGGCGGCAAAATCCAGCCCGGTGGGAATCTGGCGTTTGAGAGTGTCCCAGGTGGGATAAATGTCGGAAGACCAGAAGAACGCGCCGTTGCGTTGCGCACCCAGGTAGGCGTCACGCGACAGGATCAGCGCCCGCCGACCCGGCTCGTCCTTACGGAAGCCGTCGTAGAGAGCCGCGGTGTGGAAGAGTGGGTAGACATTGAAGAACTGCGTGCCGGGGCCAATGTGGAAGTAGGAGCCGTTGGGGGGCAGGTCCGGTTCGGTCTCGTCGGCCCAGATGGCGTCAAAGCCCTGGCTGAGGATATTGTCGTGGATGATTTTCCAATACCAGGCGGCGGCCTCGGGATTGGTGGTATCGATGTCGGAGCCCGCACGGTCATAAGGCAGCCCGTCGATCGGCGTGTCATCCGCGAGATGAATCAGCCAGCCTTTCCGGCGCAGCTCGGCGTAGTAGCGGTCATCGGGCACAAACCGCGGCCAGACGCTGATCATGGTCTCAAAACCCATGTCGTGGAGCTGCTTGTTCATGGCCGACGGGTCGGGCCAGAACTTGGGATCGAAGTCCATCTGCCCCATCTTGGTATAGTAAAACCAGTCCACCACGATCACGTCGGCCGGCAGATGGCGCTCGCGATAGCCCTGGGCAACATCGAGCACCTCCTTCTGGCTGGCGTAGCGTTGCTTGCACTGGATATAGCCATAAGCGGCCTTAGGCAGCAGGGGCGTGGGGCCGGTGAGCAGCCGGTAGCCCGCGTAGATCTCGTCCGCCGTGGCCCCGGCAATCACAAAGAACGAGACCCGGTCGCCCACTTCGGAAATCCAGCGGGTCTGCTCGTTGAAGCCGGGCTCGATGGTAGTCCTCGACGGGTTGTCCCACAGTAGCCCGTAGCCCTTGTTAGTTACCAGGAACGGCACGCAGAAGCTGGGCGCGGCCGGAGCCTTGTAGTCTGCCCAGCAATGAACCGGATGCCCGCGATGATCGAGGAATCCCTCCTGATTCTGTCCCAGGCCGTAGTAGTGCTCGTCGTCCGGCGAGGCAAACGTCGCGCCCACCACGTAGAACTCCGGGTCGGTGGGACGCCGGTCGCGGGCCACGTCTGCGGTTCCGTCCTTGTGGTTGGGCACGGACTGGAACCAGCCGATGAGTTCGAGCAGGGTCTTGCCCTCCGGCGTACGCAGCGTGATGTGCGCGTGCGGAGTTGAGCCGTTGAAAAACTTGCGGATATCGATCTCCGTTTGCAGCGGCGGCTTGCTGCGAGCATGATCCCGGTCGACGCTGGCCACAATCCGTGCCGACTGGTAGAGATCTGCCTCGTCAGTCTGACTGGCATTCCAGCCGGAGGCTGCGGGCGTGCCCACCAACCCGTACCCCGGCGGGGCCAGCGCCGATTCGCGCTTCAGGCTCAGTGTGACACGCAGAATGTTGGGCGCATAAGGCTCAAGAACGATGGTCTGGCCTTTGCGTTCAAGAGTAATTCGAGTCTCTTGAGCATGCAGAACTACACCCAAGAGCTGCGTAGCGGCCACGAAAATAAGTATGCTGCCCCGGCGAACGAATGAGATCATCTTCGACCCTCTTATAACCCGCAGGCCACAGCGTAAGCCGCTGCATAGGTCGGAAGGGAAGTAGCAACCGAGTTTCCCTTCCACCCATTCGCTTCAAGTCAGGAGAGAAGAGGAGAAGTGACGAAGCGGATGTCGTCAAAAGAGCCACAGCGGGCTCTCCCACTTCTCCCCGAGGTGCAACCAGTTCAGAAAGTGGCGCGCAGGTGCAGTTGGAGGCTACGCGCAGGCAATTGACTCGTCGCTTTTCCAAACGTACCCTGGGATAGATCCCCTTGCACTGAGATAAGGTTGGAGCGATTGAACAGGTTAAAGACCTCGCCTCTGGCCTCGAATTTCAACCTGTCTCCGAACGAGAAAAATTTCCCAAAAGTGAAGTTGACGTTATTGTAGCCCTCATTGTCGTAGGTGTTTCGACCGAGGTTGCCTTCCATTCCCAGAGGCGGCGCCGGAAATGCAGACGCGGGAAACAGCCCGTCCAAGAAGTCCTTCTTGTGTTTACCGCTCACGTGGCTGCCGAAAGACGGGACGTTCGGCACATCGTAGTTGCTTCCGTCTGCGTTGTAGTCGCCCCCGGCATTACCGACAATGGTGCTGCCAACTGGGCACCGCTATTTACAGGGGTTGCTCCGCCGGAACAGATCGGAGCAAAACCTGCAGTCGTATAGACCCAGAATGGCAGCCCCGTCTGCATGATCCATACGCCGCCGAACTGCCATCCGCCCAGAATGCCTCTCTCCAAGGCACTGCCGTAATGGCTCGGAGTCGTCCAGGTGCCATCGGCCGCGAATTGCTGTCGTATGTCAAAGTCGGACCGGCCACGTTGTGCCGGTAAATCGCCATTCTGGATAACAGGACCATTCTGATTGCCGGATGTGATATTTCCACCACTCCGCGAGGACGAACTGCTCAGAGCATCCAGAGACTTTCCCCAGGTGTAGATGCCAAGAAATGCCAAGCCGTGAGGCCCGGATTTAGTAGAAGCAAGGGATCTCCTTGCGAGTATGTACACAGGTTCTGGCCAGTACAATCTCGACATTGAACAATGCCGGCTTGCGCTGCGATACTCCCCTTCCGACCAGACTGCGATCTACCATCTTATTTGTTGCGTTGCGGCACTCCGGGCAGAGTGGGCAGCGCGATGAAATCCAAACCCTAGTAAAGCGCCTCTCAGACGTGCAACAGGTTTCACGTCAGCAGGAAACCGACAGGAAGCGATTCAAGCTGGTAGAGCAACAACCTGTGCCTCCGCAGTAAAGCGACCGCCCGCGACGTTTGCATGAGCTCCGTGGTGCACCTGGCCCGATGAACCAGCGTCATTAGTAGGT
>DATKGE010000073.1:0-22043 GCA_035510955.1 Occallatibacter sp. | reverse complement strand
CGAGGAGAACAGGCCGCCGAGCATGGTGTTCATCACCGTGGCGGCGGCGTAGTCGGGCGAACTGCGCGGAATGCCGACGCCGAAGGCGAGCAGAGCGGTCTGCGGGGAGCCGGGCTTGTCGATGAGCAGGATTTTCCGCTCCGGAGCCGCCGGCGGCTGCGGCGGCGTGACCGGCACGGCATTCGAGGTCCACTTGCCCAGCGTCTCCTCGGCCAGCTTGCGCGCTTCGGCAAGCGTGACGTCGCCGGTCAACTCCAGCAGGCTGGTTCTGGGTCCATAGTGTGCGTCGTGGAAGGCGGCAATTTCATCTCGCGTAATTGCGTGCAGCGAGTCTGCGGTTCCCAGCGCGTCATAGCCGTAGGGGTTTGCCGCACCAAACAGGTTCAGCTCTCCAGCGCGCAGCGCAAGCTGGATGGGGTTGTCCTGTTGCTGCAGCAGCGAGGTGAGGCGATTGGCGCGAATGCGTTCCAGGTCAGCGGAGGGAAACGCCGGATGCTCCATCGAATCCGCCAGCAGCTCCATTCCGCGGCCCACATGCTTGGAGAGCAGCGAGATGGCCAGGCGCGCGCCGTCGCTATCGCTCGATGAACGCAGATCGGTTCCCAGCAGCGAGGCTTCGCCGGCAATTTCCTCAGCGGAGCGCTTCGCCGTGCCTTCGGTCAGCAGGGATGCGGTGATGCCGGCGAGGCCAGGCTGGTCGGGTGGATTTGCGTCTCCGCCGGCCAGCGTAAGCAGTTGCACGGAAACGATGGGCAGCTCGTGGCGCTCGACCAGGTAAACGGTCAGGCCATTGTCGAGGGTAAAGACGGTGGGTTTGGGCAGCACCAGCGGGCGCTCCGGGCCGGGCTGGGGCGCGGTGGCGCGCCAGGCTTGGGCGGCCTCAAACTCCGGCGTGTGCTGGGGGCTGATCCTGACGTTGGCGTCGGTGTCGCCGGGGCTGCGCGGCACATCGTCAAGCACCTTCTTCCCTGGAACTCCCCACACCACCACGCGCTGATCTTTGCCGAGTGTCGTCTTGGCATACTGCTGCACGCTGGCCGTGGTTACCGCATCGTAGCGCGCCAGATCCTTGGGCAGATACCCAGGGTCGCCGGTGTACTGGTTGTAGGAATTCAACTGGTCAGCCACGCCGCCAAAGCCGCCCAGCCGCTGCAGGCCGGAGATGAGCTCGGTCTCGACCTTGTTCCGCGCCCACTCCACCTCTTCGGGCTTGGGACCGGACTCCGCAAATCCGTCAATGATCTTCTCGGCTTCCGCTTCCAGCTTCTCCGGTGTGACGCCGGGTTTGGCAATCAGTTGACATTCGAAAGTAGAGGCAAGCGACTCGGAATCGTCATAGCAGTTTACGGACTGCGCAATCTGCTGCTTGTACACCAGCTCGCGGTACATGCGGCTCGACTTGCCGGAGCCCAGCACGCGCGCGGCAATGTCGGCATCCGCGTCTCCCGGCTTAAAGGCCGGCGCGGAAAGCCAGGCCAGAATCACCTTGGGCAGTTGCACGGTATCGGTAACCACCTTGCGCCGCTCGGCCGTGATGGCCGCGGTGGCCACGGGCGTAACCGTTACCGGCGGCCCTTGCGGGATGGGTCCGAAGTACTTCTCGATCAGCGCCTTGATGGTGGCCGGATCGTAGTCGCCGGCAATGGCCATGGTGGCGTTATTGGGCGCGTAGTACTGCGTGAAGAACTCGCGAATATCGGTCAGTCGCGCAGCCTCGATATCGGCGTGCGAGCCCATCACGTCTGCAAAATACGGGTGCTCCTTGGGGAAGAGCAGGTGATACACCTCTTCATCGACGATGCCGTACGGGCGGCCCTCTCCCTGCCGTTTCTCGTTGCGCACAACATCGCGCTGGTTGGTGAGCTTGGCGCGGTCCAATGTATCCAGCAGAAAGCCCATGCGGTCGCTCTCCAGCCACAACGCCGTCTCCAACTGGTTCGCCGGAACGGTCTCAAAATAGTTGGTTCGGTCGAACGAGGTGGTCCCGTTGATATCCGTTGCGCCGGCAGCCTCAAGGTACTTGAAGTGTGCCTTTTCGCCCACGTGCTTCGAGCCTTCGAACATCATGTGCTCAAACAGGTGCGCAAAGCCGGTGCGCCCCGCGCGCTCCTTCACCGGGCCCACGTGATACCAGATGTCCACGGCGACAATCGGCAATTTATGATCCTCGTGCAGCAGCACCTCGAGGCCGTTGCCCAGTTTGTAGCGCTCGTAGCGAATCTCCGGCGCATGCGCGGAATGCTCGGCCGGCGCAGCCTTCGGGGCTCGACCCCCAGGCGCTGCGTAGCTGGCTGGAACGCTAAGTGTGATCGCGGAAAGCAGAACGGCGCCGGATATAAGTCTCATGGAGGTGAAGCTCCTTTGTAGGGTGTGCAGTTGCCTGCGTTTTGCCCTTGAGCACAGGTTTCTTAAATCCAGGGGATTGAGTTCGCTCCAAGGATAACTCACTTCTCCAGGTTCAAGACAATTCGATGGGCCGCGGAGCAGCCAGTCGATTTGCCTGAACGCCTAATCCAAATAGCCGTCTATTCCAATGGAGACCAGTCAGGGAAACAGCCTGACCACGTAACACTTTGGGAATTCGATGCCGGCACAATCGGCCCGTACCACCTTCGTGCAACCCCGCACGGCAACTTTCGGGCGTAATCTGGGTTCAAGCAGGGGTGCAGTCCTGCGGCGCGCTCGGCACATTTGCCACGAATTTCGCGAGACGGAAGACGAACCGCGAAAAGGAGACCGCTCTTGGAACGACTCAAAGCATCGCTGGCCTTCCTTTTGTGTGGTCTTCTTGCCGTGCCTTCAGCTCCGGCATTCGCTCAATCCGCCCCAAACCCGGCCGGCCAGCCGCAGGCCAAACCTCGCCGGCAACCCTATCAATCCGGACAGCTGCAGGGCGACGACCGCATTCTTCACGCTCTGAATCGCTTCACTTTCGGGACTCGGCCTGGTGATCTCGAAGCCGTTCGGTCGATGGGATTGGAGCGGTGGTTCGCCCAGCAGTTGCGCCCCGAAACCATCGACAATTTCAACCTTGAAGCCCGCCTCGCCCAGTTCCCCGCCATGCAATGGAGCCCTGAGGACCTGCTCGTCCGTTTGCCCAGCAACGCCATGATCCGCCAGGCGGCCGACGGCAAGGTACAAATCCCGCCAGACGGCGCTCTCCATGCCGTTTATATGGATGAAATCGCGCGCTACGAGAACCGCCAGCAGCAGAAACAACTTGAGAAGCAGCAGTCTTCGCTGACCGCCAACGCCGCCATGCCCGCCGCAACCATGAACGGCCAGCGTGGAAACAGTCGGGAGATGAACGGGAACTCCGGAGCAATGGCGCCGGAAGCGCGCCAGCCCAACGCAGCACAGACTGAATCAGGCCAGATGATGACTCCTCTTGCGGAGGCTGGCCCTGAGCAACCGGCGTTCGCTGAGGCACAGATCGCAAGCATCCTCGCTCTCCCACCGCAGCAGCGTGTCGCCCGTTTGGTCCACATGCAGCAGCCGGAGTTCGACGCCTTTCGAAAGGCTCTCAAGGGTCCGCAGCGCAACGCGCTCAACGAGGGCCTAACGCCGGCGCAAAAAGAAGTTGTGCTGGCGCTCGAGAATGCGCAGCGCGTTGTCAACGAAGAACTCGTCGCTCAGCGGCTAACTCGCGATATTTACTCGAATGCCCAGTTACATGAAGTGATGACCGACTTCTGGCTCAATCATTTCAATGTTTATCTCCACAAGAACGACGAAACTCCCTACTATCTGGTGAGTTATGAGCGCGATGTTATTCGCCCCCGCGCGCTGGGCAAGTTTGAAGATTTGTTGGAAGCTACTGCGCACTCCCCGGCCATGCTTCTCTATCTGGATAACTCAAGCAGTATGGGACCCGACTCGCCAGCCGCAGAAAAGGCAAAGATAGCCGCGGCACGCCGGCCGAATGCCAAGAAGGCCGCTCCGGAGGGCCTGAACGAAAACTACGCCCGTGAGTTGATGGAGTTGCACACGCTGGGCGTGAATGGTGGCTACACGCAGGCCGATGTTACCCAGGTGGCGCGCGTGCTGACTGGCTGGACCGTCGACAAACCGCAGCGCGGCGGCGGCTTCAAATTCGACGAGAACCGGCACGAGCCGGGAACCAAGAAAGTGCTCGGCAAAAAGATCAAGGAGCACGGCGAGCAGGAGGGCCGGCAATTGCTGCACATGCTGGCAACGCGTCCCGCTACGGCGAAATTCATCTCCCGGAAGCTTGCGGTCCGGTTTGTCGGCGACGATCCGTCGCAAGCGCTTATCGATCGCATGGCCAAGACTTATTTGCACAGCGACGGCGATATCTCCGCCGTACTCAATTCTCTGTTCCACGCGCCTGAATTCTGGTCTCCGGACGCCTATCGCGCCAAAGTCAAGACGCCGCTGGAGTACGTTGTATCCGCCGCGCGCGCCAGCAATGCGAACATCGACAACATGCAGCCGCTCACCAACGCCCTGCGCGATATGGGCATGCCCGTTTACGGCGCGGTTCCGCCCACCGGCTACAAGTGGGATGCATCGGACTGGGTCAGCACCGGCGCGCTGGTCAACCGCATGAACTTCGCGCTCAATCTGGCAGCCAACAAGCTGCCGGGAATTACCATCGCATGGGCTCCGCAGGAAGGCCCTCTGATCGCAAAAATCGACGATGGATCCGCGCCGCATGGAATTGCGCAAAACCCGACCGCCGGCTTTGTCCAGGGCCCCACGCCTGAAGCTGAAGAACAACGGCTTGAGGCTTGGCTCGTAGATGGCGGTGTCAGTCCCACAACCCGCGTTGCTGTTCTCAATCAATTCCAGGCGCAAACCCAGACTCAGAACGCACAGAATCCGTCCGGAGCTACAACCTTGCCTGTACAGGCAAAGCCGGTTAGTCCCACACAGGCTGCCAAGGCGTTGGAGAAGCAGGACCAGTTACTCGCAGGCCTCTTGCTCGGCTCGCCGGAGTTTCAGCGGCGATAGGTCATCTGTAAGTCGGCTCTAAGTCGATTGCTAACTCGCTTTGTAAATGAGATACATGAACGGTCAAGAGCGTTCATGCACTCCGGAAAAGCGATAAGTCGTAGAAGGAAGGCGCACCATGCAGACCAACCGGAGATTCTTCTTGCGCAACGGAGCGCTGGCCGTCGCCGGCACCGCGGCCATCCCAGGTTTCCTGGTTCGCTCCGTCCTGGCCCAGGCAGCACCGGGTCTCGCTCTCGCACCGGGCAAGCGGCTCGTGGTCATCTTCCAGCGCGGAGCGGCCGATGGACTTAATGTCGTCGTCCCCTACCGCGAGAAGAATTACTACGAAATGCGCCCCGGCATAGCCATTCCGCAGAATGCGGTTCTCGACCTTGATGGCTTCTTCGGCCTTCATCCCTCGCTTGCGCCCTTCAAGCCGCTTTACGATCAGGGGCACCTGGCCATTGTTCACGCCGCGGGCTCGCCGGACATGTCGCGATCCCACTTCGATGCGCAGGACTTCATGGAATCCGGCACGCCCGGCGTCAAAAGCACTGAGGATGGCTGGCTGAACCGCGTCCTGCAGGAGGAAGACCTGCGGCATCGCCAGCAGCACACAGCGTTTCGCGCCCTGGCGCTCGGCTCGCAGGTGCCGCGCACGCTGGCCGGCAAGGTTCCCGCCATCGCTCTCGCGAACGTGAACAGCTTTGCCGTTGGCGGTCACGGCGCAACGCCCTCGCCCGCAGCCAGCGCATTCCAGGCCATGTATGGTGAAAGCGGCGACAGCATCTTCCACGCGACGGGCGAAGAAACTTTTGAAGCGGTGAAGATGCTGCGCGACGCCAACCCGGCGCAGTACAAGCCGGCGCCAGGCATCGAGTATCCCAACAACGAATTCGGCAATAACATGAAACAAATTGCGCAACTGCTTAAATCCAATCTCGGCGTCGAAGCAGCATTCACCGACGTGGGCGGCTGGGACACGCATCAGAACCAGGGCGGGGTCAACGGCCAGCTCGCCGACCGCCTGCGCGAATTCTCTTCCGCCATTGCTGCCTTCTGGCAGGATATGGGCGATGACGCAGAGGGCATCACGCTGGTCACAATGTCGGAGTTCGGCCGCACTGCGCGCCAGAACGGCACCGGCGGCACCGACCACGGCCACGCCAATGCAATGTTTGTGCTCGGCGGAACGGTCAAAGGCGGCAAAGTCTACGGGCGCTGGCCGGGGCTCAACAACGAGCAGCTCAATGAAGGCCGCGACCTGGCCGTCACCACCGACTTCCGCCAGGTGCTGGGCGAAGCCGTAGCTAAATCCATCGGGGCAAGAAATCTGGATTTGGTCTTCCCGGGCGCGCAGCTTCGCCAGGACCGCTTCCTGCGCATCGTTTAAGGCCGCGCGAATTACTCTGCGCGCAGCGCTTCAGAGGGATTCACTGAAGCCGCACGCCGCGCCGGGAAATAGCTGGCCACCATTGCTGCCGCAGCCAGCACCAGCGCGACGCCAATCAGGGTTCCCGCGTCCCACGCCTGCACACCGAACAGCAGTTTGCCCATCAGCATCGCCGCGCCCACTGACCCCGCGAGACCCACCACGACACCCACCGCAATCAGCCGGCCGGCTTCGCCCAAAACGAGCTGGTAGACCGAGCTCTTCTGCGCGCCAAGTGCCATGCGCACCCCAATCTCCCGCGTTCGCTGGCTCACCGAATAGGCAATCACTCCATAGAGTCCCACCACTCCAAGCACCAGCGCCAGCGCCGCAAAGCCGCCCACCAGGTACGCCGCCGAGCGGTGAATGTACGCAGTCTGCGAGTCGTTGATGCGCTGCATCATGGTGCTGCCTTCTTCGACGCCAGCGGCCAGACTTACCTTATGAATTGCCGGCGCGAGCTCCGGCAAAATGGCCTGCTCATCCTGCCGGGTGCGAGCGATTAAGGAGAAGTAGGTATCTGTGTTCTGATTGAAGTGGAAATATTCGGTCGGCCATTGTTCCTGATCGAGGCCGGCATCCTTGAAGTCCGCAACCACGCCAACGACTTCCCTTATCGACTTTGGCGAAAGCTTTATGTCGGCAACACGCTTTCCAATCGGGTCCTCGCCCGGAAAGTACTTCTTCGCGAATGCCTCGTTGATGATGATCACCGTCGGTTTCGTTCCGTCTTCCGCATCGTTGAAATAGCGCCCACCAAGCAGTTTCGCCTGAACGGTTGTGAAGAAGCCCGCGCTCACATCGCGCTCATTCACGTCGTTATGGTTGCCGTCATATGGCTTGCCCACAATGCGAACCCAGTCGGTGTTGCAATTGCAGCTTACGGGCAGAACGCTGGTGATGGCCGCCGATTCCACTCCCGGCAAACCCTGCACGCGCTCGACAACCTGGCGCGCAAAGGCGATCACTTGCTCATCCTTTGAAAACGCGGCATCCGGCAATCCGATGTCGACGGTGGCTAAATGGTCCGGTTGAAATCCCAGGTCCACATGCAGAAGCCTGTACAGGCTCTTTCCCAAAAGCCCCGCGCCGGCCAGAAGCACCACCGCGGTGGCTAGCTCAATTACCACCAGGTTCGCGCCCATCTTGCGCCACAGGGTTCCGGAAGACCCGCGCGCGCCTTCGGTCAGTCCGTCCCGCATCTTCGACAATCTGAAATGCAGAATCGGTGTGATGGAAAACAGAATTGCTGCCAGCAGGGCGAGACAAGCCGAGAACAGCAACACATGCGAATTCATTCCCAAGCCGCGTAAATAGGGCATGCCGATCATCATCTGTTTCGAGATGAGTCCACTCAAGACCTTCATGCCGGCGGACGCAAGGCCGAGCCCGGCGGCACTGCCCGCCGCAACCAACGTCAGACCTTCGGTAACGAACTGGCGCGAGAGGCGCGCACGCGATGCTCCCAGCGCACCACGCACGGCAATCTCGCGGCGGCGGTTTTCGGCGCGCACCAGCAGCAGGCTCGACACGTTGACACAGGCGATGAACATTAGCAATCCTGCGCCGCCGAGCAGAACCAGCAGAATGGGACGGATGTCGCCCACAATCGCTTCCGAGAGCGCAATCACGCTGGCGCTGTTGCCGCGATTGGAATCGGGATACTGCTTCTCCAGTTGCGCGGCGATCGACTTCATCTGGGCCAATGCTGTCGGGATGGATAGGCCGTCCTTCAATCGCCCCAGGCCATCGAGATTGTGGCAACTGCGGCGTTTCTCGCACTCCCGGATCGGTTGCAGCGGCTCCCAAAACTCTGCATTGTCGCGCAGCGCAAATTGAAAATCGCCCGGCAACACTCCGACAATCGTGTGCGCAATGCCGCTCAAATTCACTACCTGGCCAACGACGTCGGTCCTGCCGCCAAACCTTCTCTGCCAGGTGTTGTAGCTGAGCAAGACCACCGGGGCGACGCCGGCAGCATCTTCCCCGGTGCGAAAGTCGCGGCCGAGCATTGGCCGAACGCCAAGCGTCCGAAAGAAGCCCGCGCTGACTCGTTCTCCTGGAACAGGTTCTGTACCGGTCGGCGTGCTCAACGCATATCCGGTACTGTTGAAGACCTCCATCGAACTGAAGACGGTGTTCAACCGCTTCCAGTCCACGTAGTCAGCGTAAGAGAGATTGTTGCGTGGAAATCCTGCCGAGCTTTCATTCACCGCAACCAGCCGGGTCGGATCCGGATAAGGCAAGGGCTTGATCAGCGCCGCATCCACAAACGCAAAAATGGCGACGGTGGCCCCGATGCCCAGCGCGAGAATAAGAATCGCCGTGGCCGCGAAGCCGGGATTCTTGCGTAACTGACGAAACGAATACTTGAGATCCTGAAACACCGTCTCCACCTTGAATCCGACCACCTCATGGCTCCTCTCTCTTGTTCGTGCCACGTTGCCAAACTGCCGCATCGCCACGAAACGCGCGCCTTCCGGGGCCATGCCGCCAGCGACAAGGTCGCGCTCCACCTGCTCGCGATGAAAGGCCATTTCCTCGTCGAGTTCCGCGCTATACCGATGTCGTCGAAAGAGGATCGAGAGCTTCTTCAGAAATCGACTGACCCCGTTCAATACAACCTCCCGGATGAAATTGAATCTGTTGCTTCCGCGCTGCTCATTGATACGGCGGAAGTTCTCCATGGCCGCCAGGATTTATTCTGTCCGCAACGCAATCATGGGACTCGCCCTGGTGGCTCTGCGAGCGGGCAAATAGCAGGCGACCAATGCAATCGCAATCACTCCGAATCCAACTGCCGTGAAAGTCAGCGGGTCAGCCGGACTGACGTTGTACACCAGGCTCTGCAAGACACGGCCAAGAGCGAGCGCGACAATCACGCCGACAAGCGCGCCGGTAACCGCGAGTCGCGCGGCCTGCGCAAGAACCAGCCGCAGCACGTCCCTCGGCGGAGCGCCGAGAGCCAGGCGCAAACCAAACTCGGGAATTCGCTGGCTTACCGAATACGAGATTACTCCATACGTTCCAATCGCAGCCAGAACGATCGCCAATCCCGCAAACAGTCCTACAAGAAAGAATGAGAAGCGCGGCGTCGCGATGGATGCGTCCGCAACCTGATCCATCAATCGGATATCGGCGACGGCAAGCGAAGGATCGAGCTTCCTCACCTGGTCGCGCAGCGCATCCGTCAACTGACGCGGGTCAGAGCTGGCGCGAATCACCACCGACATATCCGAGGATGGCTGCTGCAGATGCGACCACCAGAATGCAGGCTCCGCGGAGGGGCTACTGGGTCTGTCCTTCACATCGCCAACAACGCCCACAATGATGAACCAGTCTTTCTCCTTCGGCGTGTCGGCAAACGTGAACCGCTTCCCTATTACGTCTTCGTTCGACCAGTAGCGCGCAGCCATCGCGTGATTGACGATCACCGCGAATGGTGCGCCGTCTTTGTCGTTCTCCGTAAAGAATCGTCCATGCACCAAGGGTGTGCCCAGCGCGCGGAAGTAGTCCGGAGTGGCCATGTGATAGCGCGCATGAAACTGCTGATGGGGCGGAGGCTTCTTGCCTTCGATGGTGAAGCCGCTCGCATTTTCGTCGTAACCCGTCCATGGCAAATCGCTTCCCGCACCCGCAAACTGCACACCTGGAAGAGCGCCGAGGCCGGCCATCAACCGGTCGTAAAAGCGCGCGTTGTCCGCATCCGTCTTGTACTCGGCATGGGGCAGGGAGAGGGTCGCGGTCAGAACATGATCCTTGCGGAATCCCGGGTCAAGGTTGAGCTGATTAAGGAAGCTCCTCAGCATGAGGCCGGCGCCAATCAAAAGCACGCACGCCAGGCTTACCTCCGCAATCACCAGCGCGCCGCGCAGTCGCTGCTGCCGTACAGTGCCTGTCGAGCCCCGTCCGCCTTCGTACAATCCCCGCTTGGGATCCATGCGCGACGCCCGCAGCGCCGGGGCGAGGCCAAACAGAACGCCAGTGAAGATTGCGACCAGGAACGTGAATGCAAAGACCGGAGCGTTAATGTGAATTTCATGTGCGCGCGGGAACTCGGCCGGAAGAAGAGCGATCAGCGCCTTCACGCCACCTTCAGCCAATAGCGCGCCCAACCCTCCGCCGAGCAATGCAATCAGCAGGCTCTCTGTGAGCAACTGGCGAATCAACCGGCGTCGCGGCGCGCCCAGCGCCAATCGCACGGCGACCTCGCGCTGCCGTGCCGCCGCACGCGCCAGCAGCAGGTTGGCCGCGTTGGCGCAGGCAATCAGCAGCACCATGCCCACCGCACCCAACAGCACGTACAACATGCGCTGGTTGGCTCCGACGATTTCGCTATAGAGCGGGTTCACCAGCACCTTCCAGCCCTGGTCTCCTTCGTGCTCGCGGCCGAGCTCGGCCATGAGCGTATTCATCTCCGCAGTTGCCTGCTCGGGGCCAATGCCGTCCCGCAGGCGAGCGATGCCTTCGATGTAATGCGATCCGCGATTCGCAGAACTGCCGGCAAACGAGAATGGCCACCATACATCCACACTCTCGCCGTAGGGTAGCGAATGGTAGTCGTTGCCAGGGTGCTCAGTCCCCGGCGGCATTACGCCGATCACGGTGTACGGCCGCAAGTCGAGCGTGATTTTGCGCCCGATTATGTCCGGCGCCGCATCGAATCGTGTGCGCCACAACCGGTCGCTCAGTATCACCTGCTGTCCATTGCCGGGAATCTCGGCGTTCCAGTCGAACTCCCGTCCCAGCGCCGGCTTCAAGCCAAGCACGCGAAAAAATCCGGACGTGATTCCGAATCCCGCCAACTCGACAGGTTCGCCGAAGCCGGATAACTGCACGTCGCCGCGGGTGAATGCGGCCATCGACGCGAAGGACTTGTTGCGCGCTCTGAAGTCGAGGAAGTCGAAGGGGTTGAGCGGGAACTTAGGATACTCGGCATTGGACAAAAAGAGACGAACGATTTGTTCCGCGTGGGGATACGGGAGCGGCTTCAGCAGAACGCCATCGATGACGCTGAAGATGGCGCTGTTGGCGCCGATGCTCAACGCCAGCGTGAGCGTGATGACCGCGGTAAACCCAGGGTTCGACGCGAGCTGGCGCAGCGCGTAGCGCACATCGTGCATCACAGACTCGAAGCTGAATCCGACCACTTCGTGGCTCTTCTCCTTGACGCGGGTCAAGTTGCCGAACCGACGCATCGTCGCGTAGCGAGCGGCTTCCGGCGTCATTCCTGCGGCGATGGATTCGCGCTCGGCCTGCTCGCGGTGGAATGCCATCTCTTCGTCTAGATCGCGGCCGAACCGTCCACGGCCAAACAGAATCGAAAGCTTCTTCACCAAGCGGGAGATTGCATTCATCTAAGCCTCCTGAGCATCCTGCAATACGCGGCCGATGGCCGCAATCATTTGCTCGAATTGCGTAAGCTCAACTCCCAGTTGCTTGCGCCCCGCGGCCGTAAGCGTGTAAAACCGCGCGCGCCGGTTGGTCTCGGTCATCTTCCACTCGGCCTTGACCCAGCCCTGCAACAGCAGCCGCTGCAGCGCCGGATAAAGCGAGCCTTCTTCCACGGTCAGCACATCGTCGGAGAGGCGTTTGATGGACAGCGCAATCCCGTAGCCGTGCAACGGGGCGCGGGTCAGCGTCTTCAGGATCAGCATGTCGAGGGTTCCAGGCAAAAGATCGGGTTTCTTGGCCATGAACGAATATATAGATTATCTATGGGTAGAGAGTCAATGGCATTCTTTTCAATTATTTTCGCCGCCAATAAAAGTGGCTGCCCGCCCCAAGGCAAGCAGCCACTGTTCAAATGCTTGGAGCACCCGGGCTGATCCCTGTTCCCTCTTCCCTGCTCTTCAGTGCTTGGCGTACATTTCCATCACGTCTTTGCGCAGCTCGGTACGGCTCGATTCGCGGGTGTAGAACATGTGCCCGCCGGGAAATTCGTGGACCGCGACGCGGGTGGGGTCGCCCATGACAGGAATTTGATCGACGGTGAGCACCGACCCCATAAATGGGCAGGAGAGATCGTTCCAGCCATGCACGATGAGCACGCGCAGCTTGGGATCGGCCGCGACAGCCTGGCGCAAATCCGGAACAGCGCCGCGGCGCAGATCGTTGCCGCCACGGTCCCACTGCCGGCCCACATCGTAGGACAGTGCGTTGTAGCGCGCGTCCACTTTCCATCCCACCACGCGAGTCACAAAATCCACCATCGCCGTCGTCATGGGCGCAATGATGCTGGCCAGGATGGGGTCGTTGGCGCGCTGCTCGGGTGAAAACGGAAAGGGATCGAACATTGTGACATTGGAGTCGTAGACCGAGCCCAGCTTGCCCTGTTCGCGCCACGCTTCGCGCAGGTATGCGCCGGTTTCCAATCGGCCGCCGGAGTACTTCACGAAGGTTGGGTCGAGTCCCGATAGCTCGGTCACATGCTGAATCATGGCCTGCTGCGCGGCAGGATCGGAGCGGCCTTTGAGCAGCGTGGTGGCGTACTCGCCGCGCGTGTATGCAATCACATCAGCCATGGCCTGCGGCGTAAGTTTGTTCTCGCGCTCCAGGTGAGCCGCGGCGATGGAAGGCAGCGTCATCATCCAGGGCACCGGCGACAGGTCGCCGTCATCTTCGATGGTCGGATTTAAATACGGCGACACTAGCACCACGCCGTTCATGGCGACGCCAAGTTGCGATTGCAGGTAATGCGTAATGCGCGGCCCGCGATAGCCGCCATAACTCTCCCCGACAAGATATTTCTTCGCGGCCAGGCGGTCATTCTTCACCAGCCAGTCGTAGATGACGCGCGACAGGTACTCGATGTCCGGCGTGGTCGAGTAGAACAGCTTCTTGGCCTCGGCCTCGGGAACGCTGGCGCGGCTGAATCCCGTGCCGATGGGATCAATGAAGACCAGATCGGTAAAGTCCAGCCATGTGCCGGGGTTGTCGGTCAGCACGGTGGGATCGGATGGGCTGTCGCCCTCATTGCCCACTTGCAGATGCTTGGGGCCGATGGCGCCGAAGTTCAGATACACGCTCGATGCGCCGGGACCGCCGTTCAGCGCGAAGGTCACCGGACGGTTTTCGCCCTCCATCGTATAAGCCGTCACAACCACCTGGCCGGCGGTTTTGCCATCGCTGTCGCGCACCGGCACAGCGCCCACGGTGACAGTGTAGTGCAGCGTCTTGCCGCCAAGCGCAATAGACTGCTGCGCGTGCGCGTCGGCAGGGAGCGGAGGCAGCCCCGTCTTGTTGTCCGCGGCTTTGTCGGTCGCAGCCTTGTCTGCGGCGGCTTTGTCTGCGCCGGCCTGTGCGTCGCCGGCCGCAGGCTTGTCGCCACTATGCTCTTTGCCGGCCTGCGCAGAGATTTGGGAAACTGAAATTCCAAGACAACAAATCACGCACACGGCGAGAGCCATGCGCCGGAAGACAGGTAGAATCCGAGGAAGCATCATGTAGATACGATACATGTTCACAGCCTGCCTCTAGCAGTCCCCCTGCTGCATGATTTACCCTCGAACATGGCATGAAGTTTACCCACGCGCTTCTCATTTCCGCACTCACCGCGATGGTTGCCTCCCCGGCGACTGCGCAACAATCCACTACGCCGCCCGCGCCAGCCCAACCAGCAGAGGCTCTGCCCGATGCGCCGCAAGCCACCGCGGCCGCAATGATCCGTCCCAATGGGCCGACCGTTGTGATGGACACCTCCATGGGCCGCATCACCTGCCAGTTCTACCAAAAGCAGGCGCCCAAGGCCGTGGCCAACTTCATCGGCCTGGCTGAAGGCACCATCGATTGGACCGACCCCACCACCAAGAAGAGGCAACACCACAAGCCGTTCTACGACAACACCACTTTCCATCGCGTCATACCCGAGTTCATGATTCAAGGCGGCGACCCGATGGGCACCGGCGAGGGCGACCCCGGCTATGCCTTTGACGACGAGGTTGACCCCAACTTGAACTTCGATGCGCCCGGCAAACTGGCCATGGCCAACTCTGGACCGAACACCAATGGCAGTCAATTCTTCATTACCGAGAAGGCTTACGACTCACTCAACCAGCACTACACGCTCTTCGGCCAATGCGACGAGCCCAGCGTGATTGTTGTGCAGACCATCGCCCGCGTGCAGCGCGACTCGAACGACAAACCGCTCACGCCGGTGACCCTGAAGAAGGTGATCATCATCCGCGAGGGCCAGCCGCTGCCGCCGCCTCCAGCCGTCGCAGCCCCGGCAGCGCCCACCGTGCACGCGACCATGCCCGCCGCGCCTCAACAGTAGTCCGCGATTTCAACTCGCACCAAACCTGGGTGCCCCATGTTTCGATTTTGAGATATGGGATACCACAAAATTTCAGGAGCATTCATGTCCCTTGCAGCAGGTACCTACGCCGTCTTCTCAACAACAGAAGGCAAGATCACCGTTCGGCTCTTCGAAGCCGACGCGCCCATCACCGTGAAGAATTTCATCGAACTGGCCGAAGGCTCGAAGGAGTGGACGCATCCCACCACGCACGCCAAATCCACCAGCAAGCTGTTCGACGGAACCATTTTTCACCGCGTGATTCCGGACTTCATGATCCAGGGCGGCGACCCCGCCGGCACCGGCATGGGCGGCCCCGGCTATCGCTTTGCGGACGAGACCAAAGGCTCCCCGCACAAGTTCAACGCGCCCGGCAAACTGGCCATGGCCAACTCCGGACCGAACACCAACGGCTGCCAGTTCTTCATTACGGTTGCCAATACCGATTGGCTCACCGGCAAACACACCATCTTCGGCGAAGTGGTGGAGGGTCAGGACATTGCAGTGAAGATTTCAAAGGTGCCTCGCGGCGCGCAGGACAAGCCTCACAAGCCGGTGGTGCTTGAATCGGTCATGATCGAGCGCGTCGCTTAACTGTTCATCGAATGCGCACACAGAACCCTCAACCCCGGTTGGGGGTTCAGTGCATTCAGGCCCTGGTAGTATCGTCTTTCATCGGACAACCATCAGTGGAGCCAGACCAAGCGCTAGAAAGGCGGCTGGGCTGGAAACATCTGGAGCTTCGGCGGTGCCCATGAAGCCGTACCCCTCACCCAGGACTACACCGGCACCTCGACAACGGCCGATAACTCGAAATTTGTATTGATAACTATTTATTTCCCTGCACACAGCCGTAAAAGCTCTTCTCCAAACCGCTCCACCTTCGCGGGGCCAATTCCGTCTATCACCAATAGTTCGTTCGGATTCTTGGGGCGCGCCTCAGCCAGCGCCAGCAATGTACGGTCATGCAGGACCACATACGCCGGAACCTTCAACCGCTTTGCCTCTGCAGCACGCCACTCCCGAATGCGCGCTGCCAGTGCTTCGCCCTCCGCTGTCTGCCGGACCGGTTCGGCAGCCACCGCGGTCTTCGAACCGGCGCTTGCAGACGATGCCTTCTGCGCGGCCAGCTTTGTTGACTTCGCCCGCGACGGAGCCGGACCACGTCCCGCGAACTCCTCAACAACGCCATCGCTGATCAGCAGCTGCGTTGAGTCTTCCGGCCCCATCTGCCTTCCATCTTCCGTCAGCCTCACCTTGCGAAATCGGATGATCTGTCCATCTTTCTCGAACTCTGCTTCTTCCATCTCGATCAGGCGGGATTGCACCATTGCTCCCAGCAGCCCCTCGTATTCATCGCGACTGATCCGGCCAACCAGATCCAGATTCCGTTGCAGCGTTCCCGCCGCTTTGTAATCCACTCCGCGCAGCTCTTCCACGATGCGCTGCGCAATGGCCATCTCCGCAACTGTCGCGCGCCGGAAGAGCCGCAGCACTGCGCCGCCCGGATCGCATACATCGCACACCCCGCACGGATGCTTCGCGTCTTCCACATCGCCGAAATGCCGCACCAACGCGGACATCCGGCACTCATTCAGCTCCGTAAAGCGCAGTACCTTGGCAAACTGCTCCGCGCGATACTGCGCCTGCACGGAATAAGTCTTCTTCCATCCCGTGCCGCCCACAGTTACATTGCCGCCAAAGTCTCTTCGCGCACCGCCGTGAATCTCCAGCTTCTCCAGCGCCTTGTCGAATTCCTCTTCGCCCAGCCGCGAGGCCGCACGCAACTCTTCCACTGCGCGCGGTTCCTCGCTCAGCGCGCGAAAGACCTGCGTCAAATTCTCTACGGGCGGATAATCGCGATTCAAAAAGAAGTCGTGGGTGCGCTGATCGGCATAGTTATGCATCAGGAAGGTGCGGCTCATTGCGCCGTCACGTCCGGCGCGTCCAATCTCCTGGTAATAGCCTTCGAGCGTAGCCGGCAGGCCGGCATGAATCACAGTGCGTATATTGGCCTTGTCGATGCCCATACCGAAGGCGATGGTCGCCACCACCACTTCCCGTTCTCCAGCCTGGAACGCGGTCTGCACCCGCTCGCGCGTCTCCGCATCCAGCCCGGCATGGTAGGCCGCCGCGGCAATCCTTCCCGAACCCGTGCCGCCCGAAGGGCTCAGCGACAGCTCTTCCGCCAGCCTCTCCGCTTGCTTGCGTGACGTTGCATACACAATCGCCGGCCGCCGCTCCGGGTTTGCGAGCAACCGCGCGATCACTCCTGCCCGCTCCGGCACCGGCAGCTCGACGACCTCAATGGCCAGGTTGTCGCGCCGGAATCCATGGATGAACAGGGACGGCTTCAGCATCCCTAACTGCGCGGTAATGTCTGCCTGCACGCTGGGCGTGGCCGTAGCCGTCATGGCCAGCACCGGCGCCGCATCGCCCTCGCCACGCAGCGCGGGAAGATACTGGCCAAGCATGCGGTAGTCCGGCCTGAAGTCGTGGCCCCACTGTGAAATGCAATGCGCCTCGTCGATGGCAATCAGCGCCAGCGTGCGCTTGGCCAGCATCTCGGGAAACCCCGGCACCCGCAACCGCTCCGGCGCAATGAAAAGGAATTGCAAGCCGCCCTGGAGATAATCCACGCAAGCCTGGCGGGCAACCGCGCGGTCCAGTCCGGAATGAATCCGCGCCACGCGCAGCCCCAGCGCCGATAGCTTGGCCGCCTGGTCGTCCATGAGCGCGATCAATGGGCTGATCACCAGCGCAGTGCCGCCACGGGCCAGCGCCGGCAGCTGGTAGCAAAGACTCTTGCCCGCACCCGTCGGCATCACCAGCAGCAGATCGCGCCCCCCAACCGCAGCTTCACATACCTCAAGCTGGTTGGCCCGGAAGCGCTCAAAACCAAACACGGATTGCAACAATCCGGCCAGAGGGTTCGAATTGGAAGAAGTCGTCAAAGCGGGAAGATTGGGCGTCGTCAAATGCCGGAGATTTTCGAAGAGTCTTACTCAACTTTACAGGGCGCCGACAATCGCCAGCAAAAAATGAACGCTTGCCGGATCAAAGCTCAATGCCCGGGCTATCGACGGCTTCGAGAGCGAAGGTCGCCGTAAATCCCAGCCGGCTCCAGAAGCGCGTGAGCAGGGCGATAGTCTCTGCGGTGGTCTGGCTGGTCGTGCGGATGGGTATCTCGCGGCTACCCCCTTCCGCCAGGCTCGACGCTTCCTGCGCAATGGCCACGCACCTGTCCGGGCGATAGGTGCAACTGGCCAGGTCGGCAATCGAGAGTCTCGTGGTAGGCGTGGCCAGCACGGTGCGCGGCGGTGCCATGCGGTCAAGCAGGCAAAAGATCTCCAGCTTCGACTCCAGCTCGTCGGGCACGCAGTCGATGGCCAGATCGGCCTCGCGCACCGCGTCCTCAATGGTGGAGACAAAGTGCACACCCGGGCCGTGCTCGTTGCCCAGTGCCTCAGGGCCCAGTTGCCTGCGCAGGAATTCCTGCGCATGATGCAGGTTGTGCGGCATTACATCTTCCAGCAGCACGCGGAAACCGCCGCGTGCCGCCTGAAGCGCCAGCCACCGACCCAGCGGCCCGGCTCCGATGATGGCGACCGTTTCAGACAAAGGTGGGACTACTTGACTGCCAGCGCCTGGGCCACGTCCTCGGCATTGGGCTTGGCCTGGATCAGGTGTTCGGCCACACGGGCGCGCTCATCGGCGGTCAATGTCGGGATGGTCGCCAGCACCCGGCGCAGGGTTACGGCAACGTCGTCAATGTAATTCATCAGGCGGATGGCTTCTCCAGACAGCGGCATAGTTTTCCTCGATGGCGTGAAAGTCTCCTCCTATTGTAGGGCGTGGGGTTGGGGAGAGGAAAGCGCGCAGGCGGCAGAGAGCGCAATGCGGCGAGCCGGCATCCGCTTTATGGACATCGCAAGTTGGCAAGTGGCGGGGAAATTGGCCCATGAGGGTTTCATGCCTGTGAGGGTCGGCCGCGCCGTGTGGGACTGCCTCGCAGTAAAGTTGGGAAGAATAGCTCCAGAAACAACAAGCCGCACCCATTGCTGGGTGCGGCTTGTGGCCTTTCGGCCAAATACGTCCCGAGTTGCTGGCCCCCGCACTTTGCGGTCGCGCCGGTCACGGATTACTCCATGCTCGACGCTTGGCGTTCTCGGCTTCACACGGATTGCTCCGCGCTCAACTTCGTCCGCCCCGTGCAGACCACCGATTTGACTCGGTGCTCCACACTTAACGCTCTGCGTTTCCCGCGGATCGCTCCGCGCTCGACACCGTGCGCCCGTGCTGGTCACGGGTCACCCCGTGCTACGGATTGCTCCGTAGTTCAGCACTTGGAACTCTGCCCCGACTGCGGATTGCTCCGCCCCCGCGACTTAGCTTTCCACGCCGTGTTCGGATTGCTCCTCGCTCGACGATTCCCGCTCTGCACCGCTCACGGATTGCTCCGCGCTCGATGCTTGGCCCTCCATGCCGGTCTACGGATTGCTCCGTACGCTGACATTTCGCGCCCGTGTGCCGTTTATGGATTTCTCCATGTCCGGCACCAAGTTCCGCACCGCCACAGATTACTCTGTGCCCGACGCTTGACGCTTCGCTTGGTCCGCGGATTGCTCCGCTGGCCTTACTCTGCGCCCCGTGTTGACCGCGGATTGCTCCGTCGTCAACACTTAGAGCTTTGCATCGCTTCTGGATTGCTCCGTCTTCGATACTTATCGCTCCGCCCCGAACGTGAATTACTCCAGGTTCGAGACTTGGCTCTTTGTTCCACTTACGGATTACTCCGCACTCTTCACTTAGTGCCCGGTGGTAACCGCGGATTGCTCCGTGCTTGCCACTTAGTGCTCCGCGCTGGGACCTTCTGGTATTCCTTACCCAACCCCACAAGTGAAGCTGTTCAGGTTTACCTAGCAACCCGGAATGAAAGTAACTATGCTCCTTTGCGATTCACGATGTCAATCAGTTGCAGGCATATATTTCTGTGGAAATCAAGCTGAATTAGTGGAAATCTTTTTGACCGTTTTTTGCCTTTTAAATTGCACTAGCTTCGATGCAGATTCCGGCTCAGTGTGGAAATTGATGATGGCGGCGGCGGCGGCAACTATCACCGGTCCAGAGCGGTGAGCGGAAGGGTCAAATGCAGCGAGGCGGCCCACCCTCCCACAAGGAATGGACCGCCTGTCTGCATCCCGGCAATGGAATCGAGAACGCCGGAAATCTGTTGCTCAGCCTGGAAACACGCAGCCTCCCGGCGACTGCGCTTCGGCCGACAGAGCAAGATCAAAGTGTTCGCTTGAAGAGCGGCGTGGCGATGAGCAGAGTGCCGATGCCGAAGACAAAAAGAAACAACAGATCGTACTGGATGGCGACGAATCCGCCATCTTTGAGAAGGACGGCTTTGAAACCATGGACGCAGTAAGTGAAAGGATCGACAACGGCAATCGCCTGCAGCCACCTGGGGAAGGCGATGATGGGAAAGACGGCGCCGGAGGGAAAAAACAAAAGCGTGTTGAGCACGCCGAACATGGCGCGGGGCACCAGCGGATCGTCGACGCGGACCATCATGAGGAACATCATGCCGTTGAAGGCGATGGCGGTTCCGACGATGAGCGTCAGGGCCTGGAGCAGCTGCATGGGATGGAAAACAGTTCCAAGACCGGCCATAAGCGATCCGATCACCGTGAGGCTGATGCCGGCGAGGACCGCCTTGACGGCGCCGGCAAGATTGAGGCCCATGACTAACTCGAGCTTCGAAATGGGAGTTACAAGATAGCCTTCGTGGACGCCGCGGGCCTTGTCATCGATGTATAACATGCCGCCACCGATCATCACCGAGATATACATGGCGAGAGAGATCGTTCCGGCAAGAAGAAACTTCATGTAGGAGACAAACGGATAGAGCTCGACAAATTGAAGCGCGATGTTATTGACAATGCGCGGCTGGATGACGGGGGCATTGAGCGCATCGACGAGGGATTGTAACTCAGACTCGATGCTGGAGCTGGTGAACTGGTCGGAGTTATCGACGACGAGGCCGAGCTTGGGCGCATCCTGCGCATAGACGCGGCGCGAGTATTGCGCGGGAATGATGATTGCGGCGTCGATTTTGCCGGTGCGGACGTCTTCGCGGGCCTTCCGCTCATCGGTATAGTCGACAGTGGTGAAGGTGGCGATGTTGACGGCAATAGCGGCGCAGGCCTCGCGTATCTTGACTGCCTGCGGGCCATGATCGTAGTCCACAATAGCCACCCTGGCGCCGCGAATCTTGCCGCCGTAGGCGTTGCCCAGGATGATCAGCTGCACGATGGGCAGCATCATGGACATGATCATGAGAACCGGCGAGCGAAAGAACTTGCGCATCTCGCGCTCGAAGATGGCGAACATCCTGTTCATGGCTGTGCTCCTGGCCGCGGCGGCATCATGAAGACGGATTTGACCTGCTCGTCGCGCAGCTGACGGCCGGTATAGTGGACAAACACGTCATCAAGAGTTGTGTTCTGAACGCTGAGCGAAGTTAGCGTTTCACCAAGCGAGGCGGCTAACTCGACTAACTGCATCGTTGTAGTCGAACCGGAGGAAGTCAGCACGCGATAGAAGCCGGCGGACTCGGCCTGCACGCTGGTAACTCCTTCGAGTTTCTCCAGGCGTTCTTTCCATTCGGCAGTTTCCCGATCGAAGTGCACTTCGACGACGTTCGATCCAGGCACGCCCTGCTTGAGCTGGAGGGGTGTGCCCAGGGCCACAAGATTGCCGTGATCGACAATGGCGATGCGGTCGCAGAGCTTGTCTGCCTCTTCCATATAGTGGGTGGTGATGAGCATGGTCAGGTTGCGGGTTTTCCTTAGGTTGTCGAGCATCTCCCAGACGGCGATGCGGGAGACGGGATCGAGACCGGTGGTGGGCTCATCGAGGAAAAAGATGCGCGGGTTGTGCACCAGGCCGCGGGCGATCTCAAGACGGCGGCGCATGCCTCCGGAGAGGGTTTTGGTCTGCGCACCGCGCCACTTGGTTAAATCGACGGCCTCCAACACTTCCGCCATGTTCTTTTCGCGCTGGGTTTTTGGCACGCTGTAAAGCTTGGCGTAGATGCTGAGGTTTTCTTCGACGGTGAGGTCGGGGTCGGAAGTGAGGGCTTGGGGAATGACGCCGATGACGCGGCGGACATCGTCGGGGTCTTTGGCCACATCGAAACCGGCGACAAACGCCTTGCCACTGGTGATGGGGACGAGGGTGGTCATCATGCGGATGAGCGTGCTTTTGCCGGCGCCGTTGGGACCGAGCAGGCCGAAGATTTCGCCGTCGGCTACGGAGAAATTGACGCCCTTGACAGCTTCAAAGGTGCCAAAA
>DATKGE010000072.1:0-9248 GCA_035510955.1 Occallatibacter sp. | reverse complement strand
CGCGAAAAGGATCATGGGCTCGCGCTGCTCTATAACGACTGGCGCATTTATCATGTGCTGCATCCGGAGCAGGGACGACTGCACGATCTGCTGGGCGACTACGACTATCGTTTTTTGAACGGGGAGAATATTCCCGATGTTCGGCAGCGGACTCATTCGTGGATTACGACCATCACGCGGGAGTTTGCCGGCAAGCGGGTGATGGCGATTACGCATCATCTGACCATACTGGCCACCAGGGCGAACTTCGAGCGCAAGGGCCCGGAGGAGTTTCTTCACCTGGATGAGCACGAGAAGCCGGTGAACTGCGGAGTCACTCGCTACGTGGGAAAAGCCGTGCCCGGAAGCCGCGGAAAGCTGGAACTGGAGCGGTATAACAGACAGTATTATGATGACGCTGAGATGGATGGATGATGGAGGCGGTTATGTCGGATTCTGTAGCTGATTATCCTTACGAAACCCGCTTGAACATTTTGCACGCGCCGCTTGAGGTGATCGACGAGAAGGCGCTTGCCGATGCGTGCGAGTATAAGTGGTTCAACCAGACGCTGTGCAAGGTGAATGAATCGGTGGTGCGCGTGGCCATTATCGAAGGCGAATACCACTGGCACAAACACGACGAGGACGACGAGTTCTTTTATGTGGTCGAGGGCAAGCTGCTCATCGATCTGGAGGACCGCATTGTCGAGCTTGCTCCGCGGCAGGGTTTCGTTGTGCCCATGGGAACTGTGCACCGCACGCGCGCGCAGCAGCGGACGGTGATTCTGATGGTGGAGAATGCGGGGATTATTCCAACAGGCAATTGAACCTGCGCCGCGTGCAGATCGCATTCGATTGAGGCGGACCTCGAACAGCCGCAACCCCCAAACGCCTATAATCAGGCTCAGGTGACTACTTCCTTTTTATCTCGATTGCGGCGGGGGTTGCGGGCAACCGCAGCTTTGGGGTTTATGGTTGCTGTAGCTTGGACGGCGCCGGCGAAAGCGCACGGACAGGCGGCGTCCGCGGACAACGGAGCAGACCGATCAAGCGCCGGACGCGGGCGGATTTTGCTGGTGCTGCCCTTCGACAATCGCAGCGGTCAGCCGAGCCTGGAGTGGATACGCGAGGCGGCGCCGGAGATTCTGAGCAGCCGGTTTTTGTCTGCCGGTTTTGCGCCCATGAGCCGCACGGACAGGCTGTATGCGCTGGACCACCTGGGATTGCCGGAGGGATTCCATCCCTCGCGGGCGACGGCGCTGAAGCTGGCGCAGACGCTGGACGCCGATTCGATTGTGGTGGGCAGTTACCTGACGGACGGCACTGCGATTATTGCCGAGGCGCAGGTGGTGGATGTGCTGCGCCTGCGCATGACCAAGACCGTTACGGCGCGGGGCGAGATGAAGGATCTGATCGCGGTCTTCGACACGCTGGCGTGGCGCCTGACCAGGGAACTGGATCCGCAATTCAACGTGGCCGAAGAGACCTTTGTGGCCGCGGGCAGCGGGATGCGCGTGGACGCTTTCGAGCAATACATTCGCGGAATCTCGGAATCGGATCACGAGGAACGGCTACGGCATTTGAACCAGGCCGTGGTGCTGAGCCCGGAGTTTGGGCCGGCGTGGATGGCGCTGGGGCGCGAGGACTATAACGCCCAGCAGTACGACCAGGCCGCGGCGGCCTTTTCCAAAGTGGGGCTGAACAATCCGGACGCGCTGGAGGCGGGGTTTTATCGCGGGCTTTGCCTGCTGTTTTCCGGCGATTATGCCAAGGCTGAGAAGGCTTTTGCAGGTGTGGCGCAGGTTTTGCCGCTGGCTGAAGTGGTGAATAACGAGGGAGTCGCGGTGAGCCGGCAGGGGCACGATGGAACCGCGTTGTTCCGCCAGGCCGTGGCGGACGATGTGAATGCGGCCGATTATCACTTCAATCTTGCCGTGAGCCTGGGACGGCACGGCCAGGCGCCCGAGGCATTGACGGAGCTTGCCGCATGCCTGAAGCTGCGGCCCAACGACGCCGAGGCGCAGACGCTGGCGGCAGCGTGGAAGGCGGCGTCTGGAAAGCAGGAAACGGCGGTCAAGCAGGAGCCGGCCGCGGATGCCGGCACGGCGGACGAAGCGAAGGCGGATCCGCTGGAGCGGATCGCGCGCAACTTCGATGCGGTTGCGTTCCGCCAGGCAGCGCAGATGCTGGACCAGGTGGACGATGCGCAGCTCTCGGCACTGGGGCCGAAGCAGCGGGCGGAGAAGCTGGCGGCGCAGGCCAGAGACTACCTGGACAAGGGGTTGTTGCTGGAGGCGGAGCGGCTTTACCAGACCGCGCTGGCCTCGGACGACAGGGTTCCTGCAGTGCACGCGGGACTGGCCGAGGTGCGGGAGCGTACCGGCGACAAAACGGACGCGCGCAAGGAAGCGCGGACCTCGCTGGAACTGATGCCATCGGTCGAGGCGTATCTTGTGATGGGGCAATTGGACCTTGCTGCCGGACACTTGGAAGAAGCCAGGTACGATGTTGTCGAGGCGCTGAAGATTGAACCCGGCAACAAGGCTGTGAAGGCGCTGCAGCAACAGGTTGATGCCAGGGAAGCGCAGAAGAAGTGATGATCTGAGTGCCGGCGCGGAAGGAGCGAGCCATGATGAAGCGCGCATGGGGTTTGGCGGTTGCGGTTGGTTGGGTTGCGGCATTTGTTGTAACATGTGGGCTCGGTTCTCCGGCTCTTGCGCAACAGCCAATGGCGCCGCAGGCGATTCTTGACAAGCTGGTTCTTTCCGACACCATCCAGCCCGTGACGGCGGGGCAACTGGATCGGGCCATTGCGCAGGCCAATTCCGACGGCGCGCAGGCTCTGCTGGTGGAACTGAATACGCCGGGCGGCTTGTTGGATTCAACCCGCGGCATGGTTGGAGCCATGCTCGGCTCACGCGTTCCGGTGATTGTGTATGTGGCTCCGGCTGGGGCCAGGGCCGGTTCCGCGGGGTTCTTTCTTCTTGAGGCGGCAGACGTGGCCGCGATGGCTCCGGGAACCAACGCGGGGGCAGCCCACCCGGTGCTCGAGTTCGGCGGCCAACCGGACGCGACCATGACGCAGAAGATCGAGAACGATACCGAGGCGTTTCTGCGCTCGTACGTGACCAAACGCGGCCGCAACGCGGAGGCTGCGGATGCGGCGGTGCATACGTCGCACTCCTACACGCCCGAGGAAGCGCTGGACCAGCACCTGATCGATCTGATCGCCAATAACGATGCGGCCCTTGTGGCTGCTCTCGATGGTCGCACGATTACCCGGCTCGACGGGACCAAGCAGGTGCTGCATCTGGCCGGGGCAAGGATTGCGCCGCTGAAGTCCTCGTTGCGCGAAGAGCTGCTGGGCTGGCTGGTGAATCCCAACATCGCGCTGCTGATGCTGGTGGGCGGAGCGCTGCTGATCTATCTGGAATTCAATTCGCCGGGGACGATCGTTCCCGGAGCGCTGGGCACGCTGATGGTGCTGCTGGCCATCTTCGGGCTGAATCTCCTGCCTATCCGGTATACGGCGGTCCTGCTGCTGGTGGCTGCGCTGGCGCTGCTGGTGCTCGAGGCCAAGGTCGGCGGGCACGGAGCGCTGGCCATTGCAGGGATCGTGTGCCTGGCGTTCGGGATGCTGACGCTGGTGGCCGCGCCGGTGCCGGAGTTGCGCGTGAGCCCGCTGATCGCGATTGCAGTCAGCGCGGCCTTTGGGGCGATTACTGTCTTTCTGCTGCGGCTGGCGATCCGCGCGCGGCGCATGAAATCGCGGCTCGGCGTGGACGCCATGGTGGGCAGCCCGGCCAAGGCCATGGAACCGCTGTCGCCCGAGGGTCATGTATTGGTGGAAGGGGAGATCTGGCGCGCGGTGGCCAGCGAGCCGATTGCCGCAGGCGCCGCGCTGCGCGTAGTGGGCCACGACCACTATCTGCTGCGCGTGGAGCCGGCTAAAGGGGTTCACATGGCGGATGCGCGCGGCTAAACGCGCGGTATTCACGGGTCTGGCACGGACCGGGCAGGAGTACAATCCGTGCTGAGTGAGGGTAGCGAAATGTTGGCAACTCCAGTTCTGGTTGTGATCGCAATCGTTGTTCTTTATTTTCTCAACTCCATCAAAATTCTGCGGGAATATGAGCGCGGAGTGATCTTCCGGCTGGGTCGCGCTCTCCCTGTTCCGAAGGGCCCGGGGATCATTTTTGTTTTCCGGCCATTCGACCAGATTGTGCGCATCTCGCTGCGCCAGGATGTGCTGGAGGTTCCGCCACAGGACGTGATTACCCGCGACAACGTCACCATCAAGGTGAATGCCGTGGTCACGCTCTACGTGGTGAACCCCAACGACGCCGCCATAAAGGTGGTCAACTACGTTTACCAGACCTCGCAGTTTGCGCAGACTACGCTGCGTTCGGTGCTGGGCGAGGTGGAACTGGACACGCTGCTCAGCCATCGCGACCAGCTCAACCTGCGCATCCAGAGCATCATCGATCAGCGGACCGAACCGTTTGGCGTGAAGGTCATCTCCGTGGAGGTGAAGCAGGTGGACCTGCCCGAGCAGATGCTGCGCGCCATGGCCAAGCAGGCCGAGGCGGAGCGCGAAAAGCGGTCGAAGATCATCCACGCCGAGGGCGAGTTCAATGCCGCGCAAAAGCTGGTGGACGCCGCGGCGCTGATGGCCACGCAGCCCATGACCCTGCAGTTGCGCTACCTGCAAACCCTGTCCGACATCGGCGTTGAGAAGAACACCACAATCGTGTTCCCGCTACCGCTGGAGATGATGACGCTGCTGAACAAGCTTGCGACATCGGTCGCGCCGGCGGTGCAGAAGGCGCCGGAGTAGTTGACTCAGTTTGGGCGGCGAGGAATCCAGGGGTTGCGCTTTCGCGCTCTATAACCGGGGCCCAATGTAAAATTGAGTGTGGGACGTGTTGCAGAATCTCACTGAGCCCGGGGACTGAGTATGAGGGGAGTTTTCGACGACAGAGAGGTTCAGCAGGCCGAAACCCGGCCTGACTCGGAACTTACGCTGGGCTCGACGACCCTGCTGTTGATCTTCTTCGGGCTGCTTGTGCTGTGCGGCCTCTGCTTCGGCCTGGGATACGCAATGGGCCACCGCGGCACGCAGGACGCGTTAGCGGCTCTGCCCCCGGGAAACGCACGTGCAACCGCGCTCGCCGATAGCGGACGGCCCAAACCCTCGGCTGATCCGCAACCGGATGAGGTCGCGCCGCAGCCAGGCGCCGTGGCCGATCTTCAGGAACCAGTGGATTCGAGTGCGGCGGATGCGGGCGCGGAGAGTTCGACCGGCCCTGCCGTGGAGGGTTCCTCGAGTGGACTGCCGCAGGTAAAGCCCGCATTGGGAAGTCCGCCAATTCCGGCTCAGGCGGGGCTGCCTGCTGCCTCGGCGGTGGGGCCGGCGCTGGGTGTTCCTCCGCTTCCGGGGGATTCGCTGATGGTGCAGATTGCCGCCGTCTCCCGGCAGGAGGACGCAAATGTACTGATGAGCGCGCTGCGCAAACGCGGCTATGCAGTCGCTGCGCAACGCGAGCCATTGGATGGCCTGATCCATGTGAGGATTGGGCCGTTCAAAACGCACGACGAGGCGGAAAAATGGCGGCTGAAGCTGCTCAGCGACGGATACAACGCAGTTGTGCAGCCTTAACTCAATCACTGCATTCGACCGCCGGCTCTCCCGCCCTTATTCGCGCATCCATTCCGGCAGGCCCGATGCAATGGCGGCGCGAACCGCCTCCATCAATTCCTCGCGCGTGGCAAAGTCGGCGGGGTAGATGGGCGGGTGAAAGACGATGTGCGCGGTGCCGGGGGTGATGCGTTGGCTCCCTTTCTTCATCATGGTCTCAGTGCCGAAGAGAGAGATAGGGATGCATGGCGCGCCGGTTTGCATGGCCAGATAGAACGGGCCCTTCTTGAAAGGCAGCATGCGGCCATCAGGGGAGCGCGTGCCTTCAACGAATGTGGTGATGTGGATGCCTTTGCCGAGGACTTGGCGAGCGGCTGCGACGCTCTCCTGCGCGCCGCTGACGCTGCCGTCGCGGTTGACGGGAATGAATTCGCCCAGCTTGAGTCCCCAGCCGAAGACAGGGATCTTCATGAGAGATTTTTTGATGAACGCCGAGGTGCGTCCGGGGATGCGCGGCAGCAGCGCGGGTGGGTCGAGGTTGGAGACGTGGTTGGCCATGAAGACGCACGCTGTTTTTGGCGGCACGTTTTCAAGACCTGCGACTTCAACGCGGATGCCGATGAGCCAATAGCCGATGCGCACGATGGTCAGAGCGGCGTTGTAGAGCGGCAGCGCATTGCCGGTGATTGCCGCCCAGGGAATGAAGAGCAGCGCCGACGGCGCGCCCAGAAAGATGATGGTGAAAAGCAGTACGAGTGCACGAATCATGCGGGGTTGATCTCATGGGCGCTTTCGGGGAATCGCTCTCTGAGGCGCGCGGGAAGTTTCTCGTAGATGCCGTCAAACGCCCCATTGGAGAGCAGGACGACCACGTCGCCTGGTTGAAGTTGAGGCGCGATCGCATTCACGATTTCGTCTCCATCGGGGTGCAATTCGGCCTGCTCGCCTTTAGCAATCAGGGATTCGATAACATCTTCGGGGTGCAAGCGCTCTGCGTCGGGGATGCGCTGCTGCTGATAGACGCCGGCAAGGACGACGCGGTCGGCGAGGCTGAGGCTGTGGACAAGATCACTCTGCAGAACCTTGCGGCGCAGCGTGTTGGAGCGCGGTTCTAAGACTGCCCATAGACGCGATTGAGGATAGACGGAACGCAGCGCACGCAATGTTTCGCGAATGGCTGTGGGGTGGTGGGCGAAGTCGTCGATGATGGAGATGCCGTTGATGACGGCGCGGACTTCAAGGCGGCGCTTTACACTCTTGAAGCTGGCCAGCGCGGCCTGGATGGATTCCTTGCCGATGCCGAGGCCGGATGCGAGTGCAGCGGCGGCGGTGGCGTTGAGCGCGTTGTGTTCGCCGGCAAGTTGCATTTCGAAGTTGGACCAGAGCGCGCCGCCGCGCCAGACTTCCCAGAGCGTGAGCCCATTTTCGTGGCGCAGGTTGCGGATTTGCCAGTCGGCTGTTTCAGAGAAGCCGTAGCGTTCGACGCGGCAGAGCGCGGGATGCAGGCACTCGGTGACGTTTTCGCTGCCGTCGTAAGCGACGATGAGGCCGCGGCGCGGGACGAGATTGACCAGGCGCCTGAAGGCGGTCTTCACTGCTTCCAGATCGGCATAAATATCGGCGTGATCGAATTCGACGTGCGTCAGGATGAGCGCGTCTGGAAAATAGTGCAGGAATTTCGGGCCCTTGTCGAAGAAGGCCGTATCGTATTCATCGCCTTCGATGATGAACGTGCGCGTGGGGCGCAGTTGAAAACTGGTTGCGAAGTTTTCCGCCACGCCGCCGATGAGAAAAGACGGTTCGCGCTGCGGATCGATCTCGGAGGCGACCTGATAAATCCACGCCAACATGCTGGTGGTGGTGGTTTTTCCATGCGTGCCGGCGACGACCAGCGACTCGCGGCCGCGGAGAAACTCGTCGTGCGTGAGCGCGGCCATGGATGTGAAAGGAATGCGCTGGTCGAGCACGCATTCGATTTCAGGATTGCCGCGGGAGAGCGCGTTGCCGATGACGACCAGGTCCGGCGCAGGTGAAAGATTGGATTCGGAGAAGCCTTCGAGGACGGGGATGCCGAGCGAATGGAGCAGATCGCTCATGGGAGGATAAGCGGCCTTGTCCGAGCCCGTGATGCGATGGCCTTGCAGTTGCAGAAGGCCGGCGAGCGACGCCATGGCCGTGCCGCAGATTCCGCTCAAGTGAATGTGGCGGGGCGATGCGTTCATCGTTTCACCGCCGGCTCATCGATGAGCACGTCAAGTGCCGCGACCGTGTGAATAGGTAGCCTCCCAGGTCTCAAACGCGAGACCTCGGGCACCCAGACCTTCATCGTGAGTATTTCAAAACCACACGGTCGCGTTGCTATTCCCTGTTCCCTGGTCCCTGTTCCCTGTTTTCTCATGGCATCACCGCCGTTTGCAGCAGGATCAGCTCCGCTTGATTGGCGGCGAGCAGTTCGGCATCGACGCCAAAGGTGAGCGTGACGTTGGAGCGCGAAACGTGGCCGCTGCGCAGCCCGATGGCGATGGGGCCCTGAAAGTCGTGAAAGACGCGCAGGATCACTTCGTCGAGCAGTTCAGGAGGCGCGCCGGGCGAATGGCAATCGAGCATCTCGCCGAAGACGATGCCTTTTACACCATCGAGTTTGCCCGCCTGGCGCAACTGCCACAACATGCGGTCAACCTGGTAGGGCTTGGCGTTGAAGTCTTCGAGAAAAAGGAGCTTGCCTTCGGTGTGCGGCTCGTACGGCGTGCCGAGCAACGCAACCAGAATGCTGAGGCAGCCGCCGTAAAGAATGCCGCGCGCGCGGCCGGGATGCAGGGTTCGCAGTCCTTCTGATGCGCCGACCGAGTAGAGCTGCCCACCCAGCGCGGCTTGCAGGCTGGGCAGATGGACGCCGTCCTCGCGGGAAAAGTCCGCCGCAACCATGGGGCCGTGAAAGACGGGCAATTGAATCTGGTCGAGCAGCCACAGTTGCGGCGCGGTCAGGTCGCTGTAGCCGAAGAAAGGCTTGGCGCTTTCGACGATCAGGTCGAGATCGAGCGCGTCGAGCAGATAGTTGGAGCCATAGCCGCCGCGCGTGGAAAAGATGGCGCGCACCTCATCGTCGGCAAAGGCGTGATGCAGGTCGCGCAGGCGCATCTCCGGCGTTCCGGCAAAGTAGAGCGGACCGCGGGTGAGAACGTGGTCGGCGGGCTGCGCCGCGTAGCCCAGCGAACGCAACGCCTCGAGCCCGCTCTCTACGCGGTCAGGCTGCGGCGTGGAGGCCGGAGAAACTACGGCGACGAGAGCATCGTTGGGAACGGACGAGGGCTTGAGCAGGGCGGTCACGCGTAAAAGGCCTCTCCGCAGGCAATGAGTGAGGCAGAACCGGTGAGCATCAACTCGGCGCCGGGGCCTTCCCAGGTTACGGTCTGCATGCCGCCGGGAGCAACAACTCTGAGGGGCGAGAGGCAGCCCATGAACGCGAGCGCTGCGGTAGCGGCAGCGGAACTTCCGGTGCCGGAAGAGGTGGTTGGACCGACACCGCGCTCGAAGATGCGAATCTCGATGTGATCGGGGTTCAACACGCGAACGAATTCTATGTTGGTCTGCTGGGGAAAATCCGGGTGGACGCAGATCTCAGCGCCGATGG
>DATKGE010000071.1:0-5827 GCA_035510955.1 Occallatibacter sp. | reverse complement strand
GAGCACGCTGTAAATGGATTCGAGCGGAGGCGGCATCTGATCGTCGAGTGCGTCGAGGTCCGCTTCCAGCTTGGCTTTCGACGTTTCCGGCGCGCGCCGCAGTTCCGCCTGCAGACGCCGTTTCTGCTGTTCCACCGGCTGGGCCTTCACCTTCCACGCCTCCTGCTCTTCTTTGCTGGCCAGCACGATATCGTTCGGCTGCAGTTGGGCGAAGTGCGCCTGGAGCCGGTAGTAGTCCGATTGCCGGAACGGGTCGAACTTATGGTCGTGACATCGCGCGCAGCCTACCGTCACGCCAAGAAACGCCGCGCCCACGATGTTGGTCATCTCGGTGAGCACTTCGTTGTGGGAGCTGGCCACATCCTGATTGCCGGCGTTCTTGCGCAGCGGCCCGAGCCGGTTGAATCCACTGGCTACCAGGTACGTTTTGTTAGCCGGGTCCATTTCATCGCCGGCGAGTTGCTCCTTGACGAACGCATCGTAGGGCTTGTCGTCGTTAAAGCTTTGGACGACGTAATCGCGATAGCGCCAGGCGTCCGGCCGGTGCATGTCGTACTCGTACCCGTCGGACTCGGCGAAGCGCACTACGTCCAGCCAATGGCGCCCCCACTGCTCGCCGTAGTGGGGCGAGGCGAGCAAACGGTCGATCACCTTCTCCCAGGCGTTGGGGGATTTGTCGGCTACGAACGCGTCCACTTCTTGCGGCGTGGGCGGCAGGCCAAGCAGGTCGAAGGTAACCCGGCGAACGAGAGTGGCCCGGCCAGCCCGCGGCGCCGGTTTCAGGCCCGCCTTCTTGAGCCCCGCCAGGATGAAGGCGTCCACCGGCGTTTTCACCCAAGCTTTATCGGCCGCATCGTTGAATGCCGGGGGCGCGGTGTCTTTTCGTGGCTGGAACTCCCACTGACGCCGCTCCATGGCGGTGTAGGAGCCGAGAGGCGCCACCCCCACTTCGGCGGCAATCAGCAGCGCCGCCGAAGCCAACACTACGACGATTCGTTTCATCAGACACTCTCCCCAAACGCCGGCGCGCCGCAATCAGAATGCGATTCTCAGCACGCCCTGGAAAGTTCCGTTCTGCCCGTACCAGTTGCTGTAAGAGTATCCGGTGGTGGCCGGGAACTTCCCGAAATTCTGCGGGCTGGTGATGTTCACGGTACTATTCGCGGTGTCCAACCAGCGAGTCTCCGGCAGCAGATTGCTGGCATCCATGCGCACCGTCAGCTTAAGCTTCTCGAACGCCCAAGTCTTGGTAATCGAGTACTGCGGCCACCACACCGCTCCCGTGCGCGCAATACCGCTGCCTGCATTCCCCTCGGTAAATGCGGCCGGGTACGAAAATGCACCTATATTGTAGAACGGATTCTGCGCCGCTTCCGGAAATACGTTGGGGCCGATCGAGTAATTGGGAATGTTGATTGTCTGGCCAGGCACAATGTTCAGGCCACCCTCCCCGGAAAGATATTTGTTAGGACTTCCGGAACTGCTGAACGTGACCGGAAGCCCGCTGCGGATGCTTTGAATGGTGAGGAACGTCCACCCGCCGATGATGTAGTTCAACACGCCGCCATGGTCCAGGAAGTGGCGTCCCCTGCCGAACGGCAGATCGTAATTGAGCTGACTGACGAACTGCAGCTTCTGGTCGCTTCCCGCCACGGCCTTGGTCAGAGCCCAGTCGTAGTACTGATATCCGCTGCCGGCTGTGCCCGACATATTCTTGCTCCACGTAAACATAAAATTCGACGAGAAACCCGAACCGAACCGGTGCTGCATCCGGGCGATCATCGCATGATAAGTGCTATGGCCCGGATTGCTGGTTTCGCTAATGCTTCCAAACTGGGTATAGGGCAGATAAGCCTGGCTGTTTGCAAAGGCGGCGTTCAGCACGGTTGTGTTCGTAAAACTGTAAATGGACCACGGAAGCGTATTGATATTTTCCGTTCCGGTGAGATGCACCCCGGCCGCTCCCTGATAGGTAACCTCGGCCAGATAGTTCGGCCGGAACTCATATTGGAAGCCGCCCGACCATGTCATCGTATATGGGTTCCGCAGGTGGGGATCGAAGAACTCCGTATTCCGCGAGCTGTAGTTCGCTCCGTTGAACAGCGCGGTTCCCTCCGAAGTAGTGCTGTAGTTGACCGGCCCCGGGCCCTGCGACAAATAGAACGCCGGGTAGGGATTGCCGGACACCTGCTGCACCACTGACGTCGCGGTGTATTCATCCTGACCAATCCCCGGTACCAGGTCCTGAGTGAACATCCCGAATGACCCGCGAAATACAAGCTTCGGCTTGAAGTTCCAAGCCATGCCAAGGCGCGGCGTGAAGTTGTGTGTGTTGGTGGCGTAGAGACCGCTTTTGGGATGGATAATCCCGCCCATCAGACCGCTCACCGGATCGGTAGCGGTCGCGCTGAACTCCGAGTTCAGCCCATACTGCGTGTTCGCCGGCGTCTCCAGGCTGTAGCGGACGCCGAGGGACAGCGTCAGGTTGTGAGCAATTCTCCAATCGTCCTGCGCATAGAACTGGTTCATATACCAGCGGGGCAGGTAATTGGACAAGAGCGTCGTGAAGGTCGCTGCCGACACCGCCCCGAGCTCGAAGGTTGCAAAGGAATTGCCGGTGTTCGGCACCAGCGGGGCGCCGCTGAGGCTGGAGGGAAACGTAAAGCTGCCGGATGGCTGCGAGGCTGTAATATCGTTCTCGCGCTGCCGGATCACCTGGTACCCAAACTTAAAGGTGTGCAGGTCGTGGGTCTTGGTAATGTTATCCGCCAGGACTACGTCTTCGTTGAGGGTACGGGACGACCCGCCGGGGTTAACGGTCCACGCGACGGAACTGCTCCCGGAAGCGACAAGGCCGGGGAAGGTCTGCGGCCCGACGCCGGGAATCCCCAGGGTCTCGGCCCATCCCTGGTTGGCGGTTGTGGCATAGATGTCTTGGTTACGCCGGTTGTACCCGATCTGGAACTCGATGATCAGCGTGGGGCTGATGGTGAAAATATAACCCAAGGCGTAGTTGTGCAAGTCGATCGGCTCCGGCAACCCGAAACCGAAGCCCGTATTGTCGAATATCCTATCGGCGAAGAGGATATTATTGCGGCCTCCGATTTCCCGAAATTTATTCCACGTATAGCGGACGAATAGCCTTTGCCGGTCGCTGATGTTTTGATCGATTTTCCACAGATAGGCCTGGCGGTCCGTGAGGTAGATGTTCCCCGAAAGGTAATTGTTGGTCGGACCGGTGGTAGTGAATGTGGAGGCGAGATTGGGCAGGTTATAGGGATTCAGCGACAGGAACTTCGCGGACACCGGATCGAAACGGTTTAGCGGGATGGTGTTGTTGGGAAAAGGCGTGGCAACGTATCCCGTGCCATTGGCGCAACTGGTGGTCCCGCATGTGATGCTCTTCGGATCGTAAATCGGCTGCCCCAAACCGGCGAAGGAAAAATTGCCGTTCAATTCATCCTGGGTGGGAACGGAAGCCGTCGCGTTATTCGTTTCGTGGTCGTAGTCGAAACGCCAGCCCAGCAGGAAGAAAGTCTTGTTCTTTCCATTGTAGAGTTTCGGAATCGCGACCGGTCCGCTGAGAGTGGTGTTGAAGTTGTGATACTCGAACGGCGTGGTGGTCGCGCCCTGGTTGAAAACCTGCCTGTGGAGCCAGTCCTTATTAATATAGCGCTCCTCCGCGGAGAAGTGAACCTCGTTGGTCCCGCTCCTGGTCGTCAGACTGTATGTGCCGGCGGCCGAATGCCCGATCTCGGCCGGAATACCGGTGGTAAACACCTGCGCCTCCTGCAGCGTATCCACCGGAGGAGTGACCAGCGTGCTGGTATCCCCAAGAACTGTCCCGAGAGCCTGCTTAGAAGTAATTCCATCCAGCGTGACGCCCAACTGCGTCTCGGGCTGGCCCAGGATGTGGTAAGTGCCGTCGTTATTGGCCTGCGAGCCTTCCGAGTAGTACATGAAATGCTGTGGCTTGGATTGCAGTATCGGAGTGTCGTGAATTTCTTTCGCGACGGTGATGCTGCCGACTACCGCCGAATCCGTCGACAGCAACGGGGCAGCAGCCGTAACACTCACTGTTTCCCCAACGGCTCCGACCTCCAACTTCACGTCGATGCGAGGGTCCTCCCCGGCGTTCAAGACGAGCCCCAACCGCTCGTACCGCTTAAAGCCGGACGCCTCCATGTTGAGCCGGTAGTTTCCCACGTTCAGGAAAGGCAAATAATACGCCCCTTCCGCGTTGGTCACGCTGCGAGTGACCACTTGGGTATCCACATTGGTTAAAGTAACGACCACGTTTGGGACGACCGAACCGCTGCTGTCGGTGACCGAACCGACCAACGTCGCGGTGCGAATGTCCTGGCCGAAAGAGAAAGTCTTCATCGCAAGCAGGGCGATGAGACACACCATTACTCGGCGCATATGCCCCTCCAAGGACGCCGGTCAAGCGTCGGAACCGCTGCTTGGAGTGATATCACGATTGTGCGTCGTATGCAAGCGCTTTCCTGGTTAAGTCAACGCTTTTGGCGAAGAGCTGCGGCCGTGTTCGCCGTGGGCAAAAAGGTTTGTCCGCAATCACGCCCCCCCGAGGCGGTTGGCATCGCGAGCCCCGGCCAAAGTCGATCTCGTCGGGTCCGCGGTTGGTCGGGCGCGAGCCCAACGACCGTTACAATATCTCATCCCGCCGCGAAAACCTCTCGAGAACTGCCTGGAAACAGGCAACCAGGAGGCTTGACAGGAATTCAGCTCCGGCTTAGGATGGAGTACTCTACTTTAACGTTGACTTTGTGGCGACCCCACCCAAAGCCAAATAGCTCCAGCGCGGGTAAATGGCATTGCTCCCGGAGCGGTTGCCCGCGGCCGAAGGCGCGGCTCAAGGAACAAAAGCGTAACAAAGGAAGAGTTCATGAAATCGCTTCTGATTGTATCGATTCTGGCATGCGGGTCTTGCTGGGCGCAGGCCGGCGACGATTCCAAACCCGCTTCCTCCAACGTGATGGGGGCGCAGTATCCCAGAATTCACTCCGACTTGACGGCGACGTTTCGCCTCAGGGCACCCGATGCTCAGAAGGTCCAGGTGCAGGTGGGCGCGGATCAAAAACACTACGATCTGGAGAAGGGCGCGGATGGAATCTGGACCGGAACGACGCCGCCGTTGGTCCCCGGCTTTCACTACTACTACTTTTTCGTGGATGGGGTCCAGGTGAACGACCCGGCCAGCCACGCGTTCTACGGCTCGAACAAGGATTCCAGCGGGATCGAAGTGCCGGATACGGGCGCGGACTACTCCGAGCCCAAAGACGTTCCCCACGGCGACGTGCGCTCGCATTGGTACTATTCGAAGATCACGGAAGCGTGGCGGCGATGCTTCGTGTATACCCCGCCGGGCTATGACACCAACGCCCGGCTGCGCTATCCCGTCCTCTACCTGCAACACGGTGCGGGAGAGGACGAGACCGGGTGGTCCAACCAGGGGCGTGTGAACTTTATTCTGGACAACCTGATCGCAGCCGGGAAGGCCAAGCCGATGATCGTGGTAATGGACCGGGGATACGCCACCAAGGCCGGTGCCCCCGCGCCGGTGCCCGCCACGCCGCCCCCCGCTCCGGGAACGCAGCCAGCGGGGCCAGGCGGTGGCCGCGGCCCTGGCGGGCCATCCGCGTTCGAAGACGTGGTGATTAGCGAACTGATCCCGATGGTCGATTCCACCTATCGCACGCTGCCGGACCGCGAGCACCGGGCCATGGCCGGGCTGTCGATGGGCGGTGCGCAGACGTTCCAGATCACTCTCAACCACCCCGACAAATTCGCCTTCATCGGTGGATTC
>DATKGE010000070.1:0-8531 GCA_035510955.1 Occallatibacter sp. | reverse complement strand
TGCGGCGGAAGCAGCGAAGACACAGCCTGTAAAGAAAATGAAAAGCGAAAGAGCTGGAAGCGATACACGACGCATGATTCTTGGCCTCGATTATCCCAGCCTTTCCAGAAGCTGCTGTACCTGCTCGATTGTCCGATCTCCACCCATAGCACTTTCCCGTGCCGCAAGAAAGAGATCACTGAATAATCGGAACTTGGCAATCTTAACCTCAGGAGGTCCCCCCATTAATGCCGCCGCCCGCGAACGAATGAGGTTGTCCACTTGGTCGGTGAGCACAATGTTTCCGTCCTTTTTGAGCTCCAAGGAAATGACCTTGTCGTCGTTTCCGGTGACCGCTCTCTCGATATAAAATGCAAATCCGTCCCCAATATCAACGCGAAATGCGTCAAACTGCTTGTCTCCCGCAGGAAACCACTCCAGTTTCCCCCCATTAGTCTTCTCTAGGAGTTGCTGGGCCAATTCGTCAGCTTTATCGCTCATCGTTCCTCCTTATCTAGCCGGGCCAACAAACGGCCATACACAGAGTTCAATTCGCCGTTTGCCTCGAATACGGCCTCGATCGAAGCTTGGACCGTTCCCCGCTCCTCCAGAAATCTTGCAGAGGAGAGCTGAACCGCCAAATTCTGAAATATAACCTCCAACTCCTTCAGTTTACCGGAGTCGGCCGCAAGGAAGCGTTCAAACCGCGCACGATCTCGCGGTATACGTGCAACTAAATCCCTTGCACGAACCGCAGCCTCTTTGGGTCGCTCGAACTGAAGAAGCTGAACTAGCTCGCCCGCGAGAGCGCCAAGCTCGGAAAATGAGTCCGACGCTTCCCGCTGCCAGATGGCCTCTCGGGCCTCAATTGCCGCCTGCTTCGCGCCAGTTGATTGTCGGACCGCCCAGAGCGTGAACCCCAGGCCCACAACACCCACCCCGGCGTTCGTCCAGTCGAACCAATCGTGCAAAATCATCCCCGATCTCTCCCGGCAAGCATAACGCACAATTCGGAAGCCCGTTCAAAGCCCCAGCTTCCCCCACAGCGCATCCACTCTAGCCTTTGTCGCTCGGTCCATCTCGATCATCGTCGGCCAGGGGCGCTCGAAGCCCTCGGCCTTCCACTTGCGCGTGGCGTCTATCCCCATTTTGGAGCCGTAGTTGGGCAGGCGCGACGAGTGATCGAGGGAGTCGATTGGTCCCAGCGTGAATTGAATGTCGCGCTCGGGGTCGATGTTGTTGGTCACGCGCAGCGTCACTTCGCCGATGTCCTGCACGTCGCAGTCCTCGTCCACCACGATAATGCACTTGGTAAACATGGCCTGGCCCAGCGACCAGATGGCGTTCATCACCTTGCGCGCCTGGCCGGGATAACTCTTCCGTATCGACACCAGCATCAGGTTATGGAAGACGCCTTCGACGGGCAAATTGATGTCGACGATTTCGGGGATGGTCATCTTCATCGCCGGAAGGAAAATCCGCTCGACAGCTTTGCCCATCCATGCGTCTTCCATGGGCGGCTTACCCACGATGGTGGCGGCGTAGATGGGGTCTTTGCGATGCGTGATGCAGGTCAGGTGGAAGACCGGGTACTCGTCTGTCAGCGTGTAGAAGCCGGTGTGGTCGCCGAAGGGGCCTTCGCTGCGCAGCTCGCCCAGGTCGACGTAGCCTTCGAGCACGATCTCCGCGTGCGCCGGGACTTCGAGATCGACCGTCTCGCACTTGACGATCTCGACCGATTTGCCGCGCAGGAAACCGGCGATCATGAACTCTTCCACCTCCGGCGGCGCGGGCACGATGGCGGAGAAGGTGGTTGCCGGATCGGTGCCGATGGCCACCGCAACTTCGAGCCGTGAGCCTTTCAGATTTCCCAGCGCCACCTGCGGCAGGCCGCCGATGGGCCCGTCCGGAATGCTCACCGCGCCGCCTGCCGATTCAGCCATCGCTGCTACGCGTGCAGTCGATGGGTTGAAGTCCGCCGAGCCCGATGCCGCCGCGCGCAGCGCCTCGCGGTAATGCTCCGCGGCCACTTTCTGCCGCTGCCAGTGCATGCCGGTGGTCTGTCCGTCGTAGACCTGCATGCGGTACATGCCGATATTGCGCTTGCCAGTGCGCGGGTCGCGCGTGTGCACGCAGGGCAAAGTGATGAAGCGGCCTCCGTCGTACGGCCAGCATTTCAAAATCGGAAATTGGTTCAGGTCGAAGCCTTCTTTGAGAATCACCTCTTTGCAGCGGGCTTCTTTCGCGCTCACCGTTTTCGGAAACGCACTGGTCAGCGCGCTCAGTTGCGGCAGCATCTTCAGCTTGTCCAGGAAACCCTCGGGAGCCTTCACGTTCATCAGCCCTTTGATGCGCTCGGCAATTTCGTCCAGCCGTTGCACATTCAAGGCCAGCGCCATGCGCCGCTCGCTGCCGAACTGGTTGATCAGCACCTTGTGCCCGGGATGTCCTTTGATGTTCTCAAACAGCAGCGCCGGGCCGCCGGGTGCGTACTTCGCCGCTGCGCCGGTTCCCTTCGCGCCGGCGTTCGAGCCGATCTTCGACACGCGGTCGGTAATCTCCGTGATTTCCAGCTCCGGCGAAACCTCTTCGCCGATGCGTTTCAGTTCGCCGGCCTTTTCCAGTGCATTGATCCAGTCGCGGAGATCGTTGTAAGCCAAGGATTCGCTCCCGTGCGGCAAGGCCCGCACATCAACCCTCTAGCTTAAAGCGTCCGACCGGCACCAGGCGCCGGGCCTGCAATCGGGATTGGCGAAAGATTTTTCTTTTTTGGGTGCAACGCCGGGCTAACTGCGCGCACAATTCCCGCAGCACAAGAAAGGAGCCCCCCATGTCCCATTCCCCGAAATACCAGGTCAGGCCCTATTACAAGCTGAGGAATAAGTCCTCCATCAAGGCCCACGCGGCCGGCGCCAGCGACGGCACATGGACCGTTCCGGCATTGTGCACGGCATACGATTGGCCCGCCAACCAGGCCGGCGGCAGCGTCATCGCCATCGTCGAACTGGGCGGCGGCTGGGTGCAGTCGGACATGGACGCCTTCTTCCAGTCCGTCAACCAGCCCTCACCGCAGATCATCGATGTATCGGTGGACGGCACCACGAACAGTCCCAACCAGAGCGTCGGCTCGGCGGACGACCCGGACTTCGAGGTTGCCCTCGACATCCAGGTGGCCGGCGCGGCCTACTATGCCGCATCGGGCAAGCCGGCAACGATCCGCGTCTACTGGTCGCAGGACATTCCCTCCGCAGTGCAGAAGGCGACCGCTGATGGATGCGACGTCTGCTCCATCTCCTGGGGTTCGGACGAGGCCAACTGGGGCGCCCCCGCCGCACAGCAGATGGAAGCCGCGGCCACGGCCGCAACCGCCGCCGGCATGATCGTGTTTGGCGCCTCAGGAGACAACGACTCCGGCGACGGCGGGCCCACGCCTGCCAATGTGGATGTGCCGTCTTCCTGCCCGCATGTGGTGGGCTGCGGAGGGACCAACAAGACCGCGACAGATGAAACAGTCTGGAACGACAATCCCGGCCAGACCGACGGCGAGGGCACGGGCGGCGGCTATTCGACCATCTTCCCGGTACAGGCTTTTCAGATTGGCGCGCCGCCGCCTGCCAACACGACTGCGGGCACCGGCCGGATGGTCCCAGACGTATGCGCGGACGCCGATCCCAACACTGGCTACAACATCGTTGTCCACGGCTCGCCGACGGTGGTGGGCGGCACCAGCGCGGTTGCGCCGCTCTATGCCGGGCTGTTTGCCTCGTTTGGAACCAAGCTCGGATTTGTCACGCCCACGCTGTGGCAAAATCAGTCGGCATTCAACGACATCACGGTGGGCAACAACGGATTCTATAGCGCTGCGGTAGGTCCCGACCCATGCAGCGGCATCGGATCGCCGATTGGAACGAGCATTGCGCCCCTGTTTTGAGGCGACGGGTTTTGATGCAATAGCCGGCAGGAAAACCAGGGACAAGCTTCCGCCAGCCTCTCCGCCACCGCAGGAGCAATCCCCAGGATCGGGGCCGCTGCTGCCGTCCGCTCAGATCGTCCGAGCGGGTTGCAAGGGCGGCCGGACCATTTGCACCGGGTCCAGGGGAAATCCCAGCCGCTTCCACTCGTCGTAACCACCGCGCAGCGGCCGCACGCGCTCAATGCCCAGCTTGATCAGCGTCATGGCGGTCTTAGCCGCGGTGGCCTCGCTGGGGCAGGTGCAGAAGAGCACAATGTCGCGGTCACGGGGAATCTCGATGTGCCGCAAGGCAAGAGCTTCAGGCGAAATTTGCAGTGCGCCCGGCAGCGTAAACGGGTCCGGCAACAACTCCAACGGGTGGCGCAGATCCACAATGTATACCGGCTCTCCCGCATCCAGCTGCCTCTTCAGGTCTTCAGGCTCCAGCCGCGACTGCACCAGTTCGCGGAGAAAACGGCGGCGCCGCATGAGACGGGCCGCCAGGAAACCGAGAATGCCCAAAAACAGCAACAGGCCGGAGAAGCGGCCCACCCAGTTCAGCAGGCTGGGATCGCGTTTGAGGGCATCGCCAAACAGCCTGCCGACCAGCAGCAGAGCACCCACCCACGCGGTGGCGCCGATTCCATCGAAGAACAGGAACGACCAGAAGCCCATCCCATTCTGCCCGGCTACCGGGGGAGCAAGCGTGGCCAGGCCGGGCACAAACTTGGCAATCATCAGCGTCCCTCCACGGCGGCGCCCGAAGGAGTCCTGGGTGCGCCGCACGCAGATGGTCGGCTCCATGGAAAGCTTGCACAGCAGGCGCAGCACGTGGTGCCCATACTTGCGGCCAATCAGGAACCATGAAGCGTCGGACGTCAGTGAGCCGGCAACGCCCGCCAGAAGAGCCAGCGAAAAACTGATCTGCCCTTCGGCCGAGAGCGCCCCGGCAGCCAAGAGAATCGGCGTGGCAGGCAGCGGAATACCCAACTGCTCCACCAGAACCCAGGCGTAGAGCAGCAGGTAGCCGTACGTGAGCAGAATGTGTGTCGGCAAGGCCATGGCGAATTACCTGTCTTCGCGTGCGCGGAATCAGACCATCCTGTTTCGCTCCCGGCCAGAAGTGGTCGCTGAAGAAACCCGAGAGCACTCTCATCCTATCCGATGTTCGAACGACGAATTCGCTTCATGCAAAAGGGAGTGAGGTTCGAAGACAGGAAAAGCCGCCCGAAGGCGGCTTTTGTCCAAGAATTGGAACCGGATTGAAGGATCTACCGGGGAGCCGGCTGATCGAGCGGCGACAATGTGGAGACAGGCTGCGTGGCCTGCGCCGTCTGCTCGGTCCTGCCGGCGAAATAGTTGCGGTCTGCCAGGTTCTTGTAGAACTCGCCGGTCAGCTCCGCGGCACGGGGGCCGAATGTGGGCCGGCCGCCTTCGAGGAAGAAGACCGTAACCAGGCTGCCCTGGGGCGAGTCCGAGTAAGAGGCAAACCAGCCGAAGCGGGTACCATTGTCCGAACAGGTGCCGGTCTTGCCGAAGACCGGAAAGTCGTGGAAGTTGGCGCGCAGCCGACGGGCGGTTCCGTATTCGACGGCGCCGGCCATGCCGTCCTGCATTTCGGGAATGTACTTCGCGATGTCCAGTGTCCGCTTCACCCTGGGCTGAAAGGATGCAATCTCGTCCGGGGTGCTGGGGTGCTGCAGGTAGTAAAGGGTTCCGCCGTTGGCCAGAGCCGCCACGTAAGCGCCAAGCTGCAAAGGAGTCAGCGATACGCCCTGTCCGAAGCTGCACATGCGGCCTACGCCGCCTTCCGACGCTGGCAGTTCCTGGTCAGGATAAACACCCAGCTGCTCACCGGCAATGTTGTAGCCGGCCAGCTCACCCAAACCAAACTGGGTGGCGTAGTGCCGTACGCGGTCAAAGCCCAGTTCGCGGCCCAGCTCCTCGAAGTAGAGGTTGTTGCTGTGCGCCAGGGCTTCGGTCATGTTCATGCGGAAGCCGGGCAACTGCACCATGGTGCTGCTCGTCACCAGCCCCTCGGAGAGCGCGGCCATGGCCACGGTGATCTTGATGGTAGAGCAGGGCTCGGCTCCGGGCGAGAGCGCCAGCTTCTGGTTGACCATGGCCAGAATGCGACCATTGGACGGATCGATGACCACGGCGGTGCCGTTCATATCGCCGAGCGCGTCGATGGCCGCCTGACGGATCACGGGATCCTCGCCGGTGGTCACGTCGTCGGCAAAGATGTCTCCCCTGGCGAAGGAACTGGCGGTAAAGCGCTCGTAGTAGCGATGGCTGGTCAGGGATGCGCGGCGCACTCCGGCCCTTTGCCGGCCTCGCGGGGTCAATCTGGCTTGCTGCGCGGCAGGGGCGGACTTGGCGGCAGCGTGGCCCGCGGTGGCGTGTCCGGTTGTCGCATGGGCCGTAGCAGATTTACCGCTCGCCGCCGGTGCGTGAGAGGCCGCATGAGCAGCGGTGTGGCGATGCGACTCCGTCAGGTGGGCCGAGGACGTGCGGCTGTGATGCAGTGTATGCGGAACGTCCAGCGGCGCCGCGCCGGCCGTCCGTAAACCGATTACCACCAAGGCAGGGACCAATCCAAATGCCCAAACGCGCGAAGTCTTCATTCAGCCAACATCCTCTCAAGATGAAGTTCGTGCAGTGCCTCCGACTGGGGGCGGCGCACTTCTTGCTTATCGGTCACTCCGCGTACTTGCACAGCCCTTGCCGGGAATTGCTGCCTGGGGCCGTTCCTGGCGGTGATTTGAATCACCCCAAAACGGGAGGCGGATGATGCAGTTTAGCCCGGCTGGCCGAATCTCCACCATCGAACTTCCGGGGGACGGCTTCCTTCCTTAGTGCTATAAAGCACTATAAAGCCCCCGGTGTCGGATTCCAAACGGGAAATACCGAACTTGCATCTCCCCTCTCCCATTTTAGAAGCGTGACCGTCTCAGGAAGGCAGGCGTGTCCAGGTCGCGCTGCGAAGCTTCATCCGTTTCCGGGAAAAGCGCCGTAACCGGCTGGGCGCGATGCTCCTCCGCCTCCATGCCGCGCACGCCGCCTGCAAAGTCTGATGCGTAATCCCTGGGCAGCGGGCTGTAAGACGGCTCTTCGGACATCTCGGCAAACTGCGGCCGCGCTGCTGCTGCCACCAGTTCCGGTTCTCCCGCTCCAAATCCGGAATCGAATCCCGACCCAAACGGATTGTCGAATTCCGGTTCGGGAATGACCTCGCCTTCCTTCACCTTGGCAGCAGCGCTTGCCTTGCCCGCAACCGCAGGAGCCGACGAGGCAAAGAAGACCGGTTCGCCCGATTGCGCCGCCTCGACTGTCCCGTCGTCTTCCACCTCACTCAGAAACGGAGCGGGGGTGTTGGCCTTGGCAACCACCGGTACGGCGGGCTCGTTCATCCAGTTGCCGGGCGCGATTACCGGCACCGAGACCACCGGCTCTTCCACCACCCTCACATCGCCGATGCTCAACATGCGCGCGCGCCGCTCCGGCATCTGGTCGCGGAAGCCGGTGGCGATGACGGTAATCTTCACCTCGTCGCCCATCTTCTCATCCAGCACCGCGCCGAAGATGATGTTGGCGTCCTCATGGGCCGCGGACTGGATCAGCGACGAAGCCTGGTTGACTTCCGACAGCTTCAGCGAGCTGGAGCCGGTGATATTGATCAGGATGCCGCGCGCGCCGTCGATGGCGCCGGCATCGAGCAGCGGTGAAGCCATGGCCGCCTGCGCCGCTTCCACCGCGCGATTGCTTCCGGAACGAATAGCCGTGCCCATCACCGCGTGGCCCATGCCAGCCATGGTGGTCTTCACGTCGGCAAAGTCGCGGTTGATGATGCCGCTGATGGTGATGATGTCGCTTATGCCCTGCACCCCCTGGCGCAGCACGTCGTCGGCGATGCGGAAACTCTCGAAGAACCCGGCGTCCTGAGCCACCACCAGCAGCTTCTCGTTGGGGATGACGATCATGGTGTCGACGCTTTCGAGCAGTTCCTTCATGCCGCGCTCGGCCTGCTGCAGGCGCCGCTTGCCCTCGAAGGCGAAAGGCCGCGTGATGACCGCGACGGTCAGGATGCCCATCTCGCTGGCCAGCGAAGCAATCACCGGGGCAGCGCCGGTTCCGGTTCCGCCGCCCAGGCCGGCCGTCACGAAGACCATGTCCGCGCCTTCCAGGGCCTCGATGATTTTGTCCGAGTCTTCAAGCGCCGCGCGGCGGCCCACATCGGGGTTTGCCCCGGCGCCCAGGCCGCTGGTGAGGCGCACACCCAACTGCAGCTTGACCGGTGCCTGGGAAAGCTTCAGCGCCTGCACGTCGGTGTTGGCGGCAATGAACTCCACGCCCTCCATGCGGGCCTGGATCATGCGGTTGACAGCGTTGCCTCCGCCGCCGCCCACGCCAATCACTTTGATGCGTGCGCCGCGCACCGGCTCATCGTGATATTGAATGCGCATCTCTCCGGCTTGACTGTTTTCGTTTTCCATAGCGGCTCCGCCTCCTGTTGGGTTTAGAAACTGGCTGCAAAAATGGCGCGCAGCTTGGCGCGCAGACTGTTGTTTTCCGCCGCGCGCGTTACCCGCGTCCGGTG
>DATKGE010000069.1:0-11458 GCA_035510955.1 Occallatibacter sp. | reverse complement strand
ACTCTAACCCTCTCGACCTTGCTATTTGCACCAGAGCCATCAAATGCAAGTCTTCAAGAATATGCGACTTTCATCTTATGCGGTATCAACTTTCACCTTATGGGGTCAAACTTTCACCTTATGGGTCAACCCACAACAGGGCGGGCCCATTTGCACCAGAGCCGTTAAGAGCACCCGCTCGTCGAACCGCAGCTCATGCAGCGGTAGCAGCTCCCGTTGCGGACCATGATGGCTCCGCACGTAGAGCAGCTCGGAGCGTCACCCATCTCATACATCTCGCGCATGGCCTCGGATGCATGATAGATGCCGCGGTCCTTCAGATTCGGTCCATGCGTGGGGCTGGCTGCGAATCCCTGACCCGCATGTGCCTCAGGCGTCCGCCGCGGCGGATCGCCGCCCGCAACCGCGCCGCCGGCTTGGTTGTTCACCTGGTTCAGCCGCTTGGCCACTTCCTCGGCCAGCTTCGCCAAATGGTTCTGCGACACCATCGACTCGTCTTCCGAATCGCTATCGGAAATCAGACTCGGGGAAGCAGGCAGTTGCGGCGCCTGCGGACCAAAGCCGGCAAACAGCGACAACTGCGTGCCCGAAAGGAAGCGCAGATTGAGCCAGCGGAAAATGTAATCCATCAGGCTCTTGGCATAGCCGATCTGCTCGTTGCCCGTCCAGCCGGAAGGCTCGAAACGCGTGTGCGCAAACTTCTCGCACAGCACCTTCAGCGGCACGCCGTGCTGCAGCGCCAGCGAGATCGAAGTTGCAAACGCATCCATCAGGCCGGAGACGGTCGAGCCCTCCTTGGCCATCTTGATGAAAATTTCGCCCGGCTGCCCGGTGGGGTAGAGGCCCACCGTGATGTACCCCTCGTGGCCGGCGATGGAGAACTTGTGCGTGATGGAAGCACGCTCTTCAGGAAGACGATGGCGTACGGCACGCGGCGGACCGTTGGGGTCTTGCGCCGGATCCTTGGGCATCGCGGAGGTCATGATCGGCGTGGTCTTCAGTATGGGCACCGCGGCTGCGGTTGCCAGTTCTTCCAACGCATTCTGGAAACCCGCGGCAGCAGCGATGACCTGCCTGGCGCTGATCTCCAGCTTCTCGCCGATCTTGGCCTCCAGTGCCCGCACGTCGGCATCGGCAGCCATTTGTCCCGCGCCCAGGTTGGCCAGCACGCGCGCGCCCAGCGTATCCAGAGCCGACGGCTCTTTCTTCTTCTCGTCCATGCTGGTATTCAGCGGTTGCGTGCCCTTGGACCCATCGCGATAGATGGCCACGGCCTTGATGCCCTGACGCCAGCTTTCCGCATAGGCCTCAGCCACATCTTCTACGCTGGCTTCATGCGGCAGATTCACCGTCTTGGAGATTGCGCCGGAGAGAAACGGCTGCGTGGCCGCCATCATTTTGATGTGGCCCATGTATTGAATCGAGCGCGTGCCCTTGGCCGGCTTGAAGCTGCAATCGAACACCGCCAGGTGCTCCGGCTTGATGCCCGGCGCGCCTTCAATGGTGCCCGTCGCATCGATGTAGCTGACGATGGCGTTCACTTCGTCGTTGTCGTAGCCCAGCTTGAACAGCGCCGCCGGCACGGTATTGTTGACGATCTTGATCATGCCGCCGCCCACCAGCTTTTTGTATTTCACGAGAGCCAGATCGGGCTCGATGCCGGTCGTGTCGCAATCCATCATGAATCCGATGGTTCCCGTCGGAGCCAGCACCGTGGTCTGCGAGTTGCGATAGCCGTAGCGCTCGCCGAAGATCAGCGCCGTGTCCCAGCTCTCGCGGCTGGCGTCGATCAACGCGTCCAACTGCGGCACGTTGAAGGGCTCGCCGCTCTGCCGCGACTTGCCGATGTTGTTCACCTCCGCGCGATGCATGCGGATCACGTCGAGGAACGGCTCGCGATTGACGTAGAAACCTGGGCATGCGCCGCCCTGGCGATCGACGGAAGCCGTCAGCGGCGTAGCCGAAGGAATGGGCGGGCAGTTAGCCGCAATCACCGCCGACTGCAGATAAGCCTGGCCGCACATGATGGCCGTGAGAGCGGCTGCCAGGTCGCGTCCCGCAGCCGAGTCGTATGGCAGGCCGAAGGCCATCAGCAGCGCGCCCAGGTTGGCGTAGCCCAGGCCCAACGGCCTATAGTCGTGCGAGTTCCGCGAAATTGATTCGGTCGGATAGCCGGAGTTGTCCACCAGGATCTCCATCGCCGTGATCACCACCGAAATCGAGTGCCGGTACGCGTTGATGTCGAACACGCCGGCCGCGTTAACATACTTCATCAGGTTGAAGCTGGCCAGGTTGCAGGCTGAGTTGTCCAGGAACATGTATTCGGAACATGGGTTGGACGCGTTGATGCGCGCCGTGTTCTTGCTCGTGTGCCACTTGTTGATGGTGGTGTCGAACTGCATCCCGGGATCGCCGCACAGCCAGGTCGCCTCGGCAATCTTCTTCATGATGTCGCGCGCCTTATACGTCGCCACAGGCTCGTGGCCCTTCACCGTATAGGTGGTGAAGTCGCCGTCGGTCTCATACGCGCGCATGAACTCGTCGCTCACGCGCACCGAGTTATTGGCGTTCTGGAAGAAGATCGACGAGTAAGCCTCCGAATCCGGACCCGATCCGTCGTAGCCGGCCTTGATCAGCGTGAAGGCCTTGGCCTCTTCCTTGGCCTTGCACTCGATGAAGTCCAGAATGTCCGGGTGGTCCACATTCAGGATCACCATCTTGGCCGCGCGCCGCGTCTTGCCGCCGGACTTGATCACTCCCGCAAAGGCGTCGAAGCCGCGCATGAAGCTCAACGGCCCAGAAGCCTCGCCGCCGCCCGAGAGCAGTTCCTTCGAGCCTCGAATCGTCGATAGATTCGTCCCCGTCCCCGAGCCCCACTTGAACAGCATTCCCTCGGTCTTGGCCAGCGTCAGGATCGATTCCAGCGAATCGTCCACCGAGTTGATGAAGCAGGCCGAGCACTGCGGATTGCGATAACCGCTCGCGGAGTACTTCACGCCCCCGGTCACCGCGTCCCAGTGCCAGTTCTTTCCGTCTGAGAGCGGCTCCAGCCGGTCGCAGCCCACGTTGAACCACACCGGCGAGTTGAACGCCACCTTCTGCGTCAGCAGCATGTGCGCCAGCTCGTCGTGGAAGATGGCCGCATCGAGCCCGCTGGCGAAGTAGCCGCCGGCAATGCCCCAGTCGCGGATGGTCTCCGCCACGCGGCCCACCAGTTGCCGGACGCCCGTCTCGCGCTCCGCCGTGCCCATCTGCCCGTGCAGGTACTTTGAAGCCACAATGTTGGTGGCTGTCATCGACCAGTCCACCGGAACATCCACGTCCCTCTGCTCGAAGATCGAGTTTCCCTTGGTGTCGGTTATGGACGCCGTCCGCTTTTCCCACTGGACATCGTCAAAAGGCGAGGTCCCTTCGGTTGAAAAACGGCGCGTGAAGGTCAGCCCCTTCTCGGTGTACGGAGCCTGTTGGACGGTGGTGGAAGCCTGCAGCTGGGTCTCGTTCATGGGATCCTCTCTAAGGGCAAAATCGGTGAAAGACTTGGCCTCTACCGCGCAAGGCGGTCTTGGTAACGCTCTGGCGAAGTGCGCGAAACAGGGGTATGAAACTACCGCGTATTTTTCTCTTCCTGCACGGCCTGCCGGTGGTTTTTCACGCCGGCGTACGTTACAGTCTTTTAACAGCCGCAGATGAAAAAATAGCGCTCCCTGTGGTACATGTCAACAACAAACCACAATATCTTGTATTTGGTTGACATTACCCGCATCCGATTCCTAAACATCGCCATTTGCCTGTGGAAAGTTCAAAAGAGCCTTGCGCCAAGCGGGTTTTTGGCCTTGAATCTGCCTCAAACCCTGTGCAACCAACCGTCTGCAGGCAGTCTCAACTCTCACTCAGAAGCCTAGTCTCTGCGAAGACTGCGTACAAGGTGCAAAACCGGTGCAGTTCGCCCGCCAGCCTGTGCGAATGTGGACAACTCCACCCGTTTATTAGATGACTCCGGCAGGCCGTGAGGTTCTCTTCGCCAGGCGCCAAATGGCCCTCGCTGATCCCTGCCAGAGCGCGATCGGCAGCTCATGTCTGATCTGAAGATCAGGAGGCGGTCACAAGTCCCCCGGCCGGCGTTCCCGACCCACCCAGGCATGAAACCCTCGTAGGCCAATTTCCCCGCTGACTTGCTAACTCGCTCTGTCCGCAAGGCGGACGCTGACTCGCTGCATCCCTGATCCGGTACTGTTAGGCTGGTGCTGTGTCCGCGCCCAACTCATCCCCACTTCACTGGAAAGCCGTCTCCGCTCCCTTGCCCACCACGCTGCGTGGCCGTTACGTGACCCTGGAGCCGCTCCAGGCCGAACGCCACACCGCCGCTCTCTGGGAAGCCGTGCGAGGCCAGGATGAACTGTGGACCTGGCTGGCAGACGGCCCATTCTCCACGGAATCCGAACTGCGGGAAGCCATCGCGCTGAAGCAGGCCGCAACCGCCGCCGTCTTCCTGGCCGTCGTCCCCGCTGCCACGGGAAAAGCCGCCGGCTACGCCAGCTACATGCGCATCGAGCCGGCTCACGGAGTCATCGAAGTCGGCAACATCCTGCTGTCGTCCGGTCTGCAGCGCACCACCGCCGCCACCGAAGCCATGTACCTGATGGCCCGCCACGCCTTCGACAACCTGGGCTACCGCCGCTACGAATGGAAGTGCAACGCGCAGAACCAGCCCAGCCGCCGCGCCGCGCTGCGTTTAGGATTCACCTTCGAAGGCATCTTCCGCCAGCACATGGTCATCAAGGACTTGAACCGCGACACCGCCTGGTTCTCCATGCTCGACCACGAGTGGCCGGCGCGCAAAGCCGCGTTCGAAGCCTGGCTTGACCCCGCCAACTTCGATGAGGCGGGCAATCAAAGGCGGAGCCTGGCGGAAATTGCCGAAACACGGAGATAGCCTTCTGGAGCCGATTCGAGGACGATTCCGCGTCCATACCTTTGTGAGACGGCCCGCCGTTCAGAAGATCGGCTTCAGGACCATCCGGCCGTACACGATGAACGCCATGAGGAGACCCAGCACGCCGCTTAAGATGATGGGCGTGATCTCGCGGTACTTGGCGTGCACCCAGACGAACACGAGGCTCTCGATCGTCAGGAACGCGGCGGCCACCACCGTGAGCCCCGGCTGCCAGTGGAGGGCGGCGGGGACGATCAGCCCGGCCGTGCAGGCGAGTTCGAGGATGCCAAGGGCCTTCCATGCTTCCCGCGGTAACGCACCAAAGGACGGGACCCCCTCGCTTACCTTGTCGAACATGAAGACCTTCATGACGCCCGACGCTCCGTACAACAGCGCGGCGAGGACCTGCAGGAACCACAACAGGATGTTCATCGTGTGCCTCCTCCCGGTTTCTGCGTCGACCCGCGCAGGGCGGTTTCTCCCCGCGCGATCCACGTTCTGAACCCAGATCTAGTGACCATGGATAACCTCATGATAATTCCCCTTCGTGTTGCAAAGAGAACCCTTTTCGAGACAGCCAATAGATGGGGCAGGATCGCGTTTAAGCAATTGCCAATCGCTTGAGCTTCAGCCGGTCCCGGCGAACTTGGGAAAGGTCATACTGGGCCTGTTGCACAAGCCAGCCTTCTTCCGTGCCTCCAAACACCTTGGATAGTCTCACCGCCATTTCGGGGGATATGCCGCGCTTCCCGTTTACGAGTTCCGAAAGCGTGTTGCGCGTCACCCCCAGGGCTGCGGCGGCGTCTGTGATCGTCAAGCCGAAAGGCTCAATGCACTCCTGCAACACCACAAGACCGGGGTGCGGCGGGTTTTTCATGATCATAGGCTGGTTCCTTTCAGTGGTAATCGACATAATCAACGTCCTCCGCGCCGTCGTTAAAGCGAAAAAATCACCCGCCAGTTGGCGCGTAAGATCATGGACCAAAAACCCTTCAACTGGCCTTTGAGCGGATGCAACCGGAATCCCGGAAGGTCCATGTGCGCAACCGTAGGAGCGGCGTGAAGCGCTGCCAGAATATTCCGCAGCTTGCCAACATGCTCCAGGTTCACGCCGCTTGGATCGTCCTGTTCAAATAGCCGTTTCAATCCCTTGTGGCGGATTGTTCGTATCATTCCGAACCGTAACGCGACATGTGTCGCATGTCAAGGACAATTCTAACATGGGCGCGAAACTTAGCCTGAGCGAACCTGCGTTACGCAAAGAAAACGCCGCCCGTTTCCAGGCGACGTCTTCTTTGACTTACAGGACAACTTACAAGACAGGAATCAGTTGCTATCCCTTGGACTCAATCCTCATTCCATAGAACGATTTGTGCACGAAGAACACAGACACCAGGAAGAATGCGATTGCCAGCACGTGCGTGAGCATCGCATTTTCCGCGTGGAGCGTCACGGCAAGTTCGACAGCAAGCAATCCGAACAGAGTCGTGAACTTGATAACCGGGTTCATTGCCACCGACGAGGTGTCTTTGAACGGATCGCCGACGGTGTCTCCGATCACGGTCGCGTCGTGCAGAGGCGTCCCTTTCTGTTTCATTTCGACCTCGACGATTTTCTTCGCATTGTCCCATGCGCCGCCGGCATTGGCCATGAAGATCGCCTGGTACAGGCCGAAGATCGCCAGCGAGAACAGGTAGCCGATAAATAAGAAAGGCTCCATGAACGCGAACGCAAGCGTAGCGAAGAAGACGGCGAGAAAGATGTTGAACATTCCCTTCTGCGCGTACTTGGTGCAGATTTCCACCACCTTCTTGCTGTCCGCTACCGATGCCTTCTCCGCGCCTTCGAGTTTAATGTTCGCCTTGATGAACTCGACCGCGCGGTAAGCTCCGGTGGTGACGGCCTGCGTGGAAGCGCCCGTGAACCAGTAGATCACTGCCCCGCCGCAGATCAGCCCCAGCATGAAGGGCGCGTGCAGCAGAGAGAGGTTCTGCACGTTAATGGTCAGTCCGTGGGTCAGGGCCATGATGATCGAGAAAGTCATGGTGGTTGCGCCCACCACGGCTGTGCCGATCAGCACCGGCTTGGCCGAAGCCTTGAATGTGTTGCCGGCTCCATCATTCTCTTCCAGCAGGTGTTTTGCGCGCTCGAACCTCACGTCGAAGCCGTAGTCCTTCTTCAGCTCAGCTTCGATGCCGGGAACATTCTCAATCAGTGACAACTCGTAGACCGATTGTGCATTGTCGGTAACCGGCCCGTAGGAATCCACGGCAATTGTCACCGGGCCCATGCCCAGGAAGCCGAACGCGACCAGGCCAAACGCGAAGACCGCCGGAGCCAGCATCTGGTCCGCCATGGACGCGCCCATGCTGAAGTAGTAGCCCATTCCCATCAGCGCCACCATGCTGAGTCCCAGCCAGTAGGCCGAAAAATTGCCGGCCACGAATCCCGACAAAATCCCCAGGGAAGCTCCGCCTTCCTGCGCCGATTTCACAACCTCCCTCACGTGGCTCGAGTTGGTTGAAGTGAAAACCTTCACCAGTTCGGGGATAATCGCGCCGGCCAATGTTCCGCACGAGATGATAGACGCCAGCTTCCACCACAGCGTTCCGTCGCCGAGAGTGGGGATCATCAGGTATGTGACGATGTAGGTCAGGATGATGGAAACAATGGACGTGATCCATACCAGCGAGGTCAGTGGCGTCTCAAAATCCATCTCGTCGGAGTTTGCATATCTCGCGTGAGCGATTGCGCCATTGAGGAAGTACGCACCGGCGCTCGAGACCAGCATGCCTACGCGCATTACGAAGATCCATACCAGCAGTTGCGCCTGAGTCTCGGGCGTCTTGACTGCCAGCAAAATAAAGGTGATCAAGGCCACGCCGGTGACACCGTAGGTTTCAAAGCCATCGGCGCTGGGGCCCACCGAATCGCCCGCGTTGTCACCCGTACAGTCTGCGATCACGCCCGGGTTGCGCGCATCGTCTTCCTTGATCTTGAATACGATCTTCATCAGGTCGGCGCCGATGTCGGCGATCTTGGTGAAGATGCCGCCGGCAATGCGCAGGGCCGCGGCGCCCAGCGATTCGCCGATCGCGAAGCCAATGAAGCAAGGGCCCGCATAATCGCGCGGGATGAACAGGAGAATAAACAGCATGATCAACAGCTCGACCGAGATCAGCAACATGCCGATGCTCATGCCGGCCTTCAGCGGAATAGCAAAAAGTTTATACGGTTTGCCTGTCAATCCCGCGAATGCCGTCCGCGAGTTCGCAAATGTGTTGACGCGAATTCCGAACCACGCCACCCCGTAGCTGCCCGCGATGCCGACCAGCGAAAACAACAAAATGATTGGCAACGTAACCGCAATCGATTTCCCCGGCACCGGCGCCAGATAGCCGAAGTACAGCGATATAATGACCGCGATGAAAGCCCACAGCAGGAGAATGAACTTGCCCTGCGTCACCAGGTACGTTTTGCACGTCTCATAAATCAGTTCGGAAATTTCGAGCATGGTGCGATGAACCGGCAGGTTCTTCAACTGCACATAGATCGCCAGGCCGAACAACAGGCCGCCCGCGCAGAACAGCAATCCGATCGTCAGAAGGGCATGTCCGTTCATGCCGAAAAAATGCACGGTCGTCAAATCCGGCAGTACCAGGTTGGCTTCGCCTCCGCCGCCTGCGCGCTCCGGCTGGGCAAGAGCGATCATGGGGGCGAATGTCGGAAGCAGCAGCCCAAGCACGGTCCTGTACCGGCGCTTCAATAATGCTTCAACGCCTTCCATGATGGCCGCGACCATTTGCAGCACCGCGGACGTGCCCCGGTTCGAGCCCATTCCCTGGCGCGCAAATAGAAAAGCCACCACGAGCGAAAGCGCGCCCACAGAAAGAAAGAATTCCACCCAATTCGTTCCTGTCACAAGTCCTCCCAAGTTAAGGTTTGAAGCCGTAGCACCAACCATCCCCGGAAACGCGACCTCGCGCGCCGCTGGGGAAAGCCACGGGAAGCCTATCATCCGTATGTACCGCTGTCGAGTGATTGCAGTCACGGGTTGCCGGAAGCCCCTTCTTCAACCCATCCAGGCCCAGTCAAACCGGGCTTTGCAGTGCCAAAACGGACGCATGTTCTTCACCATCCGCGCTTGAATCAAGGCCTTTTTCTGCAGACTTTTTTACCGCGCGCCCTCATCCCGCCGGCATCGCCGGGCGGGCCCCTTTTACTCCAGCGGAATGTCGAATTTATCTTCCGGGAAGCGGATGCCCAGGTTCTGGTCTGCCGGGTCGTACACCTGGCCGCCGGGCCACGGGTGCAACTTGAAGAGCACCAGCACATTGCGCGTTGGGTCGTCGAAGGCGGGAAAGCTCGCCACCTGTTCCACGGAATAGTGGCTATGAATGTCTTCCAGCATTCCGGGATCAAGCACATTCCAGGTGGCGTACCAGCCGGGCTGGTAATAGCCCAGTTTCGCCGCCAGGTCGGGAATCGCGGGGCTCGGCGTAACAAACTGATCGTTGAGCGTGGGCAGATGCGAAACCAGCGTGATCTCATCGCCGCTCGCCGATAGAAGCAACCGCTTGCCGTTGGGATGATCGTCGATGTAGCGCGTCATCCGCGCCGCCGCGTCCACAAACGTGTACTCCGGATGCGTCGCATAGTCCAGCGTCGCCGCGCCGTTCATCCCCACAGCCAGTCCGGTCAGCACAAGCATCGCCCAACCCATCCAGCGCGTCGGCCCTCGGCGAGTGCCACGCTTCCCATTCAGGAATTCACCTGCAGTTTCCGCCTCCCCCAGCAGCGAGTGAGCCCCTTGCGCAACAACAAAAAAGCCGAAGAATGCCAGCACGGTATAGTAGCGAGGCTGAGGATGGTCCTGGTAAGTCATAAAGAGGATGTAGCCGCCAACGGCAAGCAGTGACGCTCCAAAGACCGGGTCCAGCAACAGCCTGCGGCCCCACCCGCCGCGCCACGCCAGCGCCGCGGCAACCAGCACCGCTCCGGCAAGTGGAATCAGAATGGTGTCCGCCCACAACCCACCATGGAACGACCACCACAAGCTGGTCAATGGCCAGGAGAACTGCGCCGGCTTCGGATATTTGTTTACGAAGAACAGGTACTCGTAATCCGTCAGCAGGCCCAAGCGCACAACCAGCGCCATCCACAGCCCAAAGCTCACCGCAAACGCGCCGGCCGCGGCCGAATTGCAGCGCAGAATCAGTCTTCGCCCCAGCGCCAGTCCCCGGCTCCGCCACAGCGGAAGCACCATCGCCCATCCCAGTGCGGGCAGCAGAAAAACAGCCGTCGCCTTGGTCAGCATCATCAGCGTAAACAGCAGGCCAATCCCCGCCGAAGCCAGCACCCGCCGCCGCAAGACGGGAAGCCGCACCGCCAGGTTCAATGCGCCCAGCGCCAACGCGGTCAGCATCGGCTCCAGAATCGCCAGTCGGCTGAAGCAATAAAGAAACGGGCTGGTCACCAGCAGCGTCAGCGCCAGCAGCGCCATCCATCGCGGACCGCGCGTCCTGAGCAGCGTGTAGCTCAGCACCAGGCTCAAAAAGAAAAACGCGATGGCCAGGCCGCGCGCGGCCTCCACCGTCACTCCCGTAAAGAAGAAGAGAACCCACTCCAGAAACGGCCCCACCGGCATCGCCGCCGCGGGGTTGAAGTCCCCTGGCAAATACCAATTGCCAAACAGGTGCGCGCGAATCGCCGCGTTCGCATACCAGCCCTCATCCGTGTACTTGGCCCAGTCCATCCACCACGGCGAGTGGTTGGGAAAATCTGCGCGCAGGTTCAGGGCATGCAGAACCGCAAAGGCGCAAATCACGACCAGCCAGACTGCGTAGTACCAGCGTTTTGACGACATCATCGGCGCCGTTTCCCAGGATAGAAAGCCTAGAGCCTGCTGTGAACCCTCACACGTAGTGTCCTGTTTCTAAAGTTCCTATCAAAAAATGGCCTGTCATCCTGAGCGAAGCGTACTTCAGCGGAGTCGAAGGACCTGCATTTGGTGAGCTCACGACAATCCAGTCAGCCCTGAGCTAATGCTACGAACTTCAGAAACAGGACAGCAGATAGAATTTCACAAATTGGTCAACGAAGGATTTCCGAGCAGAACGCCCGCATTCGCGGTCAAATCCCGGCAGCACGCCCCGGTTCCAACTTTCGCACGTTCCCGTGTATGATGTTTTTGCCTCAAGCAGGGAGACGCCACCACTTGCAAATCAATTGTTTTATCCGAACGTTGATGCTGCTGGCTGCGGGCGCCGCATCCGCCTTTTGCCAAGATCGGATTCCCGCCGCTGCGTGGCGCATCCCCATTGGCACGGCGCCTTCGAATCCCGGCGCGCAGAGAACCGAACTCCACTCCTCAAACATCGATGACGGCTACTGGCAAGGCGCGCCCGTCGGCGGCTTCGGCGCAGGAACGTTCTCCCGCTCCGAGCGCGGCCACTTCGAGCGCTGGCACATCAAGGCCGGCACGCACAAATATCAGGACGTGCCCACCGATCAGTTCGCCGTCTT
>DATKGE010000068.1:0-6752 GCA_035510955.1 Occallatibacter sp. | reverse complement strand
CCGGCAACGCTTGCTGTAAGCGCTCTTCTTCTGCAAAGTCCTGCGCTGCTGCCATATGCGCTCATTTGGATGAACCACATCGGCGTGGACCGGTTGCTGGGCTATGGGCTGAAATATCCTGCGGGTTTCAGGTGGACGCATTTGGGCACGCTGAGCGGAAAGCGCGCGGAGATTATTCAGGCGAGCTAGGGTCCTGCCTCTGAAGTTCGTAGCATTAGTTCAGCCCTGACGAGATTGTCGTGATCTCACCAAATGCAGGTCCTTCGACTCCGCTGAAGTACGCTTCGCTCAGGACGACAGGCCATTTTTTATCGGAACTTTAGAGACAGGACACTAAGCCAGCGAATCGGGCGTCGCCCGCACAGCCGGCATCAGCGCGCGCACCACCAGGGAAAGTCCAAAGAACACAAGAACTGCCCTGGCCATGAGCCGGTTGTCGTAGGTCCACGACAAACAAGCGATGGTGATGAAGACGCCGAGCGGCGTGATCTCAGACAACACGGCCTGGAACCATTGCGGCTTGTTGCCGCTGGGCGCGAGCGTGGTGCGCAGGCGCGGAAACAGGCGTGGCACGGCGAGGAGATAGGCGCGATACGGCTCGCCGAACTGTGCGGCGAGGAAATCCTCTTCTCCGAAAATCAGCGACAACTGAAAGATGCCGGCCGCAATCAGCATGAAGAGTGCGCCTGTTGGCGGCATCAGCAATGCCAGCGCCGCAAAGACGAACCAGATTCCAAGGTAAAGCGGGTTGCGCAGATGGCGGTAGGGCCCGTCGGCCATCAGCGTGCCGGCTTGCATCTGGCCATGGAGCACAACGCCCGATCCCAGCCATGCCGACGCCCAGATGCGCAGCCCCGCGCCCGCGGCGGCGACGAGAGCCCCCGCAACAATCACCAGGGGTGTAGCCAAGGTGAAAGAAACCAACCCGGTGCGGCTCAGCTCCAGCGCCAACCACTCCAGCAGCGAGATGCGGCTGCCTGCTCCCCACGCATCGATCCACGGCGCCCAGAAGCCCAGAATGACGATGGCCGCGTTGATCACCATGCGAAAACGGAATAATGCTGCGCTCATCCACTACTCCCCAACCACGGAGTGTAGCATCCGGCGCGCGGCGCGGAGGCTTGCGGCGGGTTGCGGAATGAGACGTGTGCTGGTTCGCGCTACTCGTTGCGCAATGCCTGCATGGGCTCGATGGAAGCGGCGCGGCGTGCGGGGATGAGGCAGGCAATACCCGACACGGCAAACAGTAGCAGGGTTGCGCCGAGATAGGTGAGATGGTCAAGCCACGAAATGCCAAAGAGCATGGCATCGAGAGCGCGCCCGGCTGCCAGCGCTGCGCACAGACCGATGGCCAGGCCGATCGAGGTCATGGTCATTCCCTGGCGCAGGACGAGCGCGAAAATGTCACCACGAGTTGCGCCCAGCGCTGCGCGGACTCCGATCTCGCGCGTCCGTTCTGTGACGCTGCCGGACAGGATGCCGTAGATGCCGATGGCGGCCAGTACCAGCGCAACGATGCCGAACGCCTCAAAGAGAATGAGCACGAAGCGGCGTTGCACTTCAGTAGCCGCAAGCAGCGTGTCCATGGCGGCGACGCGGTCGATGGGCCGGTCCTTGTCCACGGACCAGATTGCCTGCTGGATGGCCGGCGCAAAACTCGCTGGACCATTGCTTGCACGGGTGCGCACTACCAACGACTGGACCTCGTCTCCCCAGGCCCACTGCGCGGTGGTGATATAAAACGCATCTTCCTGCATGATGGCCAGCGACTCCTGTTTGACGTTGCCCACCACGCCCACAATGGTGGCCCACGGCCGATCTACCTGGCCGACATCGGGACCCATGCGCACATGCTGGCCAATGGGGTCCTGGCCGGCAAACTCCTTGTCTGCGAGCGACTGCGTGATGAGCACCGCGACCGGCGCGCCGGAAATGTCGTGCTCGTTCAGCAGACGGCCGCGGCGAAGTGGGATGCGCATGGTCTCAAGGTATCCAGGGCTCACCGCGTAGCGATAGGCCGAATCGCCGAGCGGATTGTTGTCCTTCTCAAACTGGATGCCGTAGACGTCCTGGTCGCCGCTGAGCGGCAACTGGCTGGTTAGGCCCGCGGAGAGGACGCCGGGGATGTTGCGAATGTTGTCCAGTGCCTGCTGGAAGAATTGAAGGCGCGCTGCGTCGTTCTCATAGCGGTGGCCGGATTCCTGCACCTGCATGGTGATCAGGTTCGATGCGTCGAAGCCCGGATCGACCGCGAAGAGACGCTGCATGCTGCGCAGCAACAGGCCCGCGCTTACCAGCAGCACCACGGCGAGCGAGACTTCAGTGACGACCAGCGTGCGGCGCGTCCAATGGCGGCTGCCCGTTGTGCGGGCGGAGTTCCGGCGCATCCCGGTGTGCAGGTCGCTGCGCGAGGCCTGCCAGTTCGAGACTAGCCCGACTGCAATACCGATGAAGGTGGTCAGGGCAAACGCAAAGAGGAAGACGCCGCCATCGACAGAGATTGCATTGAGCCTTGGCAATCCGGGTGGGCTCAGAACCAGCAGCGCGCGTGCACCGGCCTCGGCAACCACGATTCCCAGAGCACCGCCGAGCGTGGCGAGAAGCAGAGACTCTGTGAGCAGTTGGCGAGCAAGCCGGCCCTGCGGCGCGCCCAGAGCGGCACGCATGGCAAATTCGGCGCTGCGCTGCGATCCGCGTGCCAGCAGCAGGTTGGCCACATTGACGCACGCGATAAGCAGAACCAGCAGCACGGCGCCCAGGACCGCCAGCAGCGCAGGCCGCACACCTTGCGTAAGGTCGCCTTGCATCGGATGCACCACAATGCCGTCGGGCGCGCCGCCGGAGCTGTCATAGCCCTTGGCATAGGTTTGTGCCATCGAATGCAGAATGACGGTGAGTTCATTAGCGGCCTGCCGGCTATTAACGCCTGCTTTGAGGCGGCCAATCAAGCGCAGATGATGGCCCCACTCGCGGCCGTCAAAGGGCAACGACGGATCGTATTGCAGCGGAGCCCATATCTCTGCCGATGTGTTCAGTACGTTTTCAAATGAGGCGGGCATGACGCCGATGACCGTGAATAGTTCGTCGTCGAGGCGCACCTGCTTGCCGACGATGGCGCGGTCCGCGCCGAAGCGGCGGCGCCATAATCTGTCGCTGAGTATTGCCACATTGGGTCCGCGATAGCGATCATCGGACGTCTGGAAATCGCGACCGAGCAACGGCGCAGTGCCTAACGTGCGGAAGTAATCCACGCTCACGCGTTGCCCTGCAATGCGCTCCGGCCTGTCTCCCTGGCTGGTTGCGGTGGCCGCGGGTTGCCACGGCTTGAAAACGGCAAGCGCGTCGAACGAATGGCTGCGCTGCGAGAGACCTTGAAATGTGCCGAAGGTTACCGCCATGGGCGCACCGCCTCTTCGCATCTCCCAAAGCATGGTGAGGCGGTTGGCGTGGGTGTAAGGCAAAGGATCGATGAGAATAGGCTTGACCGCGCTGAAGATGGCCGTGCTGGCGCCGATGCCAATGGCGAGAGTGAGCACTGCGACCGTAGTAAAGCCGGGGTTATGCGCCATCATGCGCAGGCCGTAGCGCGCGTCCTGGATGAGGCTTTCGAGCCATGGAAGTGTGCGCCGCTCACGATGCAATTGGCGCGTTTGCTCCGCGCCGCCAAGACGGATAATAGCCTGACGCCGGGCTTCTTCGGGACTCAGACCGGCGCGGATGCCTTCGTCCGTGTGCAGGGCCACGTGGCAGTCGAGTTCCGCGGCGAAGTCGTCGTCGGAACGTCGAATGCGGAAGAAGCCACGGAGGCGCAGGATGAAGGCTCTGATCTTATGCATGAAGACCTCCTGGTCGGTTTCGAGAGCCTACTCCATGCGCAATGCACGCATGGGGTCGATATGCATAGCGCGACGAGCGGGAATGTAGCAGGCTGCGAGCGCAACGGTTACCAGCAGCGCGGTGACACCGATCAGGGTCCATGGGTCGTAGGCTTGAACGCCATAGAGCATGGAACTGCGGGCCATGATCTGCGTCAATCCCAGCGCTGCAGCCAGACCTGCGCCTACGCCGATAAGCGCAAGCCGGCCGCCTTGCTTCAAGACCCAGCGCAGAACGTGGCCACGGTCCGCGCCCAGCGCCATGCGGATGCCGATCTCCTGCGTTCGCTGGCTGACGAGATAGGAAATCACGCCGTACATGCCGACGCTGGCCAGCAGCAACGCGAGGCCGGCGAAGAATCCGAGCAGGATCATGGAGAAGCGGCGCGCGGCAAGCGAGTCGGCGATAAGCTGGTTCATGGTCGAGGCCAGGTAGACGACCTGCTGCTGGTTCATCTGTCGAAGCGCGCGCTGAATATCGCTCAGGGTCGAGGTGGAATCGCCGCTGGATCGGATCACGACATCGGTTCCCAGGCCGTCCTGGAATGACATGTCTCCGTCGCTCATTTGCAGGAAAGGCAGATAGATCTGCGCATGCAGCGGAAAGCTGGCGTCGTTGTCGAGACCCCACTGCATCACGTGCCCCGCGACGCCTATGACGGTGGCCTGCTGGCTGTATCCATCGAGATTGATGTGTTTGCCAACGGGGTCTTCGCTGCCAAAGTATTTGCGCGCAAATTCCTGGTCGATGACCACCACCGTGGGTGCATGCTGATTGTCTGCGTCGCTGAAAAAGCGCCCGCGCACGAGCGGGATGCTCATCATCTTCAGGTAGTCCGGCTCAACGATGTAGTCGAGCGCCCAATGCATATCGTTGGTGCTCGCGGGCTTTGGTTCGTTGTCCAGCCAGAAGAGCCGCTCGTCGTCGCTGCCGGTCATGGGCAGGCTGCCGTTCATCATGGAGACACCCTGTACGCCGGGAACCTGGCGGATGTGGCGATCGACTTCGCGATAGTACGCTCGCACGGCATCAGGCGATGCGGTGGTCATGGATGGAGGTGCGGCAAGGCTGAAGGTGGTGACGCCGTTGGGATCAAAGCCGGGATCGACGCTCGACAAGGCCATCATGCTGCGGATCATCAGGCCTGCGCCGGCGAGCAGAACCAGGGCCATGGCGGTTTCAAAAACCACCAGCAGATCCTGCGTGCGATGACGCGTTCCGCTCACGCCGCGGCCGCCTTCCTTGAGGGTTTCATGGAGCGACTGGCGCGAAGCCTTCCATGCAGGCAGCAGACCGAAGAGAATTCCTACGGCGAGCGAGACCAGCAGCGTGAAGCCGAGCACCGACAAGCTGAGATGGATGTGCGAAGCGCGCGGCAACGCAACCGGGACCAGCTTGATGGCTGCGCGCGTGCCCCAGTTTGCCAGCGCAAGACCGAGCAAGCCGCCGGCGAGAGCCAGCATTGTGCTTTCCGTCAGCAGTTGGCGAACGATGCGCATGCGGCTGGCGCCGAGCGCTGAGCGGACTGCGAACTCCTGGGCGCGTGCGCTGGAGCGGGCCAGCAGCAGGTTGGCCACATTGACACATGCAATCAGGAGAACAAAGCCGACCGCCCCGAGCAGGACCAGCAGCAGCGGCTGCACCTGGCCTACGAGATAGTCGCGCAGCGAAACCAGGTTGGCGCGAATGCCGTGGTCGGCTTGCGGATACGCGGCTGCAAGTCGATCGGTGACCCCGTTCATGTCGGCTTGCGCCTGCGCGAGGGTGACGCCGGGCTTGAGCCGGGCAATGCCGTGCAGGCCGAGGCCAGCGAAACGATTGTTCAGCGCAGGCTGCTGCCATTGGCCGATGGGCACGTAGACATCGCCGGCATCGAAGTTGCCGAAGGAGAGATCGAAGTCTACCGGGATCACTCCAATGATGGTGAAGGAGCGGCCGTCAAGCGCGAGGGTCTTGCCGAGAGCGTTCGGACTGGAGCCGAATTTGCGTTCCCACAATCCAGCGCTGATGATGACCAGCGGGCTGCGTCCGATCTCGTCTTCCCCAGGAGCAAACAATCGCCCCAGCACCGGCTTGACGCCGAGGATGGAGAAGAAATCGGAGGACACATAATCGCCAGGAGTTCTTTCTGCGTCGCCCATTCCGGTGAGCGTGAAACGCCGCTGGTGGGCGATGGCGAGCGCGGCGAGAGTTTTGTTGTCGCGTTGCCAATCGCGGAAATTTGGATAGGAGATGGAGCCCTGAGCAAAGTTGGCTTTGCTTTCGTGAACTGCGACAAGTTCACCCGGTTGAGGAAACGGCAGCGGGTTGAGCAATACGCTGCTGACGATGGAGAACAGCGCTGTATTTGCGCCGATGCCGAGCGCCAGCGTGAGAATGGTGATGAGAGCAAAGCCGGGATTCTTGCCGAGGACACGGACGCTGTATGCGATGTCGTGCCCCAACTCTTCAAGGAAAGGCAAGCGTCTGCGCTCGCGCCAGGCCTGGCGTGTCTGCTCTGCGCCGCCGAGACGGATGAGCGCCTGCCTGCGCGCTTCTGTGAGGGTGAGGCCGGAGCGAAGGCCCTCGTCGGTATGCAGCGCGAGGTGGGTTTCCAATTCTGCGGCGAACTCGTCGTCTGCGCGGCGAGTGCCGAAGAGGCCGCGGAGGCGCAGGACGAAGGCTCTGAATTTTCGCATGATAACCTCTTTCCGTTTTGGGGCCTATTCCATTCGCAAGGCGCGCATGGGATCGATGGCCGCTGCTCGTCGCGCAGGCAACCATGAAGCCATCGCGGCAACTGCGCACAAGAATCCTGCCGCGGCAAGGTAGATGAGAGGGTTGTCCGCGCCGCTGCCAAGCAGCTTCTCACTGGAGCCCATGGCGGAGTTTGTGAA
>DATKGE010000067.1:0-5463 GCA_035510955.1 Occallatibacter sp. | reverse complement strand
GACGAAGGAAGCGCTGGTTGCGATACACTGCAAGCCGTGGAGGACTTCCGTTGCTGTTGCCGGTTCGTGGAATTTTTTCCAGCGTCCTGATCGCCGTTCTCTCCATCCCCGGCGATTGCACGGCGCAAGCGGCGCAACAGCAAAGCAGCGCATCCGGCAATCCGCCCGTTGCCAGCATTCTCAGCGCCGCAGCAGTCGAGCCCGCGCCGCCCAATCCTCCCTCGGCTCCTGGGCCAGTCGAGCAAGCAGCCCCCCAGCAAGCTCCTCCCGCGCAGAGCGGCATCGCCGGCGGCGTAGGCGCCGCGCCGGTCTACGATGCGCAGAAGCGGCCTATTACCGCGGGCGGATTTGTCGACTCCGGGCCGGTGATTTTTGAGGACATCACCAAACAGGCCGGCCTCTCCGGATGGGTCCACAAGATGGGCGTGCCGGAGAAGAACTTTATCGTCGAAACCAACGGCTCGGGCGTCGGACTCATCGACTACGACCATAGCGGCTGGCTGTCAATCTACCTGGTCAACGGTTCCACCTTCGACGCGCTCGACGGCAAGCAACCGCCGCCGCATGCCGCCCTGTTCCGCAACAACCACGACGGAACCTTCACCGATATAGCCGCGCAGGCCGGCGTCACCAACGACCGCTGGGGCTACGGCGTCAGCATCGCCGACTACGACAACGACGGCTGGCCCGACATTTATGTGGGCAACTACGGCAAGAACCGCCTCTACCACAACAATCACGACGGCACTTTTACCGACGTAGCCGAAAAAGCCGGCGTGGCCCTCGGCAACTGGTCGCCCGGCTCGGCCTGGGGCGACTTCGACGGCGACGGGCTGCTGGATCTTTACGTCTCCGGCTACGTTCACTTCGACCGCGACAACCTGCCAATCGCCGGCTCCAAGGCCGTAGGCTACGCCCAGTGCCAGTATCGCGGCGCAGCGGTCAACTGCGGGCCGCGCGGCCTGAAAGGCGAGCCCGATCATCTCTTCCACAACAACGGCGACGGCACGTTTACCGACGTGACCGTAAAGGCCGGCGTCGAAGACAAGGACAAGTACTATGGCTTTACCACCATCTTTGTCTCGCTCAATGGAAACGGCAAGCCGGACCTGGTGGTGGGCAACGACTCCGAACCCAACTATCTTTACATCAACAAGGGCGACGGCACCTTCGACGACCAGAGCTACGTCTCCGGCTTCGCGCTCAACAAGGACGGCCGCGAGATTGCCTCCATGGGCATTGCCGCCGGCGACTACGAAAACAACGGCCAGTTGGACTTCTTCGTGACCGACTTCGGCGACGACTACAAAGTCCTCTACCACAACGACGGCGACGCCAGTTTTACCGATGTGAGCTACAAGGCGGGCATTGCACAAATCACCATTCCCTTTGTCGGCTGGGGCGACGGCTTCCTGGACTTCGACAATGACGGCTGGCTCGATCTTTTCATGGTCAACGGCCACGTCTACCCTCAGGTGGACCAGCACGACTGGGGCACCACCTTCGCCGAGCGCCCGCTCCTGTTTCACAACATTCCCGACCCCAGCGGCCCCAAGAAAACGGGAGCGGCCCGCAAGTTCGAATACGTACCACCCGTCAAAGGCACCGGCCTGGCCGATGTAATCCCCGGACGCGGAGCCGCTTTCGGAGACCTGTTTAACGACGGCAAGATCGACGTCATCATCAACCCCATCGACGGCCCGCCGGTACTGCTGCGCAACGTCAACCCCGACCACCACCACTGGGTCGAACTGGCGCTGGTCGGCGGAAAGTCCGCAAATGGCAGAAGCAGCCCCCGCGACGCCACCTGCGCCACGGTCTACCTCAGCGCCAATGGCATGCGCCAGCGCCAGGATGTGCTGGCCAGCGGCAGTTACATCTCCTCCAACGACCGCCGCCTGCACTTCGGCCTCGGCGACGCCGCCGACGCAGGAACGGCCGAGATTCACTGGCCCTCCGGCGCGAAGGAGACCGTGAAGCTCCCCGCCGAAGACCGCATCTTCACCATCACCGAAGGCCAGGGGATTACCGGCGCCCTGTGTGGCGGCCAACCCTGCGCCAATTTCAAGCCCACGCCGGCGAACCCTTCGCAGAAGCAGTAAGACACTAGTGTGGCGTCCCAGAGGTTCCTAACATTATCGGGTTGTCATTCTGAGCGAACGGGGCCCCAAACGTCCTTCAGTTTGGGGGTGGTGAGCCGAAGAATCTGCATTTGGCCTTCAACATTTCTGATGAGAATTTCTGGGAGAGCACACTAGTACCGCGACCGTGTGATTTTGAAATACCGGCGATGATAGCCTGGGTGCCCCAGGTCTCGCGTTTGAAACCTGGGAGACTACCTATCCACACGGTCGGGGTTCTAGGCCCAACCGCCTTCGATGAATGGCTTGCAGTAAACTTGTCGCCTTAGAGGAACCTCGTTGCCATTTGTATTCCATCCTGGACTGCGCCCATCCTGTAAGTCCCCGCAATCAAGCCGCTGGATCGCTTCGCTGTTTGCCATCGGCCTCACATTCGCATTCCATTCTTTGCTTGCGCGCCCGCAGAAGCCGCCGGCCGCGCCCCAGCAGTCGCCCCAGACCCCCGTGTCCGGCGTCTCTTCCGCAGGCACCTTCGCCCCCGTCTACGATGCGGAGAAGCGCCCCATCACCGCCGGCGGTTTCGTCGAGAAAGATCAAGGCACCGTTGTATTCGAAGACGCCACCAAAGCTTCAGGCCTCTCCAAATGGCTTCACGTCATGGGAACGCCCGACAAGAAGTACATCCTGGAAACCGATGGCTCCGGCGTCGGCCTCATCGACTACGACAACGACGGCTGGCTGGATATCTACTTCGTCAACGGTTCGACCTACGACGCAATGAGCGGCAAAAAGACCCCTCCCCACGCCGCGCTCTTCCACAACAATCGCGACGGCACGTTTACCGACGTCGCCGCCAAGGTCGGCGTTACCAACGATCGCTGGGGTTTTGGCGTGGCCATCGGCGACTTCGACAACGATGGCTGGCCCGATATTTTTGTAGCCAACTTCGGCAAGAATCGCCTCTACCACAACAATCGCGACGGAACTTTCACCGACGTTGCGGAGAAGGCCGGCGTCACGCTGGGCAACTGGTCTGATGGCGCGACCTGGGGCGACTACGACGGCGACGGGCGCCTCGATCTGTTCGTCTCCGGTTACGTGCACTACGATGTGAACCACCAGCCCACGGCCACCGACGGCGGGGTGCCATTCGCCTTCTGCCAGCTGCACCAGACCCCCGTCATGTGCGGTCCGCACGGCCTGCAAGGCGAGCCCGACCATCTGTTTCATAACAACGGCGACGGCACGTTTACCGATGTGAGCGTGAAGGCCGGAGTCTCCGATCCCGGCGCCTTCTACGGATTCACAGCCGTCTTTGTCGACGTGAACAACGACGGCAAGGTCGACCTGCTGGTGGCCAACGATTCCGAGCCCAACTACCTCTACATCAACAAGGGCGATGGAACCTTTCAGGACCAGAGCTACATCTCCGGCTTTGCCTTCAACAACGAGGGACGGGAAATCGCCTCCATGGGCCTGGCCGTGGGCGACTACATGAACAACGGCCTCGTCGATCTGCTCGTCACCGACTTTTCCGACGACTACAAAGCCCTCTACCACAACGACGGAGTCCCCTACGGCCAATCAGTGCCCGCCGGGGAGGCGAACGACGGCGAGGTCGGCTTCACCGATGTCGCCAGCCAGGCCGGCATTACGCAGAGGTCAATCCCTTTCGTGGGCTGGGGCGCCGGCTTCCTGGACTACGACAACGACGGCTGGAAAGACATCATGATGGTCAACGGCCACGTCTACCCGCAAGTCGACCAACACGACTGGGGCACCACCTTTGCCGAGCGCGTGCTTCTCTACCACAACAGCCGCAACGGCAAGTTCGAATATGTGCCGCCGGTAAAGGGTTCGGGCCTCGCCACCCTGACTTCAGGCCGCGGTGCCGCCTTTGGCGACCTGTTCAACAACGGCAAGATCGACGTCGTCATCAATCCCATCGACGGCCCGCCGGTGCTCTTGAAGAATGTGAATCCCGACCACCACCACTGGGTAGAACTGAAGCTCATTGGAGGCGAAAAGAGTCCGCGCGATGCAATAGGAGCCACGGTTTATCTCAGCGCCAACGGAATGCGCCAGCGCGAAGACGTAATGAGCGGGGGCAGCTATATCTCCTCCAACGATCAGCGCCCGCACTTCGGCCTTGGTGACGCCCTTGACGCAGGAACGGCGGAGATTCACTGGCCTTCCGGAGCGGTAGAGAAAGTAGAGCTTCCCGCCGAAGACCGCATCTTCACCATCACCGAGGGAAAGGGCATCACAGGCGTGCTGTGCGCCAGGCAGCCCTGCCTGACCCGCCCAGCGCCCAAAAAGCCGCAACCCGCTCAGCAGGGCGAACAGCGTCAGAAGGGCGAACTGCGGCGCCCCTGACAGCCCCCGCTGACTTGCTGACTCGCTAACCCGCGCAGCGGGGCTGACTTGCTGCCTCTCTAAAACACCCCAGCCATATAGGCTTCAGACGCGGGTTGTTGCACAACTGCTCTAAGATGAAATGGGGATCGAAGCAATGAGAACGGCAATCATTGGCGGAGGAATCGCCGGCCTGGCGGCTGCCTATGAGCTGGAAAAAGCTCGCGCCGCCGGTGCGCCTGTCGAGTACACGCTCTTCGAGTCCAACCGAAAACTGGGCGGCGTTCTCGCTTCCGAAATCGTCAACGGCGCAGTGCTCGAGCGCGGTCCCGATTCCTTCCTCACCGAGAAGCCCGCGGCCGCCGAGCTGTGCCGCGAGCTCGGCCTCGCCGCCGACCTTGTTCCCTCCAACGACGCCGCGCGCAGGACCTGCATCGTAGTGAAGAACAAACTCGTTCCGCTCCCCGACGGCCTCATGTTTCTTGTGCCCACCAAGCTCATTCCCACAGCCATGACGCGCCTGTTCAGCCTGCCCACCAAGCTCCGCATGGGCCTCGAACTGTTTCACCCTCCGCGCGCAAGCGGCGAAGAAGACGAAGCCGTGGCCACGCTCGTCGAGCGCCACTTTGGCCGCGAAGCCGTCGACCGCCTGGCCGACCCCCTGCTGAGCGGAATCTACGGCGGAGACTCGACGCAACTCAGTGCTCGCGCCGTCCTTCCGCGCCTGGTCGAAATGGAAAGCGAATTCGGTTCTCTCACCCGCGGAATGCTGGCCGCGCACCGCAAAATGCGCGCCACAGCCAAAGAAGCCGCAAGGAGCAACGGCGCGTCCAATGGAAACGGCAACGCCCAACCCGCGCCGCGCCCCATCTTTACCACTCTGCGCGGCGGAATGCAGCAGCTTGTGGTCGCAATCCAGGCCACGCTGAACCCCGCCTGGGTGCGTCTGGAAACGCCGGTAAGCGCGCTCAAGCGCCTCGCCGATGGCTGGCTGGTCGAGGCCGGTGTCGAGGCCGGTGTCAAGGCC
>DATKGE010000066.1:0-4125 GCA_035510955.1 Occallatibacter sp. | reverse complement strand
GGCGCTTCACTGCGATGTATGCACCGTAGGGTATAGAGCACAGCGGAAGGATAAATTCGTAGCGCAATACAGCGAAGGGAAACTCATCCGTTGGGATGCGAAGCCAGATGGTCATATAGACCAAAGCAATAGCTCTTCCGCATCTCTTGGCCTATTTAGATTCGAGTCGATTTTCTTTGCACATAATTAACCGCAGATGTTAGACAATCTGTTCAGGCTAGGTCCGCGTTCCAGAACCCTAAAAGAAGCCAAATACCCCACCCCTCCCCCACTTTCGCCCCAACGGATTGCAAACAAGAAGTTTACGTTTAAATCACCCGTTTTAGGCCATCGAAACAAAGCACTTAGTCCCAGCACTTCAGCGATTTCGACGGCAATCCAACCGCACCTAAAGCAAGCTGTCGCCCGCCGCGGGCCGCCACATTTGCGGTTTAGCCTCACTGGGCGGCGAAGTGGGAGACGGCGAAGTGTTCGTCGGTGAAGGTTGGGCAGAAGTGGTTGGCTGCGAATCCGGCACACCATCCGGGTTCGCTCCCGGCTGCGCACTTGGTTGAGCGTCCGGCTGCGGATCCTGCTTCGGCTTGGGGAACTGCACCGGCTTCATGGTCCCGACCCGGTTCTTCGGATCGTCGCTGGGCAGCGTTTCGCCGGGATTGCGCAGGCTGGGCGGAGGCGCCGCAGCTTCCTTGTCCGGGTCGTGCTCCACGTCGCCTACCTTGGCAACGCGCTGCGTCCGGTCGGCTTCAAGAGGCGTGCCGTCGGTGCGCATAAGGCCTTCCACTTCGTCCTTGGTGAAGATCACCGGGGACTCGCCCATCTTGGCCACTTCGACGCGAATCACGCGGTTGCCGTTGATGCGCACGAAATCCACTTCATTCGGCGGCTTGCCGTAGATCCACTCCTCAAACGGCATTTGCCCATCCATCTCGCGGGATTTGTTGTCCGGCGCGCCCTTGGCAAACAGCACCATGTCCGTGCTCATGCCGACCAGCACATGATGGCCCAGAATCGCATCCTTGAGCTTGGTTGGCAGCGTGTCCGTGAAGGCCTGAACGGGCGTCTTGACATCGAACGAGATGAGCGGCGCAAGCAGCGACTTGACTTCGGGGCCGGTCAGCTCGGGCACGTGGCTTTGAAAGGTGAGCGTCAGCCGCGAGCCGACCGGGGCCTGGTCGTCTCCCTGCACCACCGGATTCGTCATGGGCCCGGCGCCAATCTCCACGTGGCGCAGGAGGCGATGCCTGGGATCGGGCCCGCCATTCAGATCGAAAACGATTCTCGCGTGTTCAATTTTGACGTCGGTAATCACCAGCCGGTCGCCGGGCTTGGCGGAAAGCCCCTGGCTGGTGACCATGGATATATACGCCTCTCCGGCGGGCTCCAACTTGCCGTTTGCAGCCAGGAGCAGCCCTTTGTGGCCGCGTGGAAACGGGCGCATGGCGAACCCCTGTTCGGCCTGCATGGTCCGAATCAGTCCCTGACGGCCCCTGGCGTCCAGTTCACCCTTGGTGAGGGGAACATTGGTCGGCGTAATCTGCTGAAAGCGGCGGTCCACGGTGGACATTGCGGCGCCATTGGTGTCGTTGGTGACCGCGCCGGTCTTGGAATTTACGGTGATCTGGGCCGAAGCCGTGGTTGTCAGAGAAATTGCCGCGACTGCCCACAGCATCGCAATCATGCGTGAGGGAAGGATGCGGACGGCGTTGGCGATCGCGGGCTGGATTGGACCTCGCTCCTGGGGCAGGATCGACCGGCTCATGGGAACCTCCCATGCAAGCGAACTGCATTGGCCAAACGATAGCTCTGTTCCTGTACAAATGGCAAATCGGCGCCGAGAGAAATGCGAGAGACTTGAACCCAGACCGGTAATCAGGTCCTCACTCGGAGCCGGTAAGCCCATCGTCCGCCGGCGGCCTGGGCTGCGGCGACGCAACGGGCAGAATCTGTACCAGGCCCGGTGCTGCCGGTTCCGCCGCCCCCATTGCCGCTTCGTGCTGAGCGCGGGCGGCGGCGTCCAGATCCACCGGAATCCCTCCGGGCACAATCACCGGCGCGTTGTAGCGGAAATCCAGCTCGCGGGTAAGCCGGTAGACCACCGGCAGCGCCGCCAAAAGAACAAAAAAAGTGACCCAGGTCCCATCCAGGCCGAAGCCGCCGCCGGTCAACCAGAACGGTCCCATGGGATCGCCCTGCACCACCGGCGAGTGGCTGGCGATGCCGTTCACGGCCAGTCCGAAGAGCAGCGCCCGGCTGGCCTTCCATCCGAAGTTGATCCCCCATCCGAACCAGAGCGCGCGGGTGCGCAGATAGGCCATGGAAAGCAGCAGGCTCAATGCGACGGAGACGGAAACGCTGGCACGGCTCTCTCCGGGCAGCATCGCCTGAAGAATGGCGTAGAAGGCCGAATATCCCAGAGCCGCTCCAAGGGGGCCGACGGCGTAAGCGAAGCGCTGAAATCCGTAGCCGCGAAAGGCAATCTCTTCTGCCAGCGCCAGCAGCGCAAAGAACCCCGCATCGGCCAGCAGCCAGCCCCAGTCAGAAGGCTGCAGCGCGAGCACGATTGCAATGCCCCCCACCACCACCAGCGGCAGCACACAGATCACGGCGATCGACCATCCGACCGACAGGCCCAGTCCCGCCTCGCTCGGCCAGCCCGCACGCCTCGGCAGGCCCTGTGCGCTCACCGGGCTGCTCTGGCGGTCCATCCACCAACCCATCGCGGCATAGCCCAGCAGCAGCAGGAAGACCAGCATCGCCTGCTCCAGCAACGGAGCCCATTGCTGGCTCGCCAGTCCCAGTGCGCCGCGGTGGGCGAGCGACCGCGCCAGAAAGAAGTAGCACACTGCGGCAATGAATTGGAGGTAGGCGCGAATGCGGCCGCCACCGGTTTCTGGCGAACTCATGCGCTAGCCTTCCGTGTAATACTGCGCGATATTGCGGAACTTGTTTTGCCGCGCCGCCACCAGGTCATCGATCGGAATCGCCTTCAACTCGGCAAGGTGCCTCTTCAGTGCGTCCGCGAGCAGGTTCGCGCTTGCCTCGGGATCGGTATGCGCGCCATCGGCCGGCTCCCCAACGATCTCGTCCACGCAGCCCAGAGCGGCAACCTCCGGGGCGGTAATGCGCAGCGCCGCGGCCGCCAACTCCCTCTGCGCCGGGTCGCGCCACATGATCACCGCGCATTGCTCCGGCGAAATGACCGAGTAGACGGCGTTGCCAAGAATGAGCACGCGGTCTGAAACAGCCAGCGCCAGCGCGCCGCCCGACCCTCCCTCGCCGGTGATAACGGAGAGAGTAGGAACGCGCAGCCGCGACATCTCCAGAAGGTTGCGGGCAATGGCTTCGGCCTGGCCGCGTTCTTCGGCCCCCACGCCGGGGTAGGCTCCGGGCAGGTCAATGAAGCTGATGACCGGCCGTCCGAATTTTTCGGCGATCTTCATGCATCGCAGCGCCTTGCGATAGCCTTCCGGGCTGGGCATGCCGAAGTTGCGCTTGATGCGGTCCTTGATCGAGCCGCCTTTGCGAACGCCGATCGCCAGCACCTGTTCGCCGTCCAACCGTGCCATTCCGCACGCCAGGGCCTCGTCGTCGCCAAAGGCGCGGTCTCCGTGAATCTCGCTGAAGTCGGTGAAGATTCGTTCGATGAAGTTCATGGGATAGGGGCGCTGCGGATGCCGCGCCCGCTCAACATTGATCCAGGCCGGGGAAGCCGGCCGCGGTTGATGGGGATTCCCTGGTTGTTGTTCGCTCATCGTTTACTGGTGTCGCTCCGGGCAGCGCTGCCGCCAACCCTCTTGTGATTCTACGGGTCGCGGGCGGTTGGGACAAATGCGTCTGACTTGGAATGTCGCCCTCAGGCAGGCTTGACCGGATCATCTGCGCCTTTCTCCGTTGCTCCAATTTCTGACTCTTCTGCATTTGGCGTTTTTGTTTTGGCCTGCGCAGCTTGAACCGGCTTCCGATCCGGTTCTGCGGTGACCGTTTTTTCCGCCTCCGCTTCCGTCGTAGATCCCAACAGCCGATCAATGCGGTAGCCCGCAGCCTCAGCCGAGGCGAGAGCTTCATCGACGATTGTGCCCATGCAATCGATAGCCGCTCGGTCTAGGGCAGGCTCGCCGGCCAAAC
>DATKGE010000065.1:0-4580 GCA_035510955.1 Occallatibacter sp. | reverse complement strand
GTAGACGGGGTACGACTGATCGACAAGCTGACGGGCGGTTGCGTCGTCCAAGTTGATGGAGCGCGGGTCAGACAGTTTCGCCAACCGCGCGTCATTGGCCTTGGCGCCGGCCAGCAGCTCCGGGTCGGCGACGGCCACGGCAATCATTTCGCGGCCTTCTTCGGAATGACCGATCGTCATCACTTTGACACGCGGGCTCGAAGCCTCAAGCAATCGGAAATACTTGTAGACATCTTCCGCGTAGGGCAGTATGTTGGGCGCGCCCGAGATGTCGCCGAGGACCTTTTCAGGAGTAGGGACGGTCTTCGACGCGGGCAGATAATCCACCAGCGGCGAACTGAACGATGGGTCAGTGGTGTACTTGTGAATCTGGTCGGTGTACTGCTGATCGATTGGCTGCGAAGGGTCGCGGGCGAAGTTAGCATTCAACTGCTGCTGGGAGAAGAGCGGGGTGACGGAGAGAATAACGGCGAAGGCAAGCAGCTTGGCAGGGTGCATGGTACCTCTGGTTGTGTTTTTGAGTGCGGGTTTCCCGTGCCAGCCAGTGTCCCACAGCAGACCCCTTGTTTGAAAGGCAATACCCAGAGCGGGGAGCAGCAAGATGGAGACTGAGGGCGGCCCGGATGCCTATAATCCTGGCACGGAAGCAAATGTTCTGATGGGTTCAGCCCACCTTTTCCGGAGGTATTTCTCTTGCTGCGAGCAAAGCGCGCTGCCGTGATTCTTTGCCTTATTTCTCTGGTCAGTTGCCCAGCGGCTCTGGAGTCCGATACCGTCCCTTCGCCGCACTTGACTGAGGGGCTGGACCAGATCTTCAACAAGGGAGGGTTCTGGGGAAAGTATGTCCAGCTGGCATGGGAGAACAACGGCGACGCGTATACCATTCTTGAGCCGGCGGCGGACGGCAAGGGAACGGACATTGTTGCCTATGAAACGGGCAGCGGCAAGCGCACTGTGCAGATCTCGGCGGCGCAACTGACGCCCGAGGGAGCAAAGGGTCCGCTCGAAATATGGGACTATTCCTGGTCGGCGAACGGCAAGAAGCTCCTCGTGTTTACAAACGGCAAAAAAGTCTGGCGGGAGTACACGCGCGGCGACTACTGGGTCTACGACACCACCAGCGCAACGCCGGAGGGACGGCTGACGAAGGTGGGCGGCGACGCTCCCGAGTCGTCGCTGATGTTCGCCACTTTCTCTCCGGATGGCAGCCGCGTGGCCTGGGTGCGGGCCAACAACATTTACGTGGAAGAACTGGCCACGAAGAAGATTGCGCAACTGACCACCGATGGCTCGGCCGACATCATCAACGGAACTTCCGATTGGGTTAATGAGGAGGAGCTGTTCCTGCGCAATTGCATTCGCTGGAGCCCGGACAGCAGGCAGATTGCCTACTGGCAGTTCGATCAGTCAGGGGTGGGCGAGTACACGCTGATCAACGATACCGATCAGGAATATCCGGCGACGTTCAAATACAAATATCCGCAGCCGGGGACGACCAACTCCGCAGCGCGGGTGGGTATTGTGCCGGCAGCGGGCGGGCCTACGCAGTGGGTGAGGCTGGCCGGCGATCCGCGCCAGAATTATGTGGCGCAAATGGATTGGGCGGGCAACTCCGATGGTGTGCTGCTCGAATATTTGAATCGGGCGCAGAACACCAACCAATTTATCTGGGCCAATGCGCAGACCGGCGAAGCCCGCGTGGTCACCGAAGATACTGACAAGGACTGGGTCGACGTTTTCAGCATGGACTGGGTTGAGAAAGGCAAAGGTGCGAGTCCGGCCGCGACGAAGGACGCGCTGTTCCTGAGCGAGCGCGACGGCTGGCGTCATGCGTATCGCATGGACCTGAAGACCGGCCAGCCGCGCCTGGTGACCGACTTTGCCGGCGACGTGCTGGAGAAGTCCGCGGTGGATCAGGAGGGTGGATGGTTCTACTTTCTTGCCTCGCCGGACGATCCGGTCCGGCAGTATCTCTACCGCTCGCGCCTCGACGGCAAAGGCAGCCCGGAGCGGGTGACTCCCAGCGACGAGCCGGGCGTGCATGCCTATGACATTGCGCCCAACGGCAAGTGGGCGGTTCACCGCTATTCGACCGCTGACCGTCCCACGCGCATCGAGATCGTCAGCCTTCCCGATCACAAACTCGTGCGACCGTTGGTGAATAACGACGACCTGGCGGCGAAAGTTCAGGGGTTGCTGAGTTCGAAGACGGACTTTTTCAAGGTTCCTGTGGCGAACGGCGTCACGCTGGACGGTTACATGATCAAGCCGCCCGACTTCGACCCGAAGAAGAAGTATCCGGTAGTGGCGAATGTCTATGGGGAGCCGGCGGGGGCGACGGTGCGCGATCGATGGCGCGGCAGGTTCAGGGCGCTGGACGGGCTGATCGCCGAAGAGGGCTACCTGGTGGTCAGCTTCGACAACGAGGGCACGCCGTCGCCCAAGGGCCGCGCGTGGCGCAAGAGCGTCTATGGCGCCATCGGCATGCTTTCGTCGGCCGAGCAGGCGCAGGCCATTCAGGAACTGGCCAGGGAGCGCCCCTATATTGATACAGCGCGGATGGCGATCTGGGGCGACAGCGGCGGCGGGTCCAATACACTGAACCTGATGTTCCGCTATCCGGGCGTGTATTCCACGGGAATCGCAATGTCGCCGGTGGCCGACGAAAGCCACTACGATTCCATCTACCAGGAACGCTACATGGGCCTGCCGCAAGTGAACGTCAAGGGATACCACGACGGCTCGCCCATCAACTTTGCCGAGGGGCTGCAGGGACATTTGCTCATCATTCACGGCTCGGGCGACGACAACGTTCACTACCAGGGCTCCGAGGTGCTGATCAACAAGCTGGTGGAGCTGGGCAAGCCATTCGACTTTATGGAGTATCCCAACCGCACGCACGCGCTGAGCGAAGGCAAGGGCACGTCGTTCCACGTCTTCAGCACGCTGACGCGCTACGTTGAAGAACACGTGCCGCCGGGCGGTGTAGCGCGGTAGCAGAACGATCTTGGATGATTGGAATCCCAGGTCTCAAAATCGAGACCCTTCGACAGGCTCAGGGCAGGCTCTGGGGCACCCATCGACACGCTGGAAAAATAAAGGGAGATTATCATTCTTTATCGGGGAGCGGGGGATTTGGAGGACGCGGTGCTGGGAAAACTGGAATTGATCGTCGGACCCATGCGCAGCAACAAGACCGCGGAGCTGCTGCGCAGGATCGAGATTCGCAAGCAGTACGCCAAGCAGGACGTGATGCTGCTCAAGCCTTCCGACGACACCAAGGCCGAGGCCGGCCTGGTTGAGAGCCGCAACCGCAACGGCTGCGGAAAGATGGAGGCTGTCGAATTCCGCTCTCGCGATCCGTGGTCGGTACTGCCCGTTCTGGCGGCTACGGAGCAAAAAATCGGCAAGCGCATAGAGTGCGTGGCCATCGACGAAGGGCAGTTTGTGCAGGACCTGTTTCTGTTCACCAAGCGGCTGCTGGAATCCGGCTACGACGTGATGGTCTCTGGACTCGAGCTCGATTTTCGTGGGCTGCCGTTCGGCGAAATGCTCGATCTCTCCTGGCTGGTGCGCACTTACTCGGGCAACTTGACCGAGCTGGTGGCCTATTGCAGTTGCGGAGCCAAGGCACTTTACCCGCAGCGGCTGATCGACGGCAAGCCGGCCCAGTACGACAGCCCCATCATCCTGGCCGGCGACTTCTACGAGCCGCGCTGCGCAGAGCATTTCATTCTGCCCGGGGGGCCGCATTAGGCGAAGGAGACAGCATGGCAGCTTTGCCGGTTCCCAACGCACGCACCAGCTTTCGCATCGTCATCGCCATGCTCGCCATCATCGCTGTTCCCGCGGCCATCACGCTCCGTACGGTGCGAGCACCGGCCACCGGCAGCGCGTCGCTGGGTGAAGCCTCGCCGTATGGATACACCGTCAGCCTGTTGATGTTCATCGTGCCCATCCTTGTAATTGGCTTCTGGTTCGTGCCGCGGGAAGATGTGAAAATTTCGAGACGCGCCTTCCTCTGTACGATTGCCATTTTGTTTCCTCTCGGGGCTGGTCTGGACTTTTTCTTCGCGCACTGGTTCTTTACATTTCCCAATCCCGGCGCGACATTGCGCATCACCGCGCCGGCGCTCCATGGCGGAGTGCCGATCGAGGAGTATGTCTTCTATTTCACCGGATTCATAGCCATTCTGCTGCTCTACATCTGGCTCGATGAATACTGGCTGGCGGCCTACGGCGTCCGCACGGATGCGAAGGAACGCGCCGAATTCGACCGGCTGCTGCGCTTTCACTGGAAGTCGCTGGCATGGGCCGTTGTGCTGATCGCGGCGGCGGTTGTTTACCGAAAATTTTTCGCGCCGGAGCCGGGTTTTCCATCCTATTTCACTTTTCTGGTTGCGGGCGCGCTCGCCCCGTCGGCTGCGCTGCTGCCTTCGGCTATGCCGGTGATCAACTGGCGCGCGCTCAGCTTAACGATGTTTATGATCCTCCTGATCAGCCTGCTCTGGGAGGTAACGCTGGCCCTGCCGTATGGATGGTGGGGTTTCCAGGGCCAGGCGATGATCGGCCTGCGCATT
>DATKGE010000064.1:0-26718 GCA_035510955.1 Occallatibacter sp. | reverse complement strand
TTGATTTGCTGGCGGGCGTCCGCGGTTAGATTGCTGACGGCGAGGCCGAGCTTGCCGGTCTTTGCGCCGTCTGAATCGTCGGAGCTGTCGTTGCTGGCGACTTCAGCGTTGCCGTGGAACTGGCCCACAGTCAGGTCCAACGTCACCGGCTTGCCATTGCGAAGTACGCCCAGAGTAATTTTTGTTCCGGGAGACATCTCGCTGACGGCTACCTGGAGCGTGCTTCCGTTGATGACATCGGTGTCGTTGACGCGCGTGATGACGTCGCCCTGCTGCAATCCGCCGCGGCTTGCGGGCGAGTCCGGTGTGACCTGGGCAACGATGGCTCCAGTGGCTTCCTGCAGATTGAAGAAGTGGGCATTTTCCGGTGTGACATCGTTCATGCTGATGCCGAGATAGCCGTGCTCGACCTTGCCGTTCTTGATCAACTGCTCGGTGGTTGCGCGAACGATCTGCGAGGGAATGGCGAAGCCCGCGCCGGCGAACGAACCGCTGTTGGTGATGATGAAGGTGTTGATTCCGACAAGTTCACCGTGCGCGTTGACCAGCGCGCCGCCGGAGTTGCCGGGGTTGATAGCGGCATCGGTTTGGATGAAATTGCCGGGCTTGCGCGCATCATCGGAGTAGGGGTTGGGACGGTTGAGTGCGCTGACAATCCCGCGCGTTACCGAGAACGGAAAGTTGCCGAAGGGGCTGCCGAAAGCCAGCACGGTCTGACCCGGCTGAAGCTTTGTTGAATCGCCCCAGGCGATGCTGGGCAGATCGCTGGCGCTCACCTTGATCACGGCGAGGTCGTTCAACTTGTCGACGCCGACGACCTTCGCATTGAGGATGCGGCGATCGTGCAGGGTGACCTTGATGCTGGTGGCGCCATCGACTACGTGATTGTTGGTGACGATGTAGCCGTCGGGCGAGATGATGATGCCGCTGCCCACGCCATGCTCGGTCTGCGGTCGTTGCGGCTGCATGGGCATCTGCCCAAAGAACTGCTGCAGGCCGGGGGGCAGTCCCTGCATCATGCCGCTGGATGTTTCCGAGTCTCCGGTGGCGCGCGCGGTGACGGCAACGTTGACCACGGCCGGTGTGACTCGCGCCGCTACGGCTTCCATGGCGTGGTCGAGGGCGGTGAGAGCTTCGACGCTGTTGTCGTCGATGGCCATGGCGGCATGAACGTTGCCGTGACCGACGAACAGAGCCGCGCCGAGGGCGAAGGCGCCGACCACGGCTGCCGAGGCAGCCAGCATCTTTGCCGGGGCTACTAATTGATTAGTTGCTTCTTTCATGGGACTTCTTCTCCTTATTGGTGATCGGGGTTGATGGTTAGAGGCTGAAATCGGGCAACGCGACGATTGCGCCTGCTGGTTTCGAGTCTAGATTTGAATGAACAGCCAGCCATTCCCCAGCGGAACGGCTGCGTACGAAGCTCGTTTGACTGAGTTTCTATTGCCTTGCGCCACGGTCAACACCAGATGCGGCGCAGTTTCGCCGTCGGTCCACTCGGTCATAACGACCCACGCCTGCTGCGGCTGCGCGTAATGTCGCTTCGAGCTGCGCGGCGCGGCATTTTTGCGCGGCGGATTAGTTGTGCCGGTGGTCGCGGCAGCCGATGCGGATTGCAGCTTGCGTTGGGGCATGACGGCCTTGACCAGCTGCGCGCGCACCCCGAGATTCTCACGGTTCGCCGCCTGGAAATCCGGATGCGGCAAAAGGTCGGCCTGCGAGGACGATGGTACTGGCTGCGTGAAGCTGACCAACTGCGGGCTGCGGGCCAAGGCAACGGCGCAGAGGAATCCGGCGAGGGTTAGGCTGCCGGTGAAAATCGTGGTCTGCCTGGCGCTGAGCGACTTGCCGGGGCGGCGCAGGATGCGATGCACGCGGCGCACCAGCTCCGACTGCCGCTCCCAGGCGCCAAGCGCCAGCGACAGGCTGCGGCGAAGCATGGAATACTCCGCCAGATGGGTAAGGCAAAGTGCGTAGGCCTTGCGGCCGCAACTGGAGTTCAGAACGCTGTCGTCGCAGGCCAGTTCGCGTTCCGCGCAAAGCCGGCGCTCCACCCAGAACAGCGCGGGATTCAGCGGAAAGAGGACCAAAGCCAGCTTCTGCGACAGGTTGGTCCAGTCGTCGGCGCGGCGCAAGTGCTCCATCTCGTGCAGAACCACCTGCTGCAGCTCCTCGGCGGTCAGCCGTTCGAGGAGCGCGGGAGGAATGAGGATGCGCGGACGGAAGAAACCGAGGACGCTGGGGCGGTGGACTTCAGTGGAAGCACAGAGCTCGGCGGCGCGAACGGCCGTTCTGCCGGCGGCTCTGATCTGAAGCAATGCGCGGAGGTCTTTGCCGGCATCGATCGGGATGGCACGCTTGGCGAGGTAGTGTAAACGAATGGCGCTTGCGATCAGCTGCGCGCCTCTTGTCACCGAGAGCAGGAGCCATGCGCCGGCAATGACGAAACTCCACAGCAGATTCAAATGAATGGGCGCTGGGTGGCCGGAACTCGCAGTGGAGATGCGCGTTGCGAGATAGGGAACGAATTGAAGCGAGACCAACAGCAGAAAGACGTTCATCCAGACAATCGAGCGGGCTGCCGCGCTGAGGCGGGGGAGCAGGCGCAGGCAAAGGACAACGCAAATGGCCAGAACAGCGCCTTGCCAGACGGCGGAAAGAAGGCTGCTCGCCGCCATCGCGGCCGCCGGCGAAGTAAGGTGAAAGAAGGCTTCCATCTAGCTTTCCTCCCATGCATCGCCGGGTACATCGTTCGGCGCAACGGCAATGGCTTGTTTCAGGCGCTTCAATTCGTCGGGGCTGACCTCATCGTCGCCGAGCAGCGAAAGCAGAAGGCGCTCGCGGGAGTTGTCGAAAAACCGCTGCAACACGTGGCGAACCTCTGACCGGCCAGCCTCGAGTTCGCCGACCAAGGTGCTGTAAAGGAAAGCCCGGCCCTCCTGGCGATGGCTGACATATCCCTTTGTTTCTAGTATCCGGATCGTCGTCAGGACGGACGTGTAGGCCAGCTCTCCTTCGGACGAGGCGGCGGTAACCATGTCGGCCACGGTTGATTCCCCTCGGTCCCAGAGAACTTTCATGAGCCTGAGTTCGGCCTGGGTGAGCGTTATAGATCGTTTTGGAGGCATAAGCCGTTTGTTCAGGAGCGGCTGATCGATGGCCGTCCCCAATTCTTCAGACGCGCAACTAATCATTTAGTTGCAAATTGTCAGGAATTTTTTAACGAGGTTCTCTTCGTCGACGAGCAATTCTTGAGAGGGATGCAACGCCCGGGACCCTGGCAGCTGGATATTAAAGTAATGCCAGCACAACTTGCGCCAAGCTGAACAATCTAAGCGGGAAGGAAAGAGATGACGGAGCCAAGTGCAGCGAGTTAGCTCCTGCTGCGCAGGGCTAGCGAGTCGGCAAGTCAGCGCGGCGGCTGCAAACCGCGAAGGGGAGGGAATCGAGAGATTCGCTCCCCTGCCGGTTGGTTTTGTTACTGCACGTCGCTCACCTTGCCGTCTTTGAAGGTCACTTTCATGCCGTCGTAATAATAGATGACCTTGGTTCCCAGGTTGGCAACCCGTTTCGGCTCGCCGAGAGATCCTTTTACCTGGTCGGTGGTCTGACCGAGCTCGATCGATGCCGGAGCGGCTGGGGGAGCGGCTGAGGGGCCACCGGAAGCTGCCTCGGCACCCGCCGCCGGCGCAGCTCCATCCTGTGCCGCCTCAGCGGTTACTTCCTTTTCTGCCTGGTCGCTCTGCTGGTCCTGCTGCTGGATGTCAGCACTCACATTGGTTTCCGGCGGCGGCGCGGCGGCGGCATACTGGGCGGCAGCGGGCGCGGCCTTCGCCGAAGCAGGAGCTGCCGGCAAGCCGCCCGTGCCCTGCTTGTCCTGCAAATCCTTGAGACCTTGGTCGATGGTCTCGCGCATGTGGTTCTGCATCTCCTGCAGGTCGGTCAACTGCACCGAGACGGTGAGGGAGATCTGGCATTCCGGGTTGCCCTTGCTGGACAGCACGACCAGGTTCGCCGTGGTTGCGTCGGAGGGAGGCGGCTCGCGCAACTGCAGCGTGTCGCCGTCGCTGACTACGCATTCCTTCCCGCTTGCATCCGTCACATCCAGGTTGCCGCCGGCCACAAATACGTGCGGACGGCCGTCGCTGAGCAGGCGCGCGACGCCGCTGGAAGCGGGATCCACTTCCTGGTTGGCGGCATTCTGTGTGGCTTCCTGGTTCTCCAGGGCTAGCTGAGCCTTCACCTCATCGGCGATCATCTGCTTCACTTCAGGCGTGAGCACCGGCTGGCCGCCTGCTGTGGCGGGAGGAGTCCCGTCGGCTTCCTGCGCCTCCTGATGCGCCGCGTAGGCCGCCTGCAAGTCTTGCGAGATGATGTAGTCGGTCAGCCAGAACGCAGCCGAGGGATAGACCGGATAGGGGGCAAAATAGTAGCCGTAGTGTCCGTACCAGGGATTGCCCCCCCATCCCCATCCGAAGGCAATGGGCGCCGCCCATGGGTTATAGGCCCATCCGTAAAAGCCGGGGCCGTAGTAGTAACCGGGGGCATAAACATTCAGATACAGGCCGCGGTATCCGTAGCCGCGATAGTAGCGGTTGTATTCATGGCCGTGGTAGTAGTAAGCCCGCCGGCCAAAATCGTGACCGCGGTAACTGTACCCGCGCTCCACGTATCCGCGGCGACCGCGCTCGGCAACGACGCGGCTGTGGTCGGCGCGCTCGACGGAGACTCTGCGGCCGCCGCCCAGGTTGTGATGGACGTCCATGCCGCGCCGGGCGTCATGCACGTCGCTGACTCTGCCTCCGGGGCGGGTGCGGATGGCGCTGCCGCTCTTCATCGCATGTTCGCTGCTCCCCGGGGCTCCGGGATGACTGAAATTGGTGGGCTTGCCTCCAGCGCCGGGGTGCGCTCCGGGGGCTCCTCCGCCGGGGTGGCTGGCATTCGCTGCGCCGCCGGGATGGCCGGTATTCGCTGCGCCACCGGGGTGACTGGTGGACGGACCGCTGGGATGGTTGGCAGACGGCCCAGTCGTAGTGTGGTTGGCCGTGGGCCCATGCGTGGTTGCACCGCCACTGGTTCCTGTCTTTGCGCCGGTCGTGGTTCCGTGCGAGGCCCCGCCACTGGCGCCGCTGGCAGGTTTGGCCGCGGGCTTGGCCGGTGCTGCCGGCTTGGGGGCAGGTTTCTTGTCGTCGGCTGCACGTGCAAGGCTGGCCGCGCCCAGCAACCCGGCGAGAATCAAAGCTGCTGAACTGTATGCCACGGCTTTGCGAAGAAATTGGATGGTCATAGTTTCCTCAGTTTCGTTTCCTGCTCCGCGCGCCATTCTGGATGCGCGTTCGATCTATTCAACGTTGCTGACTTTTCCATTTGTGAACGTCACTTTCATGTCCTTGTAATAATAGATTTCCTTTGCCCCCACCTTGGCAGACTTGGTCGGCTGGCCAAAGGCAGCAGTAACCTGATCCTTGGTCTGACCCATGGCGATGGTCGGGGGCGGGGCATCCGCTGGGGGCGGAGGCGGCGGAATGGCTGCCATGGGCGCCGGCGGAGCCGCGGGGGCAGACAGAGCCGGTGCGGACGCCTGTGCCGCTTGTCCTCCCTGCCCGCCCTGGCCGCCTTGTCCTCCCTGTCCGGCCTGATCGCTCTGACCGCCCTTATCGTCGGCGGGCGCTACGGTGATGACGTCGGATACGGTCTTCACAAAATCGTCGACCGGCGGAACGGAGCCTTTGGGGAAGGGAAACTTGATTTCCCCGAAGAAGCGAACGTCATTATAAGGATCGCTGAAAGTGCTTACCAGGATGCCGTCTTTTTGAACGGTAACCCCCGTAATCCAGAATTTCTCACCGGCGACAAACTTGCGCGATGCGCAGCCGTTATTGGCTGCGTCGCTGGCACTGGTGCCGCCGCCGAAGACGGGGATTTTTCCGAACCCAAATGCCTTGGCTGCATCTTTCGCGCGATTCTTATAATTGGCTGCCAGGACTCCATTGCTATAGGTGTTTGAGAACCCGTAAGAGGAGGCCGAGCTGCACATCATCAGGCCGTCCTTATGCAGCAGAACGATGTCGCCGGCAGTCACAATATCGGAGTGATCGGCGGTGGACTTGGTGAGCTTGATCTGGGAGACCAGCTTCTCCTGAATCAATGTCGCCGGGTCGCCTGCCTGGGCCTGCATTGCAACGGTGAGGATCGCTGCCATTACGGCAAATCCCAATGCGCTCAGTGTTTGCACCTTGGCCATGTTCCACGTCCATTTCAGTGACTTCAGTTAGAATCCGGAGGATGCCCCAAACGCTACAGGACAGCACAGGCGCTGTCAAGCATTTCATAGTGCCGGCGGGGAGCGGACCGTTTCAGAAAAAACCGGGCGCCGGCCGCGGCCGGACCGGCCCATTTGCCGGACAATCTTTCCCAAAGAGCAAATTCCGGGATACACTCTTTGCTGAATGGGAGGGAACGAATCAATGCCTCAACATGTTTGTATGGGAGCGATGATGATGTGCTCGTTCGGAGTGGCGCCCAGCTCGTTGGTGGTGCTGCCCACGAATATGATGATTACGAGCGATATGCCGGCCGCCAATATCATGGACATGGTCCCGATGGAGAACATCATGCCCTTCGGTATGTGCATGTCGCCTGCGAACCCGATGGTGGCCGCTGCGACAGCCGCCGCATTGGGTGTGCTGACCCCGATGCCGTGCATTCCGGCGACAACGGCGCCGTGGACGCCCGGAGCGGCAACGGTCTTGCTCGCAAACATGCCTGCGCTGGACAATGTTTCTACGCTCATGTGCATGTGGGGCGGCGTGATCACCTTCACCATGGCGGGCCAGATGACGGAGATGATTCCATAACCGGCAGGGCGCAATTCAACCCTGACCCGGTCGAAGACGAGACCGCGAACAGACGGGGCGAATAATTTTTCTCTGTTTTTCTCTGTTTTCCGCGCGAAATGATATAGCTTTCTGATGTGGCTCCGGTCTCCAGACGAGGCATTGAAACATGGCCCTTACGCCAGCACTAACCCTCAACTTTGCGGCAGCCACGGATATCGGCTGCAAGCGCGGCAACAATGAAGACAGCTTTGGCTACGACGCGGAGCTGCATATTTATGTAGTCTGCGATGGCATGGGCGGAGGCGCTGCCGGGGAAGTAGCCAGCGGCATGGCGGTGCGGGCGCTCATTGAAACCTTCGAGGCGCAGGCGGCAGGATCCTCCGAGGACGGGTCGCCGCGCCCCATCGAGGAGCGCCTGCTCAACTCCGTCAACGATGCGAACCGGGCTGTGTGGGAAGCCGCCGACGGGGATCCTCAATTGCGCACGATGGGCACGACGCTGGTCTGCGCCTGCCTGGACGGGAACCGCGTATTGGTTGGCAATGTCGGCGACAGCCGGGCTTACCTGGTGAGAGAAGGAGCCTGCCGGCAGGTGACTCTGGACCACGCGCTGCTGGACGAGCAGGTGCGCAGCGGGATGCTGACGCCGGAGGAGGCAGCGGCCTCCGATCTGCAATCGGTGATCACGCGGGCGATTGGGATTTCCAAGGCCGTGGAGCCGGACTTCTTTGCCGTGGACCTCAACGTGGACGACATGATGCTGCTGACCACGGATGGGCTGACCCGCTACGCCCAGCCCGAGGACATTGCGCGAATTACCGCCGCGGCCGGCGGCGAGCTTGCCGCCATGTGCCACGACCTCATCGATCACGCCAAGCAGGGCGGAGGCGTGGACAACATCACCTGCATGATGCTGCGCGTGGTTGAGGCTGCGACCGCCGAAGCTGCCGCCGAAGAGATCGAGTTATCCCCGCCTGCTATTGAACTTTAACGACCCGCTATTGAGCTTTCACTACAGTCGATACGCAAGCCAGGCCGGAGAAGGAATCCGCGGGCAATAACTCCGCTCCGGGACCGGTGACTTCAAACCCTACCACTTTCCCATTGGACTGGTCGATGGTGTGACCGGCAATGGATGTAGAAGTCTGCAGCGCGAAACTCAAGCGGACCGCCGCTCCGGAGTGCGTGATCTGGGCCGAACGTGCAAGCTGGAAGAGCGACCACGTGCCGGACATCGGCAGCACTTCGTTGGAGTCGTAGACCAGCGACGACTGATGGGCATCCGGGCCGCTCCACTTGAACTGCTGGCTGGTTCCGCCGGTGGGTATGCGCTGGCCATCGACGACCAGGGTTGCGTTCTCAATTCCCTTGCTGGGCAGGAAGCGCAGGTTGAAGGTGAAGGCAGGGGCCTTGGCGCCGGGTGCGTAGAGCTCGGACGAAATGTGCGCCAGATGCGTGAAGTACTGGACAAACTTCGGGTTCACCGGCTGCGGGGCATTGGGAGCCGCTACCCACTGCGATCCCGACTGGACGAGATACGGCTTGAGGGACGCTCCGAAGATGGTGAAAATTGAGCCGGTATCCGGAGCAAATACCTGATTGACTTCATCCACGCTCGCTTGCGACGTGGAATTCGGCGAGAACGGATATTTGCCGAGCAAGGCATTCACGGCGCCGCATATCTTTTGTCCCGCGCCGTTGGCCGGAGCGCCGGGAGACGGCGCCAACCTGGCGGCGCACTGAACCGGCGCAAGCAGCAGCGACAGCACAGTGTTCTCGGTGTGCATCTGCGCATCGATGCTGAAAGTCTGATAGGTTTGCCTGGCCGCCACCTCGGCGGCGCTGGCCGCCGTGGTAATTGGCGCATAGGGGGCCGGGTCGGTCCCGGCTGCTGGAGCAACCGTGGCGACGGCGCTGGATAAGTTCAGGAGCGCCGCCATGTACGCCTGGTTTCCCGGGCCGATGGGGCGGGCATCCGCGTTGGGATCGACCAGGGCCTGGGTCGACTGAAAGATTGATTTGATCTGCGGGTCGCCGACGGCGGTGTTGTGAGACACGGTGTAAAACAGCGCCAGCAGGGGCGAATCCGGGCTGGAGAGCGAATTGAGCTTGGCCGGGGCTTCGTGAATCCCGCCGCAACCCATCACCTGTGCCCTGGTCAGGAAATTGTGCCATTGGGTGATGAAGTCGGTGGAATATTTCGCGGACAGATTCCTGCCAATGCTGGCCGTGTCCAGCGACTGGCCGGCTTGCGTGCCCAGAACCCAGGCCTCGCCGCTGGCATACCGGCCGACGTGCAGGAAGGCGTCCTGCATGAAGGCAAAGCCGGATTTGGTGAATGCTCCCCGGACCACATAACTATCGATGACTGAAGCTGCCGAACCGGGATACTGGCGGTTAAAGTCGATGGCGACCGCGGTCTTGTCCGCGTCGTTCAGCATGGCCTGATAGATACGCGTGTCAGCCAGGAAGTGAGAGAGATAATTCCGCGCGTGAGTTACAACGCCTGCGTCGGCAGTTATGTCGTAAGGGTCCTGTCGGGCTAAGTCAGTTGCATAAAAGTCAAACTGCTTCTGGGCTAACTGCACCTGCGCGGGATCGACCTGACGGGTTCCATTCCAATATTGAAGAGCGACGGGCGTGAGAAACGGGGACAAACTCTTGTCGTGGTTGCCGGCGGTAATGAGATAGGCCTTGAGCGGATTGTACGCGGCAACATACGACGAGGAGTCGTCGGTGGTGGCCGGGCTGTCCGGCAAGGCGTGCAGATATTGAACGAAGTTGGCCTGCGCGGGATTAAGCATCATGGGCCGGAAGCGGTCGAAGTAGACGCTCCTGGCGCGGGCGTCCAGCTTGTCTCCCTGATAGAGACCCCAACGATAACTCCAGGGAGCGCCGTCTTGTTTATAGCCATCTAACTGGACAATCGCCTGGCGTAACTGGTCGAGAGCCTGCAGGTCGCCGAGGCTGGGCAAGGAGACGCTGGTAGGGTCGCTTACTGCAAGCGACTTGGCGGCGTCGTGGATTTTGCCTTCGAGCGCGGAGTTATTCAGATAGGCGACGAGCAGAAGAATGGTGTAAAGCAGGAAGAGCACAGACAGCGTTCCGAACAGGAATCTGCGGAAGAAGCGTGCGGGGGCTGTCTGCTGGGTTGCCGAGAGGGCGGTCTTGTCGCCCAGAATAACTTCAGGAAAGAGCCGCGGCAAAAACGTCCATTGCGGAACGCGCGTGGAAACCCTGGTGGCCTGCTGGGCCGGGCGGCCGGGCGACTTTCCCAGCGAAATATTGAGATACTGCGTGGCGCCCGCATCGATGGGCGCGCGTTCTTCTGCCGCGGGCGCCGTCATGCGCTCGACGATCTGGGCGCGGATGCCGGAGAAGTAGAAGCCGCGCAGATAGGGATTGGCGCTCAACTGGCTGGGCTTGCACAGCTCCACCAGATATTGATTCAGGTTCTTGCGCAGCTTTCCGAACTCGCGCGGAAACTCGTACACGCCCGGCGCATTGTTGGGCTCCGTTTCGCGGGCCAGCATCTCTACGCGGAACTCCCCCAGCGTGTAGGTGAGTGCATCGAGAACGCCGCCCAATTGGGCTGAAGCACGATCGGCATAGACTCCGGCCGATGCGTCAACTTTCGGCAGCGCCAGGCCGAGAATCTTTCGAACTTCATCATTGGAGAGATTGCGAACAAACTCCTCGAAGTGCGGCACGCGGTCCAGCTTGGTGACAATGACATAGACCGGCAGGGGTGTGCCGAGCATGCGGCTAATCTCGCGCAGTTGGTTGCCGGTGGAGCGAGCGGCGGCCATCAGCGATGCTCCGGCGTCCGCAGCGATCAGCTGTTCAATGCTCACGCAGACCACTGCCGCGCGGGAAGCTGCTCCGGAGCCGAAGGCCGAGCGGTAAGCGCGGGGGCGTGTGCGCTCGATGAGCCGCGTGAGCAACTGGGGGCTTTGCCGCACAGTCTCGCCGGCTTCAATGATGGCGGTTGCGCTGGTAAACCAGACATTGGCCACCGGCGTTGCAGCCGCCTCGCCCTCGCGCGGCAGCGTTCCGGCCAGCAGCTCAGCCTCGAGGCCGGAGCGCATCACGTGCGTCGTCTTCGCAGAACCCTGCTCGCCCAGGATGTAAAGGACGGGCAGAAGGTCAAGCGTTTTGCCGCCCTGTTGCGATGCACGCAGCTTGCGGTTGGCGTCGTTCAGCAGCAGGTCGAGCTCTCCGGTTGCGCCGCCCACTGCGGAATCTCCCTCCGCCAGCTCCTTTTCCTTCTTGGCGCGGAAGTGAAGGACGAGGATGATAACCGCGGCGGCAATGCCCAGCAGAAGAATGACACTGACAAACACGATGTAGGCAACACCATGCAGATGGAGGAGAAAGGCCAGGCCGAAGGCCAGCAGGGCGGCAACCACGATAACCGCAAGAACAGCCAGATAGACGAGCAAAGGCTACCCCCGAAAAATACGCAGATTCCTACGAGATGTGTGCTGCCCCGGAACTCAGGACAATCCAGAATCCACCAAACGCCAGAACCGTCAGCGCCAGCAGACAGAGGGCTGCAATGCCCAGGCCGCGGCTCCATCGATCGATGGCAGCGGTCTGCTTGATGGGCGGTGGCGGCGTGTCCGCGCGCAGAAAAAGGGCCTCGCCGCGAATGCGCGCCATCTTCTCCCGCGCCTGGCGGATGAGCGCCTGCACTTCGCCGCTCTGCTGGGCGCTCTGCGCGCCACCCCCCTGGCCGGAGAAGGTGCTGGTGCCGCCAAAGGAGATGGCGTATTTGCCCTTGAACCCGAGCAGCATGCACAGTGCGTAGACTTCAAGGCAATCGGCGGTATCTTCCGAATCCTGCCGAGCGAGCAGCGTGCGCAGGTGATCGAAGAAAACTTCGCCGGCGCGATTGTGGCCGAACATCTCTTCCTGCATGGGTCGCTGAGCCCACTCGGCGAAGGCCGGGCTTTGCAGCTTGAGCACGCTTTCATCGAGAAGCGCGACCAGGGCAAAGAACGAAAGCTGGATCATCTCGCTCGAATAGCCCAGAGTCTTGGCCTGCTCCATGGCGGCTTTCAGCGCGGCGCGGATGCTGTTGCGGAAACCCTGCGCGTTGGGCACCGCCTGCTGTTGCATGGCGCTCAGCCGGAGGATGGTGGTGATGGAATTTTCGTAGCAGGACGCCAGACTGTGCGTGCGCGGCGGTGCATTCGACATGATTCTGTCCCCCGGGAAACGGCGGCACTTCCTGGAATTGTCAGGAAGTCTTGTGCCGGCAGGTCAATACATTGGGAGCATAAAACTAGTGACCGGCCAAGAGCGAAAGCAGAGTAAGCGCTGTCTCCCAGAGATTCCTGAAGGTGGTTTTTTCTTGAGAAAAAGCCACCCGGCAGAGTTGGCTCCGGGTCACATCTACTCTGGTTCCGCGATAGGGGTCGACTGTAAACCACCACAAATATACCTCAACTGCCCTTAGGCAAGAAAGAAATCTCCCCGAGCGCCAAACCGTGCCGCAGATCTAATAGTGTCGTCAGGCGAACTCTCGTTTCCGATGGCCATTGGCGGCGGCGTCATTTCCCTTTACGCCACAGTTACGCCCGTGTAAGCTTTCGAGGTAGTGGTGCCGCGACAATGCAGAGGACACCGACCCCATGACAAAGACAGACTGGACACCCGATGGTCAGCCGAGCGATGAGGCAGATCCGCTCAGCGCGACCGGGATGTTTTTAAGTTCTTTTGGAAAAGAAGCGGAACAGCCGCAGAAGCCAGCGGAACCAAGCTTCACAGCACCCGTCGCACCGCCTGCCGCCTGGCAGCCGGAACCGGGTTTTGCGCCGTCGCGGCAGGCCCCTCCTGCAGCCTCGCAGGGCGGTCCTGGCGAGTTCACGAAATTATTTCAGGCGTCGCAGGCAGCGGCTGCAACGACGCCGCCGGCTGACCGGACACCGGTCCCATCCTTCGAGCCCAGGCCCGTGCCTGCGCCGGCGGGCGCGTCTGCGCCGGGCGAGTTTACGCGCATCTTTGTGAAGGCGGCAGAAACGAATTTGCCCGATCGCGCGCCCGCGCCGCCAAGACTAATTCCCGATCTTCCGCCCGCCCCTGCCCCGGCGCCAGGCGCGCCGCGCATGAAAGGTTTTTCTTCGGGCGCTTCCGACTCGGCATCCGTGGAGGGAGGCTTCACGCAGTTCTTCCAGCCGCGCCCTGCTGGTGCGGCCCCCCCGCCAGCGCCCGTGTCTGCGCCTCCGGCGCCACCGTACACGCCGCCTGCGCCTGCCCCGGTTGCGGCGCCGGCAGAATTCAAGTGGCCGGCCCCGTCGGATTTCGGCGCGAGCAAGACTCCGGTCGAATCCCCGACTGGTTCATCGAGCGCGACCAGCCTCTTTGCTTCGCTGGCGGCGGCCGAGACTGGCCCGGAGCCGGTGAAGGCGACGCCGACGGAGCCGCTTAATTCGTACACGCCGAAACCGACGCCTTCCTACTCTCCCTCTGCGACGTCTTCATTCTCTTCCGCTCCGCTTCCGTCGTATACGCCCGCGCCGCCTGCCGCGCCCTCCGCACCCGAAGCGGGTAGCGTTACGCGGTTGATTCAAAGGCTGTCTGAGGGCACGAAAGCTCCGCCGTTGGTTGAGCCGTCTGCCGCGGCAGCCGCGCCTCCCCCCCCGCCAGTTGACTCCGGGCCGGGGGAGTTCACCCGCATGATCTCTACCAGCACCATGCGGGCTTCAGCCAGTCCCCCGGCTGCACCTGCCGCACCGGCCCCGGCAGCGGGCGCCGCACCTGCTTTCGTGCCACCGCCAATCCCGAAACCCGCAATCGCGATGCCGCCCATGCCTGCAGCGCCGCCACCGCCTGCAATGGCAGCGCCAAAGTTCGAGCCTCCCAAGGCTCCCGCGGTTCCCAAGCCTGCGCCGCCGGCAGTCGCCGCACCGGCAGGCAAGTTTCAGGAGATGGTGCCCATTCTGCTGGTGGTGAACACATTCCTGCTGCTGGTATTGATTGTGCTGGTGATCTTCGAGCTGAAGGGCAAGTAGCGGAGACTGCGGGTATACGTGCCTGCTTTTGCCCGACGCGACTCCGGTCAGGCCAGAAGGCCCATTTCCCTTAATAAAGTATCGGTACGCTCGAAGCTGGGTATGAGCACCACGCCCTGGGCGCGCGCCCTGCCTGCCCACTTCGAGGCGTCGTCTTCGCCTATTTTGAGATCGGTCAGCAGGGCGACCAGCTCATCGTGGTTATTCGCCCTGGCCGCCTTGGTGTTGAGTCGACCAGCATACGGAACAAAAGTGACATCGAAGTGGGGCCGCTCACCCTCCGACCCGGGGTTCACCTTGATTTGCAGGTTGCCCATCAATTTCGCCATTGGTCTGTTCCTTGATGCGTGGTTGGATTACCGCAACAGGAGCGGCACTCCTTCGCTCCAAGTCTTTCATAAGTGGTCGATTCTTGGATAGCACATTGAAAGCTGGATGACGGCGATCAACCTGGAGCCACAATCATGAATCCGCGCTCGATGAGTTTGCGCATCATGGCCAGGCATTCGCGCCGGACGGTTTCGAGCGGGGCGTTGGCCACCGCCGCAAGCTCCTGGATCGCCTGGTCGGCGGTGCGGGTGCCGTCGCAGGTGGCCAGAAACTCCGCCACCGGCGGCTGCAATGCCAGATGGAAAGGGAAGCCACTGATGAGGCGCAGGGTGATCGACTCCGCGACCCACTGGCCGCGGGATTGCGTGCAGATCTGCTCCAGGCGCGCATTGGCTGAGAGCGTGGGCTTGACGGCTAGCAGGCTATCGTCGTCCTTGAGTTGCAACAACAGGTCGCGGGCGGCGAAGGTAGAAAGCACCAGTTCGCCCAGATCCTCCTGCGGAGTCTTGGTTACCTCTTCCAGTTGCACCCAGTTGGTTCCGGTGCGGCGGCGCATCACCACCAGGCCCTCGTTGATGGCTTCCACGCCGCGCTCGCGATAGTAAGTCATGTATTCGTCATAGAGCCGGGCGTCGTCGGCCGGATCCTGCGAGGTCTCGCGAATTCTGTGCTGCGCGTATTCCGCCGGGTTCTCGGTCGCCCCTTTAATGACCCACGCATCGCAACCCGTGCCCACCAGCCATTCGCTGAGCCGCTCCTCCCACGGCTGTCCGCTGACCTGGGCCCATTCGCAGAGCATCTGCATGAAGCCGCCTTCGTTCAGGTACGCGGGAGCTTCCTTGACCAGGCGGCGGCAGAGTCCATCCAACTCCATGGGGTTATCGCAAAACATGTAGCCCTGCTGCGGAGTGATGAAAAAGGGAGGGTTGGAAAGGATGAGGTCGAAGGTGCAGTCTTTTACCGGCGCGAAACAATCGCCGGCCACTACTTCAATGTTGTCCACGCCGTTCAACTTGGCATTGAACCTGGCGAAGGACACCGCCCGTTCATTCAGGTCGGTGGCGACAACCTTGTCGCTGAATTTGGCCGCGATCAGGCTGAGAATGCCGCTGCCGGTGCCCAGATCGAGCGTGGCGCGCGAATGCCGGCGAATGGAAAATTTGGCCAGGAATCTGCTGGTGGGGTTGGGCCAGAGCACCATCTCCTGCTTGGCGCGTTCGATGGCCACCGGGTAATCGGCGGCCACCAGAAATCCGTCGGCCGGCAGCAGCATGGCCGTTCCCTGCAGGCTGCCGGCGTTGGTCTTCAGCAAGCCGCACTTTAACAGCAGGCCGAGGAACTCGGCAGGGACCGAATCCGCAACTTGCGCATCCGTTTGAGGGCGCCCGAGCCAGAACCAGCGCAGCAGGGCGTTGAGCTGCGTCGGTTCTGAGGTGCGATCCAGCAGGCGGGATTCGTTGCGCAGTTGGCGGGAAGGCAGCTCCGCCGGGCCCAGGTGCTTGCGGATGGTGGCTTCGACGTAGCCCGCTTCTGCAAAGAATGCGAGCAGCCGGCGGAACTCCTCTTGAGACAAGTCGACTAGCATCAGGATTCCACATTACCATTGCGGACTGGGGCGGGAAGGGCAAGTTTCCCAATTTTTTGTGCGACGATCGCGCTTTCGTTTTACGGACATTCAAGCACTCCCGCCTGCCAGCCTTGCATGGGCGCGATGTGGGCCGAAGCTGAATAACAGGCCGGTAGCAATTGAGTTCCATCCCGCCGGGATGGCTCGGTGATTCCTTGATCGCCCCATCCGCGCGGAGGTTATTGTTCAACAAACACTCTGTTTATTGTTAAGCAAACATAATTCTTTTTGCTTGCTCTGTGAATTGTTTTGCTGGTACTATTTGCTCCTTCCGTCAAGGTTAATCGCAGATCGTGCCTGCTGACTTGCGCGACCGTGGCGGATGGTGTTGGGCGTCGAAGAGTCTCCAGTACCTTGGTCACCTGTCCATTGGTGACGAGGTTCAGCAGAGAACTGGCACGCGACGCATACTCTGTTTTTCGATGAAGCGAGCGCTCCCGGCAAACCTCCCGGCAAACGAGGATAGGCGGCACGGGTGCTAAGCGGATGGGCCATTTCCTTTGGTGACTTCGTCCATCGCTGCTGAGTTCGAGCCAACGGGGAATCCGAGAAACCCGTTCCTCGATGTCAGCGGGTGTTGCGGAAGGTGGATTTTCTGATTTGTATTGACCGGCCTTGCCCCGTGTGTTATTAAAGGGGACACACTGAGACAGGCGCTTAGGTTTGGGTTCTCTTTGTTCTCGTCTCAACTTCCTGGGGTCGGTTCCGCGATGAAGTTTTCAAAGTCATGCCTGGAGCAAAAGACGCTCCAGGCCAAGTTACGTCTGCCAACTAGGGCCCCTTTCAATGTTCGTCCATTCTCGATCACTATCAGTTCAAGGAAGGAATTATGGCTAGACAAAGCGCACAGCACAAGTTGGACCGGGTGCGTCCGCCCCGGGTGCAGATTACCTATGACGTTGAAATTGGCGGCGCCATCGAGCTCAAGGAACTGCCCTTCGTGGTCGGGGTCCTTGGAGACTTCACCGGTAACCCTGAGCAGCCGCTTCCCAAACTCAAGGAGCGGAAGTTTGTCGAAGTGAATCCCGACAACTTCGATACGGTCCTTGAGGGAATGAAGCCGCACCTCTCGTTTGCCGTAGAGAACAAATTGAGCGATGAGCCGGATGCGGCCCAGTTGAAGGTCGATCTCAAGTTCCGCAAGATGGATGACTTTGAGCCGGCCAACGTGGCCAAGCAGGTGAAGCCGCTGAAGCAGATGCTCGATCTGCGCACCCGGCTGGCCGACCTTCGCGGTTCGCTGCAAGGCAACGACAAGCTGGAAGAGTTGCTGCTGGAAGCGGTGGGAAACACGGAGAAACTGGACAAGCTGAAGGGTGAAATCGGTACAACCGGAGGAGGCTCCAATGGCTGAAGCAGTGGCGAGTACACAGGCCTCGGGCGCAACCCTCGATGCCCAGGAAGTGAGCCTTCTCGATCAGATTGTAGAGCAAGGCCGTTTCGGCGTCGAAGCTGCATCCCGCGAGCGCGGCAAGGACCTGGTGAAGGAATTTGTCGCTCAGGTGCTCGACGGTTCAATGACCGTCGCCAAAGATGCGGAGATGATGATCAATGCGCGCATCGCGCAGATCGATCACCTGCTCTCGCTGCAGTTAAATGAGATTCTTCACCACGCGCAGTTCCAGAAGCTGGAAGGCTCATGGCGGGGCCTCAAGTACCTGATGGACAACAGCGAGACCGGCGTGGGGCTGAAGATCCGCGTCCTGAACGTGAGCAAAAAGGAACTTCTGCGAGACATTGAGAAGGCGCCGGAGTTCGATCAGAGCGCGATCTTCAAGAAGGTCTACGAGGAAGAGTACGGCGTATTCGGCGGCGCTCCATTCGGCGCGCTCGTCGGCGACTACGAGTTCGGCAAGCACCCTGAAGATATGGCCCTGCTGGAAGGCATGTCGCACGTTGCCGCCCAGGCACACGCGCCCTTCGTCAGCGCGGCATCGCCGGACCTGATGAACCTGGAGAGCTACCAGATGCTGGATGCTCCCCGCGACCTGGCAAAGATCTTCGACAGCACGGAATACGCGAAATGGAAGTCGTTCCGGCAGAGCGAAGATTCGCGGTATGTTGCTCTCACACTGCCGCGTACGCTGGGCCGGCTGCCCTACGGCGCGGAGACCAAGCCGATCGACGAGTTTGTCTACGAGGAGCATGTGGACGGCACCGACCACACCAAGTACCTGTGGATGAATGCCTCCTATTCACTGGCCTCAAAGATGACTCAATCCTTCTCGATGTATGGCATGTGCGTTGCCATGCGCGGGGTGGAAGGAGGCGGGTTGGTCGAGGGTCTTCCCACGCACAACTTTGCCACCGATGAAGGCGATGTGGCGATGAAGTGCCCGACAGAGGTACCCATTACCGACCGGCGCGAAAAGGAACTCGCCGACCTCGGGTTTGTGCCGCTGGTGCATTGCAAAGGGACCGACTTTGCGGCATTTTTCAGTGTTCAGAGCTGCCAGAAACCGAAGGTCTACGACACTGATTCGGCCAATGCCAATGCGCGGCTGTCTACCCAGCTGCCCTATATCATGGCCGTTTCGCGGTTTGCGCATTATCTGAAGGCCATGATGCGCGACAAGATCGGCAGCTTCATGTCGCGTGAAGAGGCAGACACGTTCCTGAACCGCTGGATCACGAATTATGTGACTCCCGATGACTCCGCTTCTCCCGCGACCAAGGCCCAGCGCCCGTTGCGCGAAGCACGCATCGACGTTACCGAGGTTCCAGGCAAGCCGGGTTGCTATCGCGCCGTCGCTTTCCTGCGTCCCCACTTCCAACTGGATGAACTTACTGTTTCACTGCGGCTGGTTGCTGATTTGCCTGCCGCCGCGAAGTAATCTCTTGTCGCTCCTCCTGGGCCCAGGGCCGCACGGTCCTGGCGTCCGAAATTCAAAAGCTGTCCACACCAATTGATAGGGAGATCGAAAATGGCAGTCAATGCGTATCTAATCATCGATGGAGTCCCGGGACCAAGTACGAGCCTGAAGGATGCCCATGACATCCTTTCCTTTAGCTGGGGCGTCAGCAACACCGCGGTGATCGGGGCAGGTTCGTCCGGCGGCGAAGCCCGCTCGGGCCGCGCCAACATGAGCGACCTAAGCATCATGAAGGTGGCCGACAAGAATACTCCTCTGATGTTCGCAAATTGCTGTAACGGCACCTTCATAAAGAAGGTAGATATCATCTACGACAAGCCGATGGGCGACAAGCAGGAGCCCTACTTCAAAATCCACATGGAAGACGTGCTGATCACGTCCCATCAGGTTTCCGGTTCGAGTGAAAACCCGGTGGAGTCACACAGCTATGCCTACACCAAGATCAAGGTCAGCTACAACCCAGAAGAGGAAGGCAAGTTGAAGGGCTTCATCGACAGGGGCTGGGACGCAGGGGCACTCGTAAAGTGGTAACTCGCGGGCAAGCGGAGACACGGTGCAAGTAACCGCCAAAGAACTGTTCGCGGCAGGGAAGGTCAAGGAAGCGGAAAAGGTGCTCACGGCGTATTTGCGTGAGCACCCATCCGACAAGGCGCAGCGCATCTTCCTGTTTGAACTGCTTTGCTTCGCGGGCGAATACGCTCGCGCTGAAAAGCAGTTGTCGGTGCTTGCCGGCGGAGGCGTTGAATCCGAAACCGGGGCCATCGTCTACTATGCCGCTCTTCATGCCGAGAAGACGCGGCATGAGCTCTTTGAAAAGCAGGCGTTTCCGTCCGGCCCAACCACGTGCCCGCCGGGTACGCTGAACGGCAAGCCTTTTACCGAACTGCGCGACGCGGATCCAGACATTGGAGCCCGGCTGGAGGTCTTTGCCGCCGGGTCCTATGTCTGGATTCCGTTTGAACATATTGCCAGCGTGGAGATGGGGAAGCCGGAGCGGCTCAGGGATACACTCTGGGCGCCTGCGCTGGTTCAGGCTGCGCCGTCGTTCAAAGGGATGGATCTGGGAGAAGTGCTGATTCCGGCGATCTATCCTTTTTCCTGGAAGGATCCGGACGAAGCGGTGTGGCTGGGCAGAGTGACGGAGTGGACAGCGGACGAAAAGGGCACGGAGTATCCAACCGGCCAGAAGATTCTGCTGGTAGACGGCGAGGAGATTCCATTCCTCGAGATACGTTCAATCGAGTTCGCCCATGCCACCGATGGGCCCACAGAAACAGAAGAAGAAAGCTGATTCCTGGGCCGGGGGCTCGATTCCAATGCCACTTCGCGAAGATATTCTCACTCCTATTCCCGGCGATAATCCGAGCGGCATCGACCTGCGTCGCGATACCAAGCTGTTGATCCACGACAAAATCAAGGAAGCACGGCGCCAGGACGACGACCTGGCCCAGGGAGCCTGGCAAAGCGAGCGCAAAACGGCCAACTTTCCGCTGGTGGTAAAGCTGGCACAGGAGTCGCTTGCGACGGTCTCGAAGGATCTTCAACTCGCAGCGTGGCTCACCGAAGGTCTGCTGCAGACAGAAGGCTTCAGCGGACTGCGCGTGGGCATTGGGTTGTGCCACAGCCTGCTGATTCAATTCTGGGATACGGTTTATCCGGTCATCGAGGACGGGGACCGCGAACTCCGCGCCACGCCGCTCGATTGGGTCGGTTCCCAGCTGGACCTTCCGCTGCGCAACTCGCCGATTACCGCTCAAGGATACTCCTTGATTGCCTACAAGGATTCCAGGGTGGTGGGTTTTGAAGACCAGGTAAAGACCGACAAAGAGCGTGTTGCCCGAGCCAAGATGATCGCGGCGGGCAAGATCGCCCCGGAGGTGTTCGACAAGTCCTTTGCCGATACGCCGAAGGCCTTTTATCTGCAGTCGGAAAAGGAACTCGATGGCTCCATCGAGGCTCTCAACACGCTGGAGAAGTATTGCGACGAGCAATTTGAAAACGATGCTCCTTCCTTTAGCAAGCTGAAAGACGCGCTCAAGGAAGTGCGGCAGGTGGTGCATACACTACTACAGAAGAAGCGTGAGAAAGAGCCCGATCCCGTGGAACCGGAGCCTGTCGCCGAAGGCGCGGCCGATGGGACGCAGGAGGGCGGGGAAGGCGGAGCCGTTGCTGCAGGAGGCATCGCCGGATATGGCAGCGCCGAACCCGCCGATCGCCGCCAGGCAGTGGCCGGTATTGCCGGCGCCGCTTCGTTCCTGCGCAAGAAGGAGCCATTGAGTCCGGCGCCTTATCTGTTGCTGCGCGGGTTGCGCTGGGGCGAGCTGCGCACGGGTTCGCGACTGAGCGACACGACGCTGCTGGAAGCCCCGCCCACCGAGCTTCGCCAGCAGATCAAGCGGCTGGCCCTCAACAAGAAATGGAGCGAGCTGCTGGAGGCCGGCGAACAGGCCATGACGCTGCCTTGCGGTCGAGCCTGGCTCGATCTGCAGCGGCTTTCCGTTGCTGCCTGCACGGCGCTGGGGCCGGAGTACGAGCCCATCGCTACCGCCATCCAGTCCGAGCTTCGTGCGCTGCTCAACGATCTTCCCGAATTGCTGGATGCGACGCTGCTGGACGATACGCCGGCCGCGAATGTCGAGACCAGGCTGTGGCTGCAGCACCTGAGCACGCCGCAAAAGGCTGCGACGCCTGCGGAGGAAGAAGCTGCTTCGGACCCGCCGGCGGAGTTGAATGGAACGCCCACTTGGCTGACGCAGGCCGCCGATGCTTACGTTCTGGCCAAGGAAGCGCTGGCTGCGGGCCAGGAAGAGAAGGCATTCTCCATCATGCGCTCCGCCATTGCCCGGCAACGGTCCGGACGCAGCCGTTTCCGCCGCACCATGCAGTTGGCCGAGCTGGCCGTGTCCGCGGGGAAAGATGCGATTGCTCAACCGTTGCTTGAAGACATTGCTGCAACCATTGAGAACCATAAACTCGACGCCTGGGAAGATCCCGAGACGGTCGCCGGATATTTGTCCATGCTGATGCGCAATAGTAAGAGAATCCAGGGTAGTTCCAGCGAAAAGCAAAAACTGTTCGAACGTATTTGCCGCCTTGACCCCGTCCAGGCATTGAGTGCGGGGTAAACCATGGCCAGGAGCCTCGGCGAAACTACGATCACTGTCTCCGTGCTTGACCGGCTCATCGATCTTGAACCGGGCAATCGGATGGAAAATCCCCTGAGCCGTTCGCAATCCGTCCGGCTGCTGAAGAATGCGGTTCGTCGCGACCTGGAGTGGCTGCTCAATACGCGCCGCATCTGCGACCCACCGGATGAGGGCCTGAAAGAGCTGAACCGCTCGGCCTACACTTACGGGCTTCCCGACCTTTCCTCCCTGACCATGGCGGCTTCAGGAGATCGCAACAAGCTGGTGCGCCAGATTCTGGCCACCATCAACCTGTTCGAGCCCCGCCTGGCCAATGTACGGCTGGTGGTGGTGGAAACTCCGGACTCCGCCAAGAAAGACGTGCGTTTGCGTGTGGAAGCGATGCTGCGGATGGATCCTGTTCCGGAGCCCATCAGCTTCGACACGGTGATCGAGCTGAAAAGCGGAAACTGCCGCCTGACCGGGGGCGACGATGCGCGATGACCTGCTTCTCTATTACGAGCGGGAATTGGACTACATGCGCAAATCAGCCGCGCAGTTTGCGGAGAAGTATCCCAAGGTAGCGTCGCGGCTGCAACTGGAGCCGACCAAGTGCGAAGACCCGCACGTCGAGCGGCTGCTCGAGTCCTTCGCCTTTCTTGCCGCCCGCGTCCACCTGAAAATGGAGGACGAGTTTCCGGAGATTACAGACGGGCTGCTGAGCATCGTCTATCCGCAACTGGTGCGTCCCATTCCGTCCATGTCGGTGGTCGAGTTTCAACTCGATCCGGAAAAAGGCAAGCTGACCAGCGGATTGAAGATCGACAGGAACACGCCGCTCTATTCCAAGCCGATTGGCGGTGTGCCGTGCACCTTTCGCACCTGCTACGACACAACGTTATGGCCGTTGACGGTGAGCGCGGTGGAGTTGAGCGCGCCCAGCCGGCTCAAGCCCGCGGTGAAGACCAGCGACTCGGCATGGGCCTTTCGCGTGGAGCTTCGCTGCGCCCGCGACGTTAACTTTCTCGGTCTCAATCCGAATCGCCTGCGCTTCTACCTGGACGGCGAGAGCGGCCTGGTGAACATACTTTATGAACTGCTTTTCAGCCGGCTGAATCGCATCGTGGTGCGCGACCTCACGGCTGGTTCGCGGCTGGCGCCGGTCACGTTGCCCGCCTCGGCGCTCAAGGCTGTCGGCTTCGGTCTTGAAGAGGGAATGGTCTCCTACCCCACATCCACATTCGCGGGCCATCGGCTGCTGATGGAGTACTTCGCTTTTCCCGAGAAATTCTTCTTCGTCGATGTAACCGGTCTGGAGTGCGTGGCTGCGGCAGGCTTCAAGGATGCGATCGAGATCATCTTCCTGATCTCCGATATCGAAGGCGAAGGGCGCGTGCAACGGCTGGAGCTGGAAGTCTCGAAGAAGAGTTTCAGGCTGGGATGCGCGCCTGTGGTCAATCTGTTTCAGCAGATTGCGGAGCCCATCCAGTTGAATCAGCGCAAGCATGAATACCCGCTGATACCGGATGTTCGGCGGCCTCATTCGATGGAGGTCTTCTCTGTGGATGAAGTAAGCGCAATCAACTCCACGAATCAGAAGATCACCTCCTACGAGCCGTTCTACTCGCTGCGTCATGCCGCCAGAAAAGAAGACCGGACCTGCTTCTGGCTGGCGCGGCGGCGGCCTTCGACCCGGCCCAACGACGACGGCACGGACATTTCGCTTTCGCTGATCGACCTGTCAACGGCGACCGTCGATCCGGACGCGGCGATTCTTTCTGTCCGCGCTACGTGCACCAATCGCGATCTGCCTGCGCGCCTGCCCTTCGGCAACCAGGACAGCGATTTCGAGATGGAAGGCGCGACGGCGATGCGGCGCATCGTGGCGCTGCGCAAGCCCACGCCGCCGGTGCGTCCAGCACTGGGCAAGAGCACGCTGTGGCGGCTGGTTTCGCACCTGTCGCTCAATTACCTTTCCATGCTGGAAGGGGGCAAGGGAGCGTTGCAGGAGATACTGCGGCTTTACGATGTGGGCCGGACCGCATACTCGCAGAACGTCATTCAGAGCATTATCAATATCAAGAGCCAGCCGCATTTCACGCGCCTGATCTCCGAGCAGGGGGTAAGCTTCGCGCGGGGCATCAAGATCGATATGGAGATCGACGAGGACCAGTTTGCCGGAGGCGGCGCATTTCTTTTCGCCTGTGTGCTGGAGCGCTTCTTTGGCATGAGCGCTTCGCTGAACAGCTTTACGCAATTGAGCGTCACTACTCCGCAAAGAAAGGAGAAACTCCACGAATGGCAACCGAGATCGGGACGGAAACCCATCATCTGACGTATTCGCTGCTTGGCGAACGGCTGGTCGACGACGCGTGTTCGTTCGAGTTTTTCCAGGCGGTTACGCTCTTGCAGCGGCTGAGGGAAAACTCGCAGCACGTGGGCGGCTTTTCCAGTCCGGAGGATGAAGCGGTTCATTTTCGAGTGAATCAGCGGCTGGGTTTTCCGGCCAGCGAAATTCAGAGCCTGGAAGTGGAGGGCGATGGCCAGCCGGAGATGGTGGTCAACTTCATGGGAATTACCGGTCCCATGAGCGTGCTGCCCTACGCCTATTGCGAGCTGATCCTGGAGCGGGCGCGGGCCAAAGACCACACCATGGCGGCGTTCCTCGATATCTTCAATCATCGCGCCATCTCGCTGCTTTATCGGGCCTGGCAGCGGTCGAAGTTCGGGGTTAACTATAACGCCGGCGAGCGCGACCATTTCACGCATTACCTGCTCGACCTGGTTGGTCTGGGCACGGCCGGACTGCGCAACCGGCAGGATGTTGACGATGAGGCATTCCTGCATTACGTTTCGCTGATGGCCTCGCAGTTGCGTTCGGCGGTGGCGCTGGAGCAGGTGATTGCGGACTACTTTGAAGTGGCCGTGGAGATTGAGCAGTTCACCGGCGGCTGGTATGGCCTGGACAAGGCGACGCAATGCGCGATGAAAGAGGAGGAGTCTCCATCGCTGCAGATCGGCGCCGGCGCGGTGGTGGGCGATGCGGTGTGGGACCGGCAGTCGCGGGTGCGCATCCGGCTGGGGCCCATGGGCATCGAGCGCTATCACGATTTCCTGCCTGGAGGCAGCGCCCACAAATCGCTGCGCGCCATTACCCGCTTCTTCAGCAATCAATGCCTGGAGTTTGAAGTGCAACTGGTCCTCGATCGAAACCAGGTGCCCAAGGTCGAACTCGATCTCGACTGCAAAAGTCCGGCGCGGCTGGGATGGCTCTCCTGGGCAAAGACGGAGCCAACCGATTGCGACAAAGACGACACCATTCTGATTCTTTAAGTCTGATTCTTTAAGTCTGATTCTCAAAGGGGGAACATATGGGACTGAACCTGAAATCGCTGATCGCCAAACTGAACGACCCAACCCGCTCCGCGCTTGAGGGTGCAGCCGGCCTTTGTCTTTCCCGCACCAACTATGACATCGAGATCGAGCACTTCCTCACCAAGCTGCTGGATTCGTCTTCAGGCGATTTTGCCGCGATTCTCAAGCACTTCGAGATGGACAAGTCGCGGCTCACCACCGAGCTGAGCCGCAGCATGGACAAGCTGAAATCCGGCAATGCGCGCACGCCAGCCATCAGTCCCACGGTGTTGAAGATGCTCACCTCGGCATGGACCGTCGGCTCCATCGATTTCAATGTCGGCCAGGTGCGCACCGGCTTTGCGATTCTCGCGCTGGTCACCGATGAAGAGCTTTCGCGGCTGATCAACGACGTCAGCAAGGAGTTCCACAAGATCAACGCCGACGCGCTGCGCAAGGACCTGATGGGCATTGTGGCCCTGTCGAGCGAAACGACGACCGGGGCGATGCCCGTTGGACCGGGAGGCGAAGGCGCGCCAAGGCCCGGCGGCGGCAAGACGCCGAATCTCGATCAATACACGGTGGACCTGACCGGCAACGCCAAGCGCGGCAAGATCGACCCGGTGCTGGGCCGCGATGCCGAGATTCGCCAGGTGATCGACATTCTTACGCGCCGGCGGCAGAACAACCCCATCCTTACCGGTGAAGCCGGCGTGGGCAAGACAGCAGTCGTGGAAGGCTTTGCGCTGCGCGTAGTGGCCGGCGATGTGCCTCCGCCGCTCAGGAACGTGCAAATCCGCACTCTCGACCTGGCCCTGCTGCAGGCGGGCGCGGGCGTGAAGGGCGAGTTTGAGAACCGGCTCAAGGGATTGATTGAGGAAGTGAAGGCTTCGGCCACGCCGATCATTCTGTTCATCGACGAAGCGCACACCATGATCGGCGCGGGCGGCCAGGCAGGGCAGGGTGACGCCGCCAACCTGCTGAAACCGGCGCTGGCCCGCGGAGAATTGCGCACCGTCGCCGCAACTACGTGGTCGGAGTACAAAAAGTATTTTGAAAAAGACGCAGCGCTGGCTCGCCGCTTCCAGGTGGTCAAGGTCGAGGAGCCGAGCGAGCCGCAATGCATGATCATGATGCGCGGGCTGGTGGCTTCGCTTGAAAAGCATCACCGGGTGCGCATCCTCGACGAGGCAGTCGCCGCCAGCGTGCGCCTCTCGCACCGTTTTCTGGCCGGACGCCAGTTGCCCGACAAGGCGGTAAGCATTCTCGACACCGCCTGTGCGCGCATGGCCCTGTCGCAGAGTGCAACGCCGCCGGCGATCGAAGACTTGACCAGGGAAATCGATGCACTGGAAGTGCAGAAGCGGATCCTCGATCGCGAAGAGATTGTCGGCGCGGACCATCAGGAGAAACTGGCGGAGATTGCGTCGCAAAAAGAAAAAGCCGACGCATCCTTGAAGACCCTGCAGGACCGCTGGAACAAGGAATGCGAATTGGTGGGCAAGATTCGCGAGATCCGCGAAAAGCTCGAAACCAGCGCCGGCAAACCGACCA
>DATKGE010000063.1:0-3514 GCA_035510955.1 Occallatibacter sp. | reverse complement strand
CCTGACTGATAACGAAAAGCAGCACCTTGCTTTCGCCGGCAAGTTGATCACCTTCGAGCAAGGTATCCGCTTCCTCGCCGACTATCTTTCCGGGGACACCTACTACAAAGTCCATCGCGCGGAACACAACCTCGATCGCTGCCGCACGCAATTCAAACTCATCGAGTCCATGGAGCAGCAGGAAGAGAAAATGAATCTGCTGATCAGCGAACTTGTGCGCGAGGGATGCGAATAAGTTGCATAAGCACGACCGCGGCAGGCGAAGCATCTGCCCGCCGCATGAGACAATGCCCTCGACGGCCCTTCCCTTCCAATTCATGGCCGCCCGGAAAAATCGCGCATGGCAATCACCACACGCATTCAGGATCTGCTCTTTGGCCGCCCGCTCGCCACCAGCGAAGAGCGCGCCGAGCATATCGGCCCCATCGCCGGCATTCCCATCTTCGGCCTGGACGCACTGAGTTCCGCCGCGTATGGCCCGGAAGCCGCGCTGACTCTGCTCATACCGCTGGGCCTGCTGGGCGTGCATTACATTGTCCCCATCAGCGCCGCCATCGTGGTGCTGCTCACCATAGTCTTCTTCAGCTATCGGCAAACCATCGACGCTTATCCTCGCGGCGGCGGTTCCTATACGGTCGCTTCGCAGAACCTGGGTGAGGGCGCGGGACTGTTGGCCGCCGCGGCGCTGATGATTGACTACATTCTTACCGCCGCGGTGGGCATTTCGGCCGGCGTAGGCGCGCTCATCTCCGCGGTGCCCAGCCTGCAGCCACACACGCTGCAAATGTGCCTGCTGGTGCTGCTGGTCCTTACCATCGTCAACATGCGCGGCGTTCACGACACCGGCGTGGTGTTCATGATTCCCACTTACCTGTTCACGGGGACGCTGCTCATTGTGATAGCGGTCGGCGCATTCCAGGTGCTGCACACCGGCGGACATCCGCAACCGGTCACGCCGCTGCCCGCCATGCCCCTCGCCACAGCCGCCGTCAGTTGGTGGCTGCTGCTCAAAGTTTTCTCCTCCGGATGCACGGCCATGACCGGCGTTGAGGCGGTCAGCAACGGCGTGATGGCCTTCCGCGACGACACCCGCAGGAACGCCAAGATCACGCTCACCATCATCATCGTCCTGCTGGCTATTCTGCTGGCCGGCATTGCACTGCTGTGCCGTTCCTATGGTGTTGCCGCTACCAATCCGGACGGACCCGGCTATGAGAGCGTGCTCTCCATGTTGACGCGCGCCGTCATGGGCCACGGCTGGTTCTACTACGTCACCATAGCTTCGGTGCTGCTGGTTCTGGCTCTTTCTGCCAATACCGCCTTCGCCGATTTCCCCCGCCTCACCCGCGCCATCGCCCTCGACGATTACATGCCCCACGTCTTCCTGCTGCGCGGGCGGCGCCTGCTCTATTCCTGGGGCATCTATGTCCTGGTGGTGCTCACCGCCGTGCTGCTGATCATCTTCGGCGGCGTGACCGACCGGCTGATCCCGCTCTATGCCATCGGCGCGTTCATGGCCTTCACCCTCTCGCAGGCCGGCATGGTCATGCACTGGAAGCGTGAGGGCAAGGCTCGCGGGCGCATGTTCGTCAACGGCCTGGGTGCGGTAGCAACGGGCATCACCACCGTGGTGGTCCTGGTGGCCAAGTTTGTGGATGGCGCCTGGATCACCGCGCTGCTGGTTGCCGTCATGATCGTTCTCATGCGCGCCGTCAAGCGCCACTATGTGCGCGTGGACAGCGAGACAGCGCTCGACCGGCCCATTGTGCCTGCCGAAGTCACCGAGCCCATTGTCATTGTCCCCATCGACCGCTGGAGCCGCATTACCGAGAAGGCCGTGTCTTTTGCGCTCTCCATGTCCAAAGACATTCGCTGCCTCCACGTTCAAGTCGCCGACGAGCCGGACAGAATCTGCACCGATTTTGAGAATGACGTGGCCGCTCCGCTGCGCGCCGCCGGCAAGTGTGTTCCCAAGCTCGAAATCCTGCACTCGCCTTTCCGCTACGTCCTCCAGCCCATGGTCGATTACATCCTGAAAACCGAGCGCGAATCCAGCTACCACAAGATCTGCGTGCTCGTGCCGGAGCTGGTGGTGCGCCACTGGTGGGAGAACCTGATGCACAATCGCCGCGCCGACATGCTCAAAGTCATTCTGCTCATGCGCGGCAATCGCCGCATCATCGTCATCAACATCCCCTGGTACCTGGAAAAGAACTGAGACGGGCGACCAACGGATAGGCTGGTTCGGGTTCGTGGTTTCCCACCCTTGCGCCAGAAAGAAAGCGCAAGGATGGGGCACGGGAGATTCTGCGCCGTTGCTAGTTTTCTTTTCCGCGCCGATTCCCTTTCCATCCCCTGAGCGGTCAAAATGGAGAGTGGACCTTCCTGAAACCCATGTGCGCGCGGGCGAAGAACACGGCTCACCGGAAATCCGCACGCGGCGCGCCATGCGGGCTGGCTTGAGGGCCTGCCGGTATGCCGCGCTGTTTCTCCTCGCCGCGAGCCAGTTCGCGACCCTGACCCGGAGCCAGCAACCAGAACAGCCCGCAAGCCCCTATGGAAATGCGCGCGTGACTCTGCAAGGCGTGGTCCGCAACGGGGCCACCGGCGAACCACTCCCGCGCGCGCTAGTGCAGATCGAGGGTGACGCCGACACCGGCTCGCTGACCGACGGCGAAGGCCGCTTCGAGATTCCCGGAGTGCCGGCGGGTCCGCAGATCGTTCGCGTGGTCAAGCCCGGCTATCGCGACCGGCCCTATGCAGCGGAAGAAACCGGCCTGCAAGCCGAGGGCCCGGCGCACAGCGTGCTGGCGGCCACGCAAATGCCGGACCTCAACTTCACTCTCGCGCCGGACTGCGCCGTTCACGGCCACATCGAGCTGTCGACAGGCGACCCCGCCGACGGCATCATCATCGTGCTGCTCAAGAATGTAGTGCGGTCCGGGCGCAGGGTCTGGGATCAGGTCACCTCCACAAAGACCAACGGAGAAGGCGACTACCGCTTTGGCGGATTGCCGGACGGCATTTACGCGGTCTCGACCGAACCCGCGCTCGAGAGCGAGCCGGCGGTCAGCGTCGTAGCTGCTGGCAGCGCGGCAAACGTGGCGCGCAGCGGCTACGCGAGCGTCTATTATCCAGACGCCCGCGACCTGTCCGGCGCCACGCGCATCCGGCTCTCCGCGGGCGCGCAGGCCGAGGCCAACTTCTCGCTCGCTCTTGAACCCTTTTACCCGGTCACCGCATTCGACGCCGCGCAGACGAATGCACCTGGCGCAACAAGAAGTTCGCAGGTGGGCGTCTATATAGCTACCGTGATGGATCCATCCGGCCATCTGCTGCCCTATCCTGCGCAATACGACGAGGCCACTCACAGCCTGCAGGCCAATCTGCCCGACGGGACTTATACTCTGGTGGTCAGGCGGTTTGGAGTTCCGGAGGATTCCTTCGTCACAGTGAGCAGAGCAGTCCACCGCCCTGCCGCTCTGGCCGGCGCGGTCGAGTTCACCGTTGCCGG
>DATKGE010000062.1:0-2288 GCA_035510955.1 Occallatibacter sp. | reverse complement strand
CAGTGTCACTCTGGCTGTAGCCGTGGTATAGCTGCTAGGCAGGCTGGGGGTGAAGGTGGCGGAAAGCGTCTGTTCGCCGGCTTGAAGAACGGTACCCAAGGCCGGAGAGTAAGTGAAGGCGCCTGCGACGGCCGTGGTTGCATTGAGCTGGGTGGCGCTGAGTGCAGTGCCATACTGAATCGCGGCCGGAGTTGCCCAGCTAATGCGCGGCGTAGCTGGACCGCTTGCCGCACAACCTGCCAGCACCAGGCAACCAAACAATCCAAGCGCCACAAATGGGTGCGCCACCCTGAAGAGCGGGTGAGTCTCTATGACCAAGTTGGAATCTATCCCAGACGTCATATTTCCGGATTTTACCAATCTGCGGTGCTATGCCATGGAAAGGCATTCTCGCGGAAGTAATCTTAACGGTGGCACAGGCAACGGGTCTCCCAGGACGCAGACGCCGCGCCGAGACAAGCCTACTCCACCGTAACCGACTTGGCCAGATTCCTTGGCTGGTCCACGTCGCAGCCGCGGCGGACGGCGATGTAGTACGCCAGCAGTTGCAGCGGAACAATCTCGATCAGAGGCACAAGCAGCTCCATCGCCGGAGGAATATGGATGACGTGCTCCACCAGGCCGCCGATGGTCGTATCGCCCTCTGTTGCCACGGCGATCACGCGGCCTGAGCGCGCCGTTACCTCCTGGATGTTCGAGAGCGTCTTCTCGTAGCGCAGCCTGGATGCGGGGTCCTGTTCATCGCGCGTGGCCAGCACGACGACGGGGAGCGTCTCATCGATCAGCGCGTTGGGACCGTGCTTCATTTCGCCAGCAGGGTAGCCCTCGGCGTGGATGTAGGAGATTTCCTTCAGCTTCAGCGCGCCTTCAAGCGCAATGGGAAAGTGAATGCCGCGACCCAGGTAGAGAAAGTCGCGTGCGTTCGAGAAGTCCTTGGCCAGTTCTTCGCATTGCGCCGAGCGAGTGCGCAACACTTCTTCGATCTTGGCGGGAATGCGGCTGAGCTCTTCGATGAGGGCGACGGAGCGCTCGGGATCGAGCCGGCCGCGCAGTTGGCCCAGCTTCATGGCCAGCAAAAAAAGCGCGGTGAGCTGCGAGGTGAATGCCTTGGTGGAGGCTACGCCGATCTCCGGGCCGGCGTGGGTATAGATGGCGCCGTGAGCCTCGCGCGCCACCATGGCGTCCACCACGTTGCAGATGGCCACGGTCTTCGATCCCAGAGCGATCATCTCGCGCTGCGCGGCCAGCGTGTCGGCCGTCTCGCCGGATTGGGTAATGAGGAGGCCCAGCGCGTTGCGGTCGGGGATGGGATTGCGATAGCGGTATTCGCTTGCGTAATCCACATCGACGGGCAGGCGGGCGAGGCGCTCGATCATGTACTTGCCGGCCTGCGCGGCGTGCCAACTGGTGCCGCAGGCGGCAATGTTGATGCTCGAAGCGGCGGCCAGCTCTTCGTCGGCGATCTTCATCTCGCCGAGGTAGACTTTGCCTGAGTCCAGCGAAACGCGGCCCAGCGTGGTGTCGGTAATGGCGCGCGGCTGCTCCCAGATTTCCTTGAGCATGAAGTGCTTGTAGCCGCCCTTTTCCGCCTGGATCGGATCCCATGTAATGCGCGTGATGGCGCGCTGGATGGGTTTACCTTCAAAGTCGGTGAGTTCGACGCCGGCCAGCGTCAGGATGGCCATATCGCCATCGGCCAGGAAGTAGATGTTGCGCGTGTGATGCAGCAGGCCGGGGACATCGGAGGCGACGAAAGACTCGCCTTCACCCACACCGATGATCACCGGCGGACCAAATCGCGCAACCACAATCTTGTCCGGCTCGGCAGCCGATAGAACTCCGAGCGCGAAAGCTCCAGTGAGCCGCTTCACCGCCAGGCGCACGGCCGCTTCGAGCAGGATCGGCTGGCCGGCCGCGTCAGCGTCCTTTTGCACTTGTTCGATCAAGTGGGCAATGACCTCGGTGTCTGTCTCGGTGACAAAGTTGTGGCCCTGCGCGGTGAGCTCGTGCTTCAGGTGCAGATAGTTTTCGACAATGCCGTTGTGGACTACGACGATGCGCCCCGAGCAGTCGCGATGCGGGTGGGCGTTCTCTTCCGTGGGCCGGCCATGCGTGGCCCAGCGGGTGTGGCCAATGCCGAAAGAGCCGTCCAGCGGATTCTCCCGCAGAACCTCTTCCAGGTTGACCAGCTTGCCGGGCGCGCGACGAACCTCAAGCACCGGGCTGGAGGGACTGCCGACGGCGATGCCCGCCGAGTCGTAACCGCGGTATTCCAAACGCCGCAACCC
>DATKGE010000061.1:0-28656 GCA_035510955.1 Occallatibacter sp. | reverse complement strand
CGCCATAGCCCATTCGGGCTATGGTGATTGAAGTGCTGGGAAGGGTAAATGTGCCGCCAAGATCAGATCGATTCGTCATCGTATCTCCTCGGTAGTTGTCAATGGATGTGTCGAACCTCTAAGCTCACAACCGTTAGATGACGAAAGCTTCAGGTTAGGAGTTCGCATTTGGCCCAACTGACTGCAAGCCGCTCAGAGCCAAGAAAATCGCCAGTCCAGGCGCGTTCCACAGCTAGTGTAGACGCGATCCTGAAGGCGACTGTTCAGGTTTTGCTCAAGGTCGGCAAAGAGAAGTTGACGACGACGCTTGTGGCAGCGCGGGCCGGGGTGTCTGTAGGAACGTTGTACCAGTACTTCCCGAACAAGAGCGCTTTGCTGCGGGCTGCTATGAGGCTTCACTTGCAGGAGATCCTCGCGGAGGTGGATAAGGTCTGCGTAGCGCAGCAGGGACAGCCTGTGGAGCAGATGGCCGAGGCGCTGGCGGTGGCGTTCCTGGCGGTGAAAATGCGCGACCCGAAGAAGAGCCGCGCGCTGTATGCGGTGAGTTCCGATGTGGAGGGCGCAAAGATTGCGGCCGGTGCAATGACGCGAGTGAATCATGCGATTGTTGGCCTGTTGCAGAGCGCGCCCGAGGTGCTGAAGACGGACCTGCAATTGATGGCTACTGTGCTGCAGAGCACCATTTCGGGGGTCAAGCGGCACCTGCTGGAGTCGGATATGACAGAGGCGCAGTTTGAGGCGATGCAGCGCGAGCTGGTGTTGGTTGTACGAGGTTATGTCCGCGCCTGCGTGGGTAAGTAACGGTTGGGGGCGAGAAGAGCGTCTATCAGGGACGAGAGCCTTGTAAGAGTATGTCGACGAATTTCCTTGCCTTTGCGGGCCAATCGTCTGCGCTGCCGGCGATGGAGAGGCCGTAGATGGCACGCATCAAGTCTATGGGATCGACGTCCGGACGGAGATCGCCGCTGGCGACGGCGCGGCTGGCCAGCGCGTTGGCAGCTTCCTCCATGACCTGCGTGGTCTGCTGAAATACCCGCGATGGGCCGCCAGCCATTGCATTCAATGCCGGGGCGATGATCTTTTTCGCGGCGATGTAGTCGATGAAGACCAATAGCCAGGCTCGCAGAGCTTCGATGGGAGGGAGTTCGGCGGATAACTTCTTCTGCGCCGCAGCCAGCTTCTCGACTTCGGTTCTATAGACCGTCGCCAGCAGGTCGTCGCGGGTAGGAAAGTGCCGGTAGAGCGTGCCGGGGCCGATCTTCGCGCGCTTCGCGATCTCGTCCATGCTGGCGTCGCCGCCGCGGCGTGTAAAAACCTGCTTGGCGACTTCCAGGATGCGCTCGCGGTTGCGCTGTGCGTCGGAACGAGGCTTGCGGGCGTTTTTGGGGGCGCTTGATTTTTTCATGGAATATTTCTGAAACCGGAGGCACTCTCCGGTAATCTCATCTGCATAACGGAGACTGACTCCGTTTTATTCCCGGGCCGAGGCCCGTGTCAAACAGTTTGACAGGAGAGTGCAGTATGGCGACGACGTTTGGAGCGAAGTCAACGACGGAAGAGGTGCTTGCAGGGGTTGATCTGAAGGGCAAACGTATCCTGGTAACGGGCGTTTCGGCCGGTCTCGGTGTAGAAACGGCGCGTTCGCTGGTGGCGCATGGCGCGGATGTTGTGGGCGCGGCGCGCGATCTGGGGAAGGCGAAGCGGGCGACTTCGGAAGTACGTAAGGCCGCGGCGGAGACCGGCGCGAGCTTTGAGCTGGTCGAACTCGACCTGGCCAGCTTGAAAAGCGTGCGCGCTGCTGCGGACAAGCTGGTCGCCGATGGCCGCTTGTTCGATGTGATCATCGCCAATGCCGGCGTGATGGCGACCCCGTTCGGCATGACAGCGGACGGCTTCGAGACGCAGTTCGGAACCAACCACCTCGGTCACTTCGTCTTTGTGAACCGCATCGCGAAGCTGATCAAGGATGGCGGACGGCTGGTGAACCTCTCCTCTTCAGGTCATCGTTTCAGTGATGTCGACCTGAACGATCCAAACTTTGAGACGACGTCCTATGCGCCGTTCGTGGCTTATGGGCGATCGAAGACCGCGAATATTCTTTTCGCAGTCGAGTTCGACCGCCGCCACCGTGACCGCGGCGTGCGTGCTACGGCCGTGCATCCAGGCGGCATCGCGACGGAGCTTGCACGGTATATGCCGGATGGCGCCATCGAGGCATGGTTTCAGCAAATCCAGGAACAGCGTGCAGCAGCAGGCGAGCCGCCTTTCGAATTCAAGTCGATTCCCCAGGGTGCGGCGACATCGGTCTGGGCCGGAGTCGTTGCGTCCGCCGATGAAGTCGGGGGCAAGTACTGTGAAGACTGCCAGGTCGGCGAGCTGATTCCTGCTGACTCGCAAGTAAGCGTGAGCAGCAGGGGTGTGCGTGCCTATGCGCTTGACCCCGAGAAGGCAAAGGCGCTCTGGAAGAAGAGCGAAGAGATGGTCGGCGAAGCTTTCGCGTAAGAATTGAGCGAGATGGCCGCGTATTGGTAGGACTTAAAGGAGACATTATTATGCGTATCTTTGTGACAGGTGCACCGGGATTCATCGGCTCGGCGCTGGTTCCCGAGTTGATTCAGGCAGGGCATCAGGTGCTCGGGCTGACACGTTCGGAGGCAGGCGCCGAGAAGTTGCGAAGCGCGGGAGCCGCCGTGCTTCATGGCAACATCGAGGACCTCGAGAGCCTGCGCCGGGGAGCAGCCGAATCCGACGGCGTCATCCACCTGGCCTTCAACCACGACTTTTCGCAGTTTCAGAAGAACGCTGACAACGACCGCGAGGCAATCGTGGCGATCGGCGAGGTGCTGCTGGGCTCGAGCCGGCCGTTCGTTATCACCTCGGGTACGGCGATCGCGGCCAATGTGGACGGCGAGCCATCGACCGAGGACGGCCCAACCGCTTCGTGGAACCCGCGCGCGGCCTCGGAAGCGGCGGTGAAGGAGTTGACGGCGCGCGGCGTGAACACCTCTGTCGTGCGGCTGCCACAGGTCCACGACACACGGAAGCAGGGGCTGGTCCCTTACCTTCTCGCTGTGGCGCGCGAGAAGGGCGTCTCGGCGTACATCGGCGACGGCAGCAATCGCTGGCCGGCGGCGCACGTTTCCGACGTGGCACGGCTGTACCGTCTGACCTTCGAGAGAGCAGAGCCGGGCGCGATCTACCACGCAGTCGATGAGGAGGGCGTGCCGATGAAGGCCATCGTCGAGGCGCACGCCCGGGGGCTGAAGGTGCCGGTGATCAGCATCAAGCCCGAAGAGGCTGAGGCACACTTCGGCTGGCTGGCCCACTTTGCCGGGCACGATATGCCATCTTCCAGCGCGCACACGCAACAGAAGCTAAATTGGAAGCCAATGGGGCCGGGACTGATCGCCGACCTGGACGGTATGGACTACACGCAAGCCTGAGTCTTAGAGCGGCTCCATGATTGCTGTGCCCCAGAGCTCCGTGCCCCATCCTTGCGACTTTTTTCTGTCGCAAGGGTGGGAGACCACCATCGCAGGGTATAGCATCTCTGGTTCCGCGCTAATGGCCCGACTTGAGTTCTGGACAATCTGGTAATTTCCAGCCGCTCTTTTCCTTCTTTGAAAACAATGCAAAGAGATCGGGAACGCGAAGGAAGCAGAGCGATCCTGCAATGAAAGGTAGAACAGCAATTCCCCACTGCGTCTCTGGAATGGCCAACCGCTGGAAAAATGGGCCCACATTTTGAATCTCGTTAACGAATGGCCGTAATGTCTCGTCGTAATTTGCAAAGGCCTCAGGCAGATTTTCAGCATTTCGGTTGATCTCGCCTGCCAAGACGCAGGCAGGCACGCAGAGAGCAGCCACTTCCCTCTCGGCTGAGTTAGGTCCTCATCGGTCCGTCAAGGGTGCCCAGCGGTCCCGATCAGCCCACCTTAAAAAGTTCGATCCCATTCGGTTTTCCGAGATTGCCCGAGTACTTTTTCTCCGTCCCGTTGTTCCAGTGCTCAAATACACCGAGGCTGCGGCATCGGACGCCGTCGCGTTCCGGATCATAGAGCGTCTTTGAAGGTGGATCGTTTGCCAGAGCGGCTTCACGCAGGTAATTGTCTGCATTCGCAATGTCTACGAGATCGGGCCATTCCGAAGTCAGAAAATCGAAGCCAACTGAATCGATGGCCACCCCGTCAAGCGACATGAAGATGCTGCTCGGCCAGGCATCGTTGAATGGCGCCATTTTCCACTTGTGACTAGGCGGAGGATCCGCATTCTCGTTTCCATAGAGTCCGTCGATGAGAAACAGCATGGCTTTCTCGCCGAGATCCTTATGACCCAAAAAATCTACGACTGCGGCGTAGCTTGCCGAGCCATCGCGATTGTGGGGAAAACCATCGTGCGTATTTTTGTGCCAGTCGGGATTGATACTCGTAGCCCCGAACAGATTCTTCGCGCAGAGCGTCACACCTGAGCTGACATGTCCCTTCAATAAGGCCGCATCGATCAGGTAAGCAGCATTGGTCACGGTGGTATCAAGTCCCGAAGCATTGCGGCTGGTAATCGAGTAGGGGATCGCGTTGGGCTTGAACTCGGCCTTCAATCGTCCGTCGCCGCCGATATGGTCGACGAATACGACGCCAGGAAACTCACCGTGAATCTTGTCATAGAGATTGCCGGGAATAAACCGGCTGGAATCGAAGACGGTGATCGATGATTGCGGTACTTTTCCCGGACCAGTCAACTGCCGGACGAGCGAAAGAAGCACATGGGGTGACGAGTTGAGACGGTCGATCGTGCCATGGTCCGTTGTGTTATTGAGGTTCGCCTTGATGGCGATCTTCTCGCCGGTCTTGTATCCCGCGTTGCCGCGAGCATGGGTGCGATTGAAATAGCGAAAGATGGCGCTCCACGCCTGGGCATCGCTCTTCTGATTTGTAAGACCTCGGATGGAGCGGGAGACCATGCGGTCGATCGCAGCCTGGTTGTTGTTGGCATCCGCCCACCAGGAACCTGTCCCATCCCAGCTCACTGCTGCCGGATCGTGCGCCCAGGTGACTCGGCCGGGAACTATGCCGCGGGGAACACCCAGTGGGTAGAGCGTGGGCTCGAATAAGGAAGACCCCATGCTGCTGGCAGCTGCGATAGAAAGGGCGAATTGCCGGCGCGTCATTTCCATTTTGTCCTACCTCTTCGCAAACAAAAGTTGAGCTTACCCGCTCAGTTTGGTGCGATCACTCTTTCCGATCAAGGATACGCCTCGTCCTCTGCAGTTTCACTTCGACGACCGGCATACCTTGGCTGAATGCGTTTCCGGCATCCGCGACCTTAGTATTGACCGTTGGTCGCTTAGACTTTCACAGCGAGAGTGTGGGGTCTCGGAAATCACCTAAAACCAGGTTTCCGCATGGTATGAAGCCAGCTTTCTGCAGCGTTCTTCGGCTCGCCAGGTTCGCAATGTTCGAGCGCGCTGCCGGGACGCTTCCACCAGCGCGGCAGGCTCTTTTCAGTTCCTGAACCAGATAAGCTCCAAGGCCTTTGACTTGGAACGGTTCCGTGATCTTCATGTAGATATCGCCGTAGGGGCGGTTGTAGTGGTAAAGGATACCCCCGCTCCCGCAATCCTGCCATTCAATGTGACTACCCACCCGGCTGTATCGTCCAGTTCTAACGCTTTCAGTAGCTCCACATCCCCCACTTCTCTGGGGCGGAAACCCGCGCCCTCCGGCTGAAGCCGCGTCTCGAACTGGTCCTCGAACAGGATGGATTCCGCATAAACATTTTCGGCGAAGGTGTGCAGCATGACTGAAAGAAAGGGATCATTTGTCTGTGTCTCAACCTTGCTGACTTTGCACTTTGCGCGTAATGCTGCGAACAGATCGAAGATCTGCTGGCGGTTAGCCCTTCTGACATAAAACTCGTAGAGCGAGTGCGCGGTAGTCCAGGGACCGCCGATCGCCACCGATCCATATCCGACCGCAGCTCCGTCAACTTCCAAAACGTATTCCACGCTCCAGCCGGGACGTTCATGAATCGAATCGTGGATGATCTGGCATTGCATCTCTTCGCGGTATTCTTCCCGGAGCGACGAGATCTGATCTGGGTCGCAAATGTTCACTAGAATCGGCATTGTGCGCTCTCAGGATCCGTGAGATTCAGAGCCCCTAGTATATTTAGGTAGCTTCTTGGTGGGAAATCGAAACCGCACGGGCAAGCCGGAAGTTATCCCGTTGAGACGCAAGACGGCTCCCGCGCATCTGATTTTAAAGTTGAATATGCCTGGAGTTCTGGGAGGCACGCGATGAGGGCAGTGGTGCTGCATGAGTACGGCGGTCCCGAGCAGCTGAAATTTGAACACAACGTTCCGGAACCGCAAGTTAGCGGAAACACGGTACTGATCGCGGCAGCCGCCGCGAGCGTGAATCCGATCGACTGGAAACTGCGTTCAGGCGCGATGCAGAAGATGTATCCGTTGTCGTTGCCAGCAATTCTGGGCCGCGATGTGAGCGGCATCGTACGGGCAGTGGGCGCCAATGTGAAGCACTTCAAGGCCGGCGACCGCGTTCTTGCTCTCTCCAACAAGACCTATGCCGAGCTGGTTGCAGTGGACGATTCGGACGTGACCCATCTGCCGGATGGCGTGGACCTGGCGGACGCGGCAGCGATCCCGCTGATTTCACTCACCGGTGACCAGCTTGTGCGCCTTGCGACAAATGTGAAAGAGGGACAGGTTGTTCTGATCACGGGAGCGCTGGGCAGCGTTGGGCGCGCGGCGGTGCATTCGGCGAAGAAGATAGGTGCGCAGGTGATTGCAGGGGTTCGCGCGAAAGAGCTGGATGACGCCCGCTCCCTCGGGGTATCTGACGTGCTCGCGATTGATGACGATCGAGCGATTGAGAACTTCCGCTTAGTGGATGCAATTGCGGACACCGTTGGTGGTGAGGTCGCAGCGAAGCTGATCGCGAGGGTAAAGCAAAACGGCTCCTTTGGCTACACCGCGGTATTACCGGAGGGTGCGGCGGCTAAAAATCCGACAGTGAAGATCACGCGTGTGGGTGCTCGGCCTGATGCATCGAAGGTGCGCGAGTTCGCCGATGACGTGCGCGACGGCAAGTTTGTGTTGCCTATAGGCCGCCGGATGCTGTTGCGCGATGCGGCTGAAGCGCATGTGCTTAGGCAGAAAGGCAGCATTGGGAAGATCGTCCTGCTTGCGCCAGATTCTAAAGAGTGATTTCTTCACGGTCGGCTTGGCGGAATTGAGATCAGCGCAGACGATCTCGCAGCCGTCCAATAAAACCGGATCTGCCCAAGTAACATTGAAATGACCGGAGGACAATGTCCCGAGTTGAGCTCCGAGGGACACAATCTAATCCAATGATCGTCTTGTAGAAACGATAAGAGTATTCGTCACAACCAACTTTGTTTTAGCACTCGGATCAGATCGAATCGCCACGCCAGCCTTCCTTCTGAGCCTCATCCGCCGGTTCTCCCGGAGGCATAAATTGAAGGACCGAAAGCTGGGCATTTTCGTTCAGAGCAATCTAAGGTTGGTATCCGTCCGCTATCCACTTTGCGAATAAATCAATCCGAACTTGCGACCAGGGTCCTTCGCCTCGTGGAGGTGGCGGCGGCATCACGGCGCCGCCGATGCCTCGAATCCGGTCGTAGATAGCGGCCGCATGTGCTTTCACGTCGTCGTAACTCGCAAGATCGAAGGCCTTACTCATGGCATGAATGTCTCGGTCTGTGAAGAGCGGCCGAATGTCTCTTTGAAAGCTCGTCAGTTCTGTCATTGTCCTCACCTAAATTGAATAGACCCGCGATTGTCGCTTGCTTACCGTTTCCAATCAATCCGAAGGTCGAGCTTCTGCCATTGTGACATATCGAGGAAAGGCGAGATTGGGCCATCTCGGCACCCTTTCCAGCACCCTCAACCGTAATCAATGTTGGATTCTCGTTTAAGACCTCTGCCGTACACGTCCACCGTTTTGAGGTTTTTCAACGACTTACAAACCCGTGGGGAACGTCTAAGACCACCGAAGTCGTATGAGACCTAATTTTTTGTGGATCAGATTGTGGATCACCTTTCTCAGCCCTCCTACGCTTCCTCGTCGGTGAGCGCGATGCTCAGCAGATCAAAATAGTTCCCCGAGGTGTTGGCGGCATAAATCCGTTGCGGCACGTCGCCACGGGTCAACGTTACCCAGTCATCGTGATAGGCAAGGATGCCTGAGAATGTTTGATTCCTGTCCCGAAGATCTCGGTAATCAGGATAAGAGAATGGCGGCGACGGCGCGGCATTCCAGGCGCCACGCATGATTGTGACCAGGTCGCGAGTGTGCGTGGCTGCTGGAACCGGCTCAAGAAGGGTCGAGTTAATCCAGCTGAACACTGTGCCGTTTGCGCATATTCCCAAGGCAAGCATGCACACTTCAGCAACAGAAAACCAACGGCTCTTCCAAAGCTGCCGCAACGCGAAGCGCATGTCCCGAAGAAATCCTGTCATGCCGTCACCCAGATCATTTGCCTGTTAAGGTCTTCGGAGTCGAAATGCTGCGCCCGCCGCGCCCAACAGGCTGGTCAATTAAGCAGTTTCCTTGTAAAAAACTATGTTGAATTTTCCGATTATCCTGGTCCCTCTTCTGATCCTCGTTCACGCATCGAAACGGCCGGATTCTGAATCATCGTTTTTGGATGAATCCATCTGCTATTGATGCGCCCGCAGGTTGCCTGCAAACGAACTCCGTCGACTCCCGTCCCAGAGAGGCTCATCGCAGATGAATCGCCAATCGCTCGGGCTCATTTACGCCTGGCTTGGGCTCGAACTCACGCAGTGTGAGCACGGGGCAACGCGCGTGCGCCAGCACCCGGTAGATGGTGCGGTCGTGTGTCAGATTCTCAAAGGCCAAGCCATTGTGCGCGCCAAGAACGATCAGCCTTGCTCCGCGCTCATTAGCCTGCGCAAGGATTTCGATGGACGGGTTGCCATGAACCACCTGGGCCTCGACTGCCACGCCGCATCCGGCGCCTGTCTCCGTGGCAAGCCGGCGCAACTCGTGCAGGGCGGCTGAGTCAAAGCTGGCGGGTTGGCCGCCGTGCCGTGTTTCCTGCGCCGGGATCACGTTTGGCAGCGGGTGATTCAGGCCAGGATCAAGGTCGGGCAGATCGGGATGCGGAAGATAGGGGAGGCCCCAATTCTCCGCCGGCGGCTCCGGGTTGGACAGAGCCAGCGGAGGCAGAACATGGAGCAGGACCAGCCTGGCGCCTTGACTGGCCGCAATCTGACAAGCAAGGGCCGCGCTCGGGCGAGAGGTCTCTCTGAGTGTGGTGGCATGCAGCACAATGCGTTCACCTGTGCTCCCATCCACCGGGAGATGAGCCTCGGGACCCACGGTAAAGACCGGGATTTTGACCGAGCGCAGCACTTGCTCTGCAACGGAACCAAGGAGCACCTTGCTCAGCCGGCTCCGGCTCCGTGTGCAGAGGATCACGCGGTCCGCCCGGAATTGGCGAGCCACGGCCCCAATCTGTTGAGCGGGATTCCCCCTACGTACCAGGGCATGGCAGGGGATGTCCTGCTGTCGCGCCTGTGCGCATAAGCGCTCCAGGCTCTTGGCCGCAAAATCCATTGCGCCGGCAGGATCGTAGTACGGCATTCCGCAGGCGTCCGCAGCCAGGGTCTCGCTGGCAGTAAGCACATGCAACAGCAATAACCTTGCTCCGGTTTGTGCCGCCTGTTCCAGTGCCAACGGCATCAGCCGGTCCACATCGCTCAGATCGGTCGCGACCAGCGTGACCTCCGGATGAATCCATCGCGGCATGGATGGACTCGATGCTGTATCAGAGTAAAGCGCAGGAGCTGAATCCTTCATGGCATTCACCTCGCAAAGAAAGCTTGGCACAGGTTTCCTTGCGAAGCTGTGCCTTGAAACACCCCCTGTTGTGATCTAGGGCCTGTCACCTAACTCCCGGCGTGCAGCGTTGGGAATTAGATGACAGGCCCTAAATTCCTCGTGACTCTAATCACATCGGATGGTGCATACGGTCACTGCGGCCAGCTCCTGCCAGACTGCAAACTCGAAAGGGAATGGGAAAGTGGCCCCGGGAAACGAACATGGTCCTGCCGCGGGAGGCATGCGATGAGTTTTGCAGACGGATTGAAAACGATTGTGGTGGCAATTGACCAAGACGGTAAGCCGAAAGCGGCTCTCGAGTATTCGCGCAAACTGGCGGGCGCCTACCACGCACGCGTGGTCCTTGCGTACGGACTTGATCCTTTGGACTACGTTTCCGTCGAAGGGCTTCCTGGGCGCGTACTTAAAAGGATGACCCAAGCGGCGCGAGCGTCTTTGGAAGAAATGGCGGCCGACCTCATCTGGGAGGGTATCCACAGTCATTCGGTAGTTCGCCAGGGCTCGGTGGCTCAGCTGCTGGTCGATATTGCTACACAATATGAGGCCGGACTGATCGTGGTCGGCACCAAAGGCAGGGAGGGCTCGGGTCCGGCGATGGTCGGAGCGATCGCCGAACAGGTGGTTCGAGCGGCGCCATGCGCGGTGTTGGCAGTTGCAGAGGATTGGAACGCCGGCGACTTCCGGCCGTCTCCCGGCGGTCCGGTGTTGCTCGCCATTGAGCGCAACGAGGCTACATCGGACGCGGTGGCCGCAGCTTGTTCGCTCGCAGAATCCTTTCATCGCACGCTGCTTGTCCTGCATGCGCGCCGGGCCGCCGAGGCCGCGGCGCTTCTCAACCCTCGCTCCACCGCGTTGGCGCATTTTGGCATCGATTCCGACCGAAGCTTTCCCGTGCACTGCATCGTCCAGGACGGGAGCCCGGCCGATGTGATCGAAGAGGTCATTGCAGATTACCATCCCTGCCTTTTGGTTGCCGGCGTCAAGCGCACAAGTGGCAAATGGGGACCACATGGCACCGCCTTTGAAATGCTTGCCTGTTCCCGCGTACCCGTAATGTGCGTCCCGCCGGTGACAGTTGCAGCAGGTGAGGCGCCTGGGAAGGCCAACGCCTTTGCCGTAGCTTAGTCGGGTAGGAAAGCGCAATCGATGCAGTCCAGGAGAGCTTCACTTCAGTTGGTGTCCTGCTCACAACGGCCTGCAAGGTTGCCACTTGATCCCTGCAACGCCAGCTCCTCCTTTCCCCTGAGCGCAGACTTAAAGGCGCCGAATCCAAACAAGTTGTCACGCCTTTGCACTTCATTTCATCGAGTGTGACGCTCGTCACTAATAGCTGCCAACCGACCCGCTAGTTTGGATATACAGCAAGGCGATTTGCTTCTCAAGCTGGTAATCCCCCTTCTTCCAGCAGAGGGCAGTCGCGGCTTCGCACTTGCGCTTCTATTTCACCTCAGGAGGAGGCGGAAATGATCTCCAGCGATCTCAGAACCATGGTTACTTCGTCGCCAGAAAAACGGCCTGAACCTCAACCTGGACATGCGCATTCTTCGCGCAAAAACGATTATTCCCGCAACCCGCTGCTGGTATATTGGGAGATGACGCAGGCTTGTGCACTGGCTTGCCGGCACTGCCGCGCCGAAGCTGTATCCGTTCCACATCCGGACGAGCTGACGCACGATGAAAGCAAGACTCTGCTTCGCCAGATCGCGGCTTTCGACAAGCCGCTTCCGCATTTGATCCTTACCGGAGGGGATCCGCTGAGACGCGCCGATATCTTCGATCTGATCGATGAGGCACGCGCGCTGGGGTTGACGGTTTCGATTACTCCAAGCGCAACGAACGATTTAACGTTCGACTTGCTTGCAAAATTGAAGTTCCATGGAATCGAAAGTCTGGGTCTAAGCCTCGACGGATCGAGCGCGGCGCTGCATGAAGCAGTGCGCGGTGTAGAAGGTTGCTTCGGATGGACTATTCGCGCCATCCAGGCTGCTGGTGAATTGGGCCTCCCCATCCAGGTCAATACCTTGGTGTCGCAGGAAACGGTAAACGATCTGCCTCATATTTACGCATTGCTAAAGACCTTTCCCATCATGCGCTGGAGCCTGTTCTTCCTCATCGCTGTTGGCCGCGGCAGAGAGCTGCAGCCGATTACTCCCGAGCAGGGCGAAGAATGCATGAACTGGATCTACGATCTTTCCAAGGAAGCACCCTTCATGATCAAAACGACCGAGGCTCCCTCGTATCGCCGGGTCGCCCTGAATCGAATGCGCGCGGAAGATCGGACGCCGAGTGAAATCAAACAAACCGGAGTCTATCGTGGCTTTGAGATCCGCGATGGGCACGGCATCGTCTTTGTTTCGAACCAGGGGTACATCTACCCTGCGGGATTTCTACCGTTGGTTGTGGGCAACGTGCGTAAAGACCATCTTGTGGATGTGTACCGTCATTTTCCGATGTTTCGCGCCTTGCACAAATCGAGTCGGTTCAAAGGCAAATGCGGGCGATGCGAATATCGGGTCCTGTGCGGCGGCTCGCGGGCGCGTGCATTCGCCTCCACTGGCGATCCTTTGGCCAGCGATCCCTTCTGCCCTTACGAACCGCCGCAATCCGTTCCCGTCTGCGGTTGATAGAGACACCTCGACAAGTAACTGCAAGTAGTGACGGGGAACACCCATAGACATTTTCTTCGGTCCCTCGCTCCCCCCGCGGCTGAAGCCATGGGATGCGGCCACAGACGAGCCCGAAGGATATAGAGTCTACTGCGGGTTAGTGTTAGAGGTGACAAGCTTGTTCTGACGTTTTTTATAGTCGTCGCCATGGCCGCAACGGTTGCCGTAGGCATCGCTCTCGCTGGTCAAAATCGGCGGGACGATTCCGGTCAACAGGACATCGTCCACAAGCGGCAAACTGATCCGCCGAGACCCCTTCAGGCGCCGCGTGGACGGCGTTGGCCCCAGTTCCGCGACCGCATGATTTTGTAATGACAGGAATGTAGCGCCGGTTTCCAGACCGGCTGTCGTGAGGGCGTCCACGCCCGCACTTCCCCTGGGTGTACTTTCCAAATTACGCAGTCTGAGCCCTAGTTGCGATTGCAAACTGGATTCAATTCCGCAATCAGTTGCATTTCTCTAAGGTTCCGGATCTTCTCATCGCATTGTTCAAAGGCGAAATGAGTAGGATTCTGGCGTCGGATCCAACAACTTTCATCCGTCCCACCTCGAAGGTGGGAGTAGAGGCTTGCTTCCAGGTCCTGAGCCGCACCTACATAGATGCATCCCTTCTGATTGAATATCCCGTACACGCCGGACGTTCTCTGCGCATAGGCGGCGATGCCCCTTTCCGTAAATACAACACTGGAATCCGAACCGAATGGCATAGCCTTCCTCCTGGCCTGAGCTGCCTGCGGATTGGACTTCGCATCATGCACAGCGGTCGGATCTTCAAAAGTTTGAACTTGATTCACAGTTCCCACCTCCTTTGCGGGTGTGCTGAACGCGTTCGTTCGCCGACTTGACGGCAGCATCGACATCCGGGTGGGGATATCCTGGCTCTCCATATTCGAACGTGGCAAACTGCTCAGGACCCCACACTCGATTACGGCCTTCCTATCGCATTCAACCCATCGCGCAGAACTATAGCAACTTGCTTCCTCACCAGCTGTGATGCGTGTCACTACCTAAGTAAATCCATCCGACATAGGATGTTTGCTGGAAAGACATTCAGTTGCGAGATGTCCACCATAGGCATCTGCAACAAGGAGGTTGCGATGTTGAAGCCTGTTTCGTTACTCTCAACGCTGATCTTGTGTGCCTCGATAGCTGCATTAACACCTCGAACAATGGCTCAGCAGCCTGCAACAGGTGCGAAGATTTCAGCACTACCGAATCCTGAGTCACAAGTTCACGCAAAAAAGATCTACGCTCGCGATTGCGCCATGTGCCATGGAGACAATGGAAGCGGCCAGACGGACATGGCCAGGGACATGAATCTCACTCTCAAAGATTGGACCGATCCCAAAGCACTGGCCGACAAGCAGGATCAGGACCTGTTTCTGCGCATTCGTAAAGGCAGCGGCAAAATGCTCCCTGACGACGAAGACCGCGTCAAGGACGACGAAGTGAGAGGTCTCATCGTCTATATCCGCAGCTTTTCCAAATCGCAAGCCGCGGCGTCGCCGAGTCCAGCCAGATAGCAGGAGGCCCGGTGCGTTTGGATTTCATCGATAGCGATGCCCAGACACATCGCGTCCCGTAAGCGCTAGACTGGTAATGGAATGACCCAGAACCAGCCTCCCCTGCCCCCCATCGCCCGAAGGGTACACACCGAAACCCCGCTCCACGGCGTAATCCTGACCGACGACTACGCCTGGCTGCGCGACAAGCAGAACCCCGAGGTGACGGCGTATCTCGAAGCCGAGAATGCCTATGCCGAGGCGGTGATGGCGCCGCTGGCCGGTCTGCGCGATCAGCTCTACCAGGAGATGCTCTCGCACGTAAAGCAGACCGATGTCTCAGTTCCCTTTCGCGATGGCGCGTGGTGGTATTACACGCGGACGGAGGAGGGTCGCCAGTACTCCATCCATTGCCGCAAAGCAGCAGCTGCCGAACAAGCTATGGGTGCCCCATCCTTTCCGCATCTTTCTGCGGAAAGGGTGGGAGACCACATCTCTCAATCGCCGTTCGACCAACCGCCCTCCGACGCCCCGGAAGAGATCCTCCTTGACGGCAACCAGCTTGCCGATGGCCACACCTTCTTCGCCATCGGCGATACCGACATCACCGATGACGGCCGCTGGCTGGCCTACACCACTGACACCACCGGCTTTCGCCAATACACGCTGCACATCAAGGACCTGGCGACCAGCGAGACGCTTCCAGAGCAGGTGGAGCGCGTGGGGTCTCTAGCGTGGGCCGCGGACAATTGCACCCTCTTCTACACCGTCGAAGACGAAGAGCAGAAACGCCAGTATCAGCTTTTCCGCGCCATCCGCGGCCAGCTCAATGAAAGCGTGCTGGTTTATCAGGACGACGACGAGCGCTTCAACTTGGGCGTGGGGCGCACGCGCGACGGCCGCTACCTGGTGATGGAGTCAGCCAGTCACACCACCAGCGAGTCCTCGGTGCTGCCTGCCGACACGCCGAACGGACAATTTGCGCTCATCAGCCCGCGCGAAGACGAGCATGAGTATAGCGTCGACCATCGCAACGGTCTCTGGTTCATCCGCAGCAACGATGCGGGGAGAAACTTCCGCCTGGTTACGGCTCCCGTCGCTACGCCGGGACGTGCGCACTGGACGGAGAGAATTCCGCATCGCGAGGGCGTGATGCTGGAAGACGTGGACTTGTTTGCGGACTTCTTTGTCGCGTGCCAACGCGAAGACGGCCTACCCCGGCTCCGCATCTGGCGGTTCTCCGGCGATGGTCCCGGCGCTGCGCTCACTGCCGAGATCGCTTTTCCGGAACCGGCGTATGACGCGCATTCGCACGTCAATCGCGTCTTCGAGACCGCGACCTTTCGCTACGCCTATCAGTCGCTGGTCACGCCGATTTCGGTTTACGAGTACGACGTTGCTTCCGGTGGTTCAACGCTGCTGAAGCAGGTTGAGATTCCCGGCGGATTCGATCGCACCCTCTATGCGAGCGAGCGCGTCCACGCCACAGCGCCCGACGGCGCGCAGGTGCCGATTTCCCTGGTCTATCGCAAGGACAAGTGCGAACCGGCCCGCGACCAAGTTCAGGCGCTCGCGGCGCAAGTCGATCCAACGGTAGCGCCGGTCTCCAGACCGGCTGTCGGACGGGCCTCCAGGCCCGCCCACAATCCTATCTATGTTTACGGCTATGGCTCGTACGGTTACTCGCTGCCGCTTGGATTCAGCGGGAACCGGCTCAGCCTTCTCGATCGCGGCGTGATCATGGCATACGCGCACATCCGCGGCGGCGGCGACCTGGGCAAGCCCTGGCATGACGCCGGCAAAATGCTGGTCAAGCGCAACACCTTTACCGACTTCATCGCTGCCGTCGAGCATCTGACTGCGGCCGGCTACGGCGACCCGGCACGCGTGGCCATCGAAGGCGGGTCAGCCGGAGGCTTGCTGATGGGCGCGGTTGTGAACCTCAGGCCCGATCTGTTTCGCGCGGTCCTGTCGCATGTTCCGTTTGTGGACGTGATGAACACCATGCTCGACGATTCTCTGCCGCTGACAGTTCCTGAGTATGAGGAGTGGGGGAATCCGAACGAATCCGATTACTTTCACTACATGCTGAGTTACTCGCCCTACGATAACTTGAAGCGAGCGAGTTATCCGGCCATGTTAGTGAAGACATCGCTGCACGACAGCCAGGTAATGTACTGGGAGCCGGCCAAGTATGTAGCCAAACTCCGCACGCTGAAGACAGATAACAATCCATTGCTTCTGGTCACGAACATGCAAGCCGGCCACGGCGGAGCAAGCGGACGGTATGACTATCTGAAAGAGATCGCGTTCGACTATGCATTCTTGCTGCAGGAGTCGGGGATCGTGAGTTAATTTGCAAATTTCTCCAGACAGGGAAGGACAAAAGCAACCGCAGCTCCTTCGACTTCGGTCGCCGCGGCGGCCTCCGCTCAGGATGACAACCTGGTTTGGCAGAGGGAAACACAATTGAGCAGCGATGAGCAGCAAGCGCGCGCAGAATTGGCCGAGCCCCTGAGTTCGTCGGGGCCGCGCACTGACATTGGAGCATCGCACGCGTGGCGAGCGCTCAAGCATCGCAACTTCCGGCTGTTTTTCGGTGGGCAGTCGATCTCGCTGATCGGCACATGGATGACGCGGATCGCCACCAGCTGGCTGGTCTTTCAGCTCACCGGCTCGGCGCTGCTGCTGGGCACGGTCAGCTTCGCCGGCCAGATTCCGACCTTCATCTTCGCGCCGTTTGCCGGTGTTTGGGTGGACCGGCTGGACCGGCGGCAGGTGCTGGTGTGGACGCAGGCGCTGTCGATGGTGCAGTCGCTGGCGCTTGCCGGTCTCACGCTCTCGCGTCACATCACCATCCACTGGGTCCTCGGCCTCAGCGTCATGCAGGGCATCATCAATGCGTTCGACATGCCGGGCCGCCAGGCGTTCATGGTGCAGATGGTCGAAGACCGGCGCGACCTCTCGAACGCCATCGCAATCAACTCGTCGATGGTCAACATGGCGCGTCTGGTGGGCCCGTCGCTGGCCGGCATGTTGATCGCCGTCTCCAGCGAAGGCTGGTGCTTTCTGGTAGACGGCATCAGTTACATCGCGGTGATTGTTTCGCTGCTGCTGATGCGGATTCATGTTACTGCAATCAAGCGGAAGGTTAGTTCGACATTTACCGACATGAAGGTGGGATGGACTTATGTCTCGGAGTTTCTCCCTGTGCGGACAATCTTGCTCCTATTTGCCGTTGTAAGTCTGATGGGCATGCCGTTTGTGGTGCTGATGCCGATCTTCGCGGCGCGGGTGCTGCACGGCGGCCCGCATACGCTGGGATTTTTGATGGGCGCGATGGGCGTGGGCGCACTGATTTCGGCGCTGGCGCTGGCGGCGCGCAAGAGCGTGCTGGGGCTGGTGCGGATGATTCCCATGGCCGCGGCGGTGTTTGGCTTGGGGCTGATCGGCTTCGGGCTGTCTCGGGTTTTCTGGCTGTCGATGATCACGGTGATGATTGCGGGCATGGGCATGATGCAGGGCATGGCAGGCAGCAACACCATCATCCAGACGCTGGTCCCTGAAGACAAGCGCGGGCGTGTGATGAGCTACTACACCATGGCGTTTGTGGGCATGGCGCCGTTCGGCAGCCTGCTGGCGGGGTCGCTGGCGCACGCGATTGGCGCGCCGTGGACGGTGATCGTCAACGGCGCGGCCGTGCTGGCGGGCGCGGCGTGGTTCTGGACACAGTTGCCGGCGGTGCGACGCGATATCCGGCCGATTTATCGCGAGATGGGAATTCTGCCGCCGGAAGAACCGGCTCCGCAGTAGGTCTGCGATCGATTGGCGCGCAGGTGGTGGTTCGAGCTCTGGCCGTCTCCCACCCTTGCCGCAAAAAGCTAACACGCGGTGCCCAGACCCTGAGGGTGCCTCGGCGCCCAGATGGGGCACCCAGCGGATGGGGAGTTAACGAATCGGCGGCGAATTCATTTAGCGAGTCAGCCCCGCTCAAGCGGGTTAGCAAGTCAGCAAGTCAGCGGGCGGCATTTGTGAACGGGTGTTTCATTCACCAAGCGCTTTGCCGCAGAGATGCACTTTGACGCCCAATTCAGCAAACATGGCGGCCTTGGTTGCAAGCGCTTTGCCGGCGACTGCGGCACTGGGCGCATAGGCGATGTTCACGTGGTTGGCGCGGTGGCGAGCCATCATCTGATTTTGAGTTACACCATGCAGGACAGTATGCACGATGGGCCATGGCGGCGTGGTTTCGCGCCAGCGGCGGTCAGTCTCTTCGGCCGGTAGCGAAACGACGGTGCCGCGGCCTATGTCCGCGTGCAGCGCGCCGCCCTCAACAAAGACGCGGCTCCAGACAATCTCGCCTGGCTTGCCGATGCCCTTCAGCGATCCGCCGCCGAGGGGGAAGTACATGGCCGGCTGGCGCTCGCTGCGCGCGCCCGCATACCCGCCCACAAAATGATTGGCAGGCGCGGCGCCGGAGATTTGAAAGACCCAGACAAAGTCGTCCACGCCGTCGCCCTTGTAGTGCTCGCCCCAGCGCACGTCGTGCAGCGTGGTGGAAGGATCTAGCCCCAGCGCCGTCCAGCAGCGATTGGTAATCAGCGCATCCATGCCGGCACATTCATCCACTTCGTTGAAGTGCACCAGGGGCGCGCCGGGATAGAGTTCCTGCTTGCTCCCTTCAGCGAAGACGGGGGGCCGATCGGCATTGTTCAAGAGGCCTTCGGCGAGGTCGGAGGCAGGCGTCATGTCCTTCAAGCCCTGTTGATACTGGATGCCAATGGCATCGCAGCCAAAGTCCTTGGCAATGCGGACAGCGGCGATATACATTTTGCATTGCTCGAGGACCTGGTCAAGCGTCAGCTCGGTGGCGGGGTCCTTGCCGAAAGCAAACTTCATGCCCTTGTTCACGAGCCAGTTGTAGACGGCTTCGGCCTCCGCCTGGCTCACCGTGCGCATCTTTGCCACCAGCGCAGACTGGCTCAGGCGCTCCTTGAAGATGCCCGCGGGGTTCATCAGCTCATCGTCGATGATGGCGTTGTACATGCCCATGCAGCCTTCGTCGAAGATGCCCAGGATGGCTTTGCGATGCCTCAATTCGCCAGCCAGCGCGGCGCCCAGCTTCGCGCTTTCCGCGGGCAGGTTCGCAAGACCGAGCGGTTTCACATGCGAGACATCGTGCGTAATTTTGCCCGTGCGCAGCCACTCATCGAGAGCGGCAACAAAGTAATCGTCGGTGAATTCCTTGCTCCAGATGGAGGAAAAGGCTTTGCCGGCTTTGACCAGCGATCCATTCAAATTGAGCAGTCCCACCAGGCCCGGCCATTGGCCGGACCAGTTAGCCACAGTGAGGATCGGTCCCAGGTGGCTGCGCAGACCGGGAAGCACATGATGGCTGTACTGCCAGGCGGCCGTGGCAAATACCAGGCGCGCCTCGGGATGGATGTTCATAAACACATCCATCCCGGTGCGCTGGGAGGAGATGAAGCCATGCTTGAGGGCGGGGTCAAAGGCGTGGGCGCGGAGGAGCTTGATTCCCTTTTGCCCGAAGGCCGCGGTCAATTTCTCTTCCATATCGCGTTGCGCTGGCCAACACGCCTGGTTGGCCGAAAGCCGCAAGTCCCCGCTGGTGATAAGCAGCACTTCATCCGCTGCTGGCTTGACCATTCCGTTATTCCCCGCTGCCATGTCCGTCTTCTCCCTGGTGTTGACCTGTCCGGAGTTGGCCTCAGTTCTGCCCTCGGCCTTCCGCCCCAACCACCTGCCAAGGAGAAATATACACCGCTGCCGCCGGGCGGGCATGTCTCGGGGCCCACTGCAATAACCCGCCGGAGCGGGCGAGACCGCATGGAATGGCTGCCGGCTGCATCTGTTTTCCGTTTTGCCGCGGAGGTCAACCGGCAATCCTTACCGGGGTGGGTAAAAATTGCTCTGGGATGCGCCCAGAGTTCGCGGTCAATTGTCTTGCAAGTAGTGATTTTTCATGCATATGTAACATGTTCTTGATTTGGCCCTGCAGATGCTCATTTGCAGATGCAGAGGAAATACCGGCCTGATCGGAGTTGGACCGGGCAGGCAACATGCCTGGCAGTGACGAAGGAGCGGAAAAATGAAAAACTATCGACTTGAAGTATTGGGATTGGCAGTGAGCCTGGCTGCGCTGGGCGCCACGGGGTGCGCTACCAAAAACTACGTGCGGACGCAAACAACTCCTCTGGTGGAACACACCGACCAGCTGGATGCCAAGACATCCGCGAACAACCAGCAGATTCAAACCGTGGACCAGAACTCGCAGGCGGGCATCAAGCAGGCTCAGGGTGCGGCTGACTCCGCTGGCCAGAACGCGCAGTCGGCCAGCAAGGCGGCTGGCGATGCGCAGACCGCAGCGGTCGATGTGGTGCATCGCGCGGACTCGCTGGACAGCGTAGTCAAGGGCCTGGATAACTACCGGCCGCTGGCCAATGTTACGGTGACTTTCGGGTTCGACAAGTCGATCCTGACCAAGGATGACAAGGATCAGCTGGACTCGTTTGCCGCGCAACTGGGCACGCAGAAGAGCTTCATTCTCGAAGTTACCGGCGGAACGGACTCGACGGGGCCGGCGCAGTACAACTACGACCTGAGCCAGCGCCGCGCGGACGCGGTGGTGCAATACCTGGCCGCCAAGTACGGCGTCGCCGCACACCGCTTCTACCTGATCGGCATCGGCAAGGACAAGGAAGTGGCGCCGAACACCACCGCGGACGGCCGCAAGCAGAACCGGCGCGTGGAAATCCAATTGCTGACGAATATGGGTGGCGATCAGAATACGCAGTCCGCATCGGCTCATAGCGGGGCACAGTAGAGAATTCCGAGTGACTGCTCCGGGCCAGGCCTGTCCGGGATAAATCCGCAGGCGAAATCCAGAGGCGAAATCCAGGGCCGATCCCAATTGCGGGGTCGGCCTTTTTCGCGCGCGCGCGAATGCGCGGAGGTTGATGCGGCAGACCAGCGCAGACCAACTCAGGCACACACCGGCCCGTTGCTATACTTCAATGCCAATGAGAGATGATCGCGGCCTGATGGAAGTTGTTCTTGGCGATGGTCGATTCCTGATTGCGCTCACCGGCATCGCCCTCGCGCTCAGCGGTGGGTTTGCGATTCTTCAATCGGTGTCAGGACAGTTGCTTCCCCAGGACAGTCACGCGATCGGCATGGACTCGCTGGCGTTGATGCACGCCGGCAACCGTAATTTGCTGGGCTTCATGTTTCACGACAGGGTGGCGTACGGCGGAAGCCTCTTGGCGATCGGCGCGGGCTATCTCTGGCTGTCGGCGTTCCCCATGCAAGCGCGTGTGGCGTGGGCCTGGTGGGCGCTGTTTTTCTCAGGTGTGATCGGCTTCCTGGCTTTCCTGACCTACCTGGGACAGGGATACCTGGACACATGGCACGGGGTGGCGACTCTGTTTCTTCTTCCGGTGTTTGTTGTGGGGCTGGGTCGCTCCCGGCCGGGGAGTTTTTCGCTTCGAGCCGTGTGGACGAAGAGCTGCGATGAGCGCAGCGGATGCGCGCGGTGGGGACGGATCCTGCTGGGCGCATGCGCGGTCGGCCTCATTCTGGCCGGATTGACCATCGCTGTCTTTGGGATGACCAGGGTTTTTGTTCCATCGGATCTAAGATTTATCGGCCTCGACGTTCAAAGCCTGGCCAGGATTTCCCCTTTGCTGATTCCCGTCATCTCGCATGACCGGGCCGGCTTTGGCGGGGGATTGTGCTCCATCGGCTGTCTGCTGCTGTTCATGGCCCGATGTGCGGAGCTCAATCGCAGCCTGGTCGAGATTGTTGCGGTCATGGGGTGCGCGGGTTTCGCCGGAGCGATCGGCGTCCACTTTGCCGTAGGCTACCTGGACTTCTTTCATCTGCTCCCGGCATTCGCCGGCTTCGTCATCTTCATCGCGGCGGACGGGTTGCTTTGGGCGGGATGGAGACAGAACGCCTGGGCAGCCGAGCAACGCGACAGCTCAGCTTCCCAAGAGACTCGCCGGATCTGAAGGGAAACACAGGGGTTCACTCGTCTCGAAGTTGGAGAATCAAGGTCCAACGACTCTCCTCGGTTGCGGTAGGACCGCAGCATTAGCCCTGCCGCGCAGACATGTCAGTCAAGGCAATCACTCGGTATCGGTCTCATGCGCCGGTCAATACCGGTGCATGTTTCCGAGGTCCCAGGACACGCCAGCGGTGAATCCCTGCGGATTAAGGGTCCAGTTGGGGTTCAAGAGAGTGTCAGGCCACATTTGATATTCGTAGTCGCCACGCGCCCACAGATGCCCGACGAGGTGGTATTCGGCTCCTCCACCCAGGGCGTAGGCCGCCTCTGATTGACGGCGGTATATCTCGCCCCTGTAGGGGAAGTTCATTTGAAGGACGCCGTAGTCCACCAGGAACTTGGCGTACGGACGGAATTTGCCGAAGCGGCGCACGGTATAGGTTGGCCCGCCACCAAGAGTGGCCATGCGGAAGAAACCCGCGGCCCCAGGCGCGGTTTGGCCGACGGTGACATACCGAGCCTCAGCTTCAACACCGAACCCGTTCAGAAACAGCGGGAGCCCCGTGGGCGTAACGTCAACCCACAATGCGCCGCCCAGCATCCGATCCGGGCCAACATAGGTGCCGAAATCGGAAAAGCCGCCGCCGATCCTCAACGGCAAGCCTCCCTGCTCTGCCGATGGAACTACCTGCGAAACAGCGGGAATTGATGCGGTAATGGTGAGTGCGACCATGATCGCCTTCCAACTCATTCTTCGACCCCTTTCAAACACTGCGCGACTTTACCTTCAGAATCAACACTACTGGGAAAATTTAGTTTCGTGTTTCAGAATCGCATAGAAGAACCCAACACCTAAATGCCCCTTTCGTATCAGAACCATTAAATCGGTGGACTTGGGCGTCGGCAATCTGGGCTGTAGCGGGTCCCTCGATCGAATATCCGCCAGGGGAAAGGTCACTCACGCGGGTACCAGTCAAAAATCGGCCCCCGTTTTTAACGGGGGCCAGGTTGCCTTGGTTCTCTCGTGTGAGAGCTTGATTGGCGGCCGATCGGCTTATGAGCCGACAGGGCGGAAAAGCCTTGGGGGAAGGGCTGCGGCTTTATTGCCGATCCGCACCGGTCGAGGAGGCAGCACCCTGGGGTGGTGCGGCTCCCTGGGCCGCCAAACTGTTTTCCATCAACCGCACGTGCACGCTGCTGATGCGCACCGGCTTGGCATCGTCATCGCTCATGTTGTGAGCGTTGCCGAGCGCGACGGAGTGCATGCGGTAGACGGGAATTTCGTGTTGTGTCACCAGGTAGCGATCCACTGCCTCAGCCAGCCGCTGAGAGCTCTGGATTCCGGCGCTGCCTGACAGGGGAGAATGTGCTTCCAGTTCGAGGATGTAGCCGTGCTGGCCGTTAACGCCGGTGGCCAGATCATCGAGCTGCTTCTTGGCGTCGGCCGACAGAGCCGGCTCGCCGTGGCGGAAGGTAATTTCGGCTTCGGTAACCTGGTGGTACTGATCCAGTCCGTTGACCGTGCCATTCAACTCGTCCACATGACCGGCCGCGCCCTGTGCCGTGGCATTGGCCTGCTGAGCCTGGGTGCCGGCGGCGGTGGCCGTCTGGTTGGCTGCGTCAGCAGCCGACTGCGCCTGGCGGATACCTGCCTGAGCGCGGCTGTCCACGTCCTGAATGTCCTTGCTGTTTTTTGCGTTCAACGCGTCCAGTTCGGTGAGCCGATCATTGATGGGATCGGTCTGCTTCTTTACCCACTTCTTGCGCGCCCAGGGATTCACGCGTCCCCAGAAGCCCTCCCTCGCTGGGGTTATCGATGGCGTTGCGGTGGTCTGCTGTGCAGCCTGAGGGGGCGCGCTCTGGGGCGTCCCGGTGGTCTGCGCATCCTGGGCCAGCGCTGGGATTCCAATTGCAGATGCCAGCAAAAGTACCGCTAACTGGCTGGGGAACGGGGTCATAATTGCCGATTTGATCTTCATGGATTTGGATCACCTCGCCATGCATATTTCGCAGACCCTGAATGATCTGCGAGTCGAGCTGTACTGTCTGCTCGCATAGAGAGATAGCAACGGCCGTGCCAAAGCCGAGCGGCTGCGGTCAAGTGGGCTATATGACTCATTTTGTTCTATTTAGTTTTCGCTTGGAGATGGTCCACTAAATCCCTTGCGGGCTCTGGAAGGCGCCCGGCCATGTACTTTTTCTAGAACCGTGTACTTTCTACCCTGTAAAGCCGGAATCGGGAGGTCGGGTTCCTCTCTCTTGAGGGTTGGTCGCTGGAAAGGGCAAGGAGAGTTTTGGCGGTTCTAGGCAGGGTTCACATACAGCGGTGATCTGGAGATACGCGCTTCGCTTGCTAAGGAAGAAAAATAGCTTACTTATCAATCATTTATGGCGAGATTCACTTAGCACTAGTGAATGAGTTCGCTGAGCACGGCTTTGGCCTTGACCGCAAGGTTGTGCGCTCCGTCCACATCCCCGGAAACCAATGCCTCCCTGGCCTGCTTGAGGTTTTCCCTGATCTGCGCGGCTGTCTTTTGATCCTGTTCGCTTAGATTGCCCAGCCCATTCAGGCCGCGCTCCGTGACGGCAATCGAATCTTCCGTCTCGCGCCGCATGTCGTAAGGTTCGCCGGACGAGAGCTGGCCAATGGCGGGAACGCCCGGGTTTTCGGCCGGCGGTGGCGGGGTATTGGCGGCCTGTTGAGCTGGTTTGGCAGGCCTCTTGTGACGCGCCGGGGGAACAGGCTCCGGCTCGACGTTGGAAACCCTCGCCAGCGGCAGCTCCGGAATGATGGCCACCGAGGCCGGTAGATCGGGATGGGTGAGCACGGGCCTGGGTTCCGCGTTGGAGGCAGGCGCAAGGGAAACCACCTGCGGCCGGTGTTGCTTGTGGAAGAAGCACCCCGTCATGAAAAGCGGCAGCAGCCACGCAACGTCCCTGGCACGCATTTTCATCCTGAAAGCCCTTCCTCGTTGTGCGCGGCCGCCGGCTGCAGATACCGGCGTCCCCATTCCGTCGCGGCGAGTGGAATACGCAACAGGAACTCAGTGCCACGCTCTCCATCCGATTGTACTTCTATGCTTCCATAGTGCAACTGGAGAATGCGGTAGGTCATGGCCAGTCCAATGCCGCTTCCACCGCTCTTGGTGGTGAAATAGAGGTCGAAGATCTTCTCCCGAATGTCGTCGGGGATGCCGGGGCCCTGGTCGGCGATGCGCAGCACGGCGTATTTGCGCTGCTCCTCCAGGATGACGCGCAGCGTGCCGCCCTCGGGCATGGCCTGGGCGCCATTCTGAATCACGTTCAGGGCTGCCTGCTTGATCAGATCGGCGTCGATATTGACCACCATCGGTCTCCCCGGCAGGCGGCTTTCGAGCTGTACATTGTGCGTCGACAGCTCCGCCGCCGACAGCGCCAGTACGTCGCCGATCACCCCGCGCATATCCTGTTCGTGAAGCTGCAACTCCACCGGCCTGCTGAAGTCGACCAGCAGTTGCACCACGCGGTCGAGGCGATGAATCTCGGCTTCGATGACCTCCAAGTGGCGCATGGCCGGAGCGCCGGCGCCGGTCAGCTTGCTCTTCAGCAGCTCCACATGAACCACGATGGCGTTGATGGGATTCTTGACCTCGTGGCCCACTCCGGAGGTGAGGCGGCCAATGGCCGCCATGCGCCTGGAGAGCTCAATCTCCGATTCGATGGCCTCGGCGGATTCAAGGTCATGCAGGGTCAACAGCGCGCCCAGCCCCTGCGTGGTCTTGTCGTCGTAGATGAAATCCAGCGATGCCTGAATGCGCCTGCCCGTCTCGGTGAGAACCTCTTCCTGGATGAGGGTGACGCCGGCAAGGAATGCCTCGCAAAGAGCGCGGCCGAGCACCGTCGAGCGGTCGAAGATTTCGCGCGCATGAAGGCCCAGGATCCGGTCGCGATCCATATTCAGAAACCGGCCCGCGGACTCCGAGACCAGCACCGCGCGGCCGTCGCCGGTGAAGAGAAGAATTCCATCCTGCAGGTTGCCGAGAATCTGGTCCAGATTCTCCTTCAACGCGGAAAAGACTTCCTGCACGTTGCGCATGCGCTGGCCAAAGCGTTCGATCTTATGCGAGACGCTGACCGCCATATCGCGCGGCTGCGCCGTTCCTTCCGCCAGCGCCATCTCACTGGGTCCGTTCAGCAGATCGAGTTGCTGGCTGATCCGCTCCATGGGACGGAGAGCGAGGTTGCTGAGCAGAAAAGCCACCAGCAGCGCCGCTCCCAGCACCAGGCCCATGAGCTCGAGGGCATCTTGCAGGCGCGGAGCATAGAAAGCCCGCAGCAGCGTGGTGCGGACGCCCACGTGCACCGTGACAAACGGCGCGCCGTTGTTCTCCAGCGGAACCACCACTTCAAATACCCTGGGTGGTCCGAAGACCTGCCGCATCAGCTCGATTGGATTGGCGTCGAGCAGCTGCCGGTAGTCCGGACGCTGGGGCAGCGGCTTGTCTTCGTTGTCGGGATTGGTGCTGAGCAGCGTGATGGACTGGCTGTCGCCGATGTTGATGTCGTAGATCGTTTGCGAGTAACGGTTGACCGATTCGACCACCGCCTGCAGCGTGGAATTGTTGCGCACCGCCTCGGCCACCAGATTGCGCAGCTCAGACGGGTTGTTCGGATCCACCTTGCGATCGCTGAGCCCGGTTTGCAGAGCATTGCGCACGGCCAGCTGCACCTGGTTGGCAATCATCCGGTTGGCTTCATAGGATTGCTGGACGGCGGAGTGGAGAAGCTGGAAGACGTAGACCAGCGACAGTAAACCGGAGATGAGAAACACCAGGGCGGTGATAGCCAGAACGAGTTTGGTCTTCAAGCGCATGGATTACCGGCTTTAGTGTCTTATCTACAAGGTCCCCATCAAAAAACGCCCTGTCATCCTGAGCGAAGCGTACTTCAGCGAAGCCGAAGGACCTGCATTTGGTGAGCTCACGACAATCCAGTCAACCCTGATCGAATGCCATGAACTTCCGAGACAGCACACTACCCTTGCTGGCCGCCGGGACTTCGATTGTATTCCTTCAGCTTATTGTGCAGGGTCTTCAGGCTGACCCCGAGAATCTCCGCCGCGCGCGTCTTGTTCTGACCCATGGCCTCAAGCGTGCGAACAATCAGCGCACGCTCGGCCTCGTCTACGGTCGATCCTACGCGCACCTGCACCACGCTGGGATCGGAGGGCAGAAGCTCGGGGTGCTGCGCCTTCCCGAAGCCCGGAGGCAGGTGGCCCACATCGAGCGGCGCGCCGTCGGGGCAAAGAACCACAGCCCGCTCGATGGTGTTGCGCAGCTCGCGGGCATTCCCCGGCCAGTCGTAAGACATCATGCGGTCGTACATGGATGGCGCCACACCGGAGACTTTGCGCCCGTGCTTCTGGTTCATCTCGCCGATCATGGCCTCGGCCATCGCCGGCAGATCTTCCATATGTTCGCGCAGCGGCGGCATGGCGATGTGGAAGACGTTGAGCCGGTAATAGAGATCGGCGCGCAGATGCCCCTCGGCAACTGCCGTGTCAGGTTCGCGATTGGTGGCGGCCAGTACGCGCACATCCACGTCCACCTCGGTGCGCGCGCCCAGGCGGCGAAGCTTGCGTTCTTCCAGCACGCGCAGCAGTTTGGCCTGCGTGCCGGCGGGCATCTCGGCGATCTCGTCCAGCAACAGCGTGCCTCCGGAAGCCAGCTCGAAGCAGCCGGCTCGCCGTTCCACTGCGCCGGTAAAGGCGCCCTTCTCATGACCGAAGACTTCGCTCTCGATGAGCGTCTCGGGGATGGCCGCGCAGTTGACCGCCACAAAGGGCCGCGCCTTGCGCGCGCTCAAGGTGTGCAGCGTCCGCGCCACCAGTTCCTTGCCCGTGCCGCTCTCGCCGGTAATGAGCACGGAGACGTTCGACGAAGCGATCTGCTCGATCAACCCGAAGATCTCGCGCATGGGTTTGGAGCTGCCCACCAGCCCACCCAGCACGCCGGTCTCGCGCAGCCGCCGCCGCGCCACTTCCAGCTCGATCTCCGTCTCGCGCTGCCGCGTGGCGTTGGCCAGGATGGTGCGCAACCGGGTCGCGTCCACCGGCTTCTGCAGAAAGTCGTACGCGCCCAGCTTCATGGCGTCGACCGCCAGCTCGATGTTGCCCATGGCGGTGAGCACAATCACGGCCACGTTCGCGTTGAGGCCGGAACCTGTCTCGGCCAGCTTGGTCAGCAGCCCTATGCCATCCATGCGCGGCATCTTCAGGTCGGTGACCACAATGGCCGGATCGAAGACCAGCGCCTTCTCCCATCCCTCCACACCATCGCGCGCGGTCTCCGTGCGGTAGCCCCATCCGGAGATCAGTTCCGCCAGTCCCATCAGCGCGTGCGGTTCATCTTCAATAATCAGAACTTTGACAGGGTTGTGCATTGGGCTCCAGATGCAGCTTGCTGTGGCAAAGCGCTCTTCTTTCAGACGCCAGACGAGGCAGGCGACAGACGCGGCGCCTGTTCCACAGCTTACTCTTCTACTTAGTTTAGGATACCGGTTCCATGGCGCCCGGA
>DATKGE010000060.1:0-17595 GCA_035510955.1 Occallatibacter sp. | reverse complement strand
CCCTTTTCCGGCCGATGCGTTTGGCCACGGGAAGGCGACGCCCCTCAAGGTGGACAGGCTCGATGCATCCAGCGATCGAATCATCCCCGCCGATGCCAGCCTTGAGCGCGTCGCCACCGGATACACCTGGACGGAAGGCCCTGTATGGGTCAAGGGCAGTCTTTTCTTCGCGGATATACCTGGCAACAGCATCCAGAAGTGGACCCCGGACGCAGGCGCGAGCACCTTCCTGAAGCCAAGTGGATACAAAGGTTCTGTTCAATACGGTGGTCCCGAGTCAGGATCGAATGGGATGACGCTCGACTCTCTTGGCCGCCTGACTGTTGCAGGACACGCGCAGCGGAATGTCTATCGGCTGGAGTCACTGGATCCGGGAGCGCCGATTACAATCCTTGCGGACTCCTACCAGGGCAAGCGGCTCAACAGCCCCAACGACCTCGTCTACAGTTCCGATGGCGCGCTTTACTTCACCGATCCGCCTTACGGGCTGCGCACGCAGAAAGACGACGATCCCGACAAGCAGCTCACTGTGAACGGAGTCTATCGCCTTCCCCATGCCCTGCAGCAAAAGCCCGGCGCTCCGCCTGCGAATGCCGATTTGCAACTGCTGGTCAGCGACCTTCCGCGGCCGAACGGCATCGCATTCTCTCCCGACGAGAAGTATATCTACGTCGATAACTCCGAACCGGAGAAACTGTGGGTTCGCTACCGTGTGCAATCGGACGGTTCATTGACTGAGAAGAAAGTATTCTACGACGCCACTGCAGACCCACGCCCCGGCGCCCCGGATGGAATGAAGGTCGACGAGCAGGGAAATATCTACAGCGCAGGCCCCGGCGGTGTATGGATATTTTCACCCGAAGGAAAACCTCTGGCAACAATTCTCATGCCGGAGCGAGTCGCCAATCTGACCTGGGCCGGACCAGATCGCAAGACACTCTATATAGCGGCCAGCAGCAGCGTCTATCGCGTGCGCCTCAAGATTTCGGGAGCACCACTGAACCGACAACGCTGATTGCGCTGCCCGACGGGCAGATTCAAGCGAATTGAATGACCCATTGCATGCCGCGGGTATCACGGGCGCTGAGGGTGGGGCCCGCTGACAACGATTGGGTTCTTCACTATCAGAAGGTAAGAGAGTGCGCCAAGAATCGAGACAACGGAGCAGATGACAAGAGGAAGTTGGAACGAGTGTGTGCGATCCAGCAGCCAGCCTGTAATGACCGGCGCAAAGGAGGCGCAGACAAAGCTGCCAAAGTTCTGAATCGTCGCGACGGAGGCGACAACTCCGGAAGGAGCAATCGCCTGCACCAGGCACCAGCCCGAGTTTCCCGCCAGATAAGTAAAGAAGAGCGCCAAGCCAATGCCACACGCAGCGCCCGTTGCGCCGGGGATGTACGGCACCAGCAACGTACTAACTGCGGAACATAGCATTCCCGTGACCAGAATGGCTCTGTGACTTTTGATCGGGGGAACTCCATGTCGAATCAAAGAATCGGCGATCACGCCGCTGACGAACATGCCGACGCCGCCGCAAAAAAAGGGAATGACAGCGATCGTTCCGGTTGCCGCAACGCTCAGGTGACGCTCCGCTTCCAGGTAATTCGGCATCCAGGACATGTAAAGCCAAACGGTGTAGTTGATTCCGCCAAAGCCGAGCATCATTCCCCAGACCGTGCGCAGACGAAAGAGTCCCAGCCATTGAGCGAATGAAATGCGGGAGAGGTTGCCCGGCAAGCCTGAGGCCACGAAGTAGGCCTTCTCGGCGTCACTCAAGGGTACATCCCTGCGATCGCGGTAGAAGGCGTACCATGCAACTGAAAGCAGCAGGCCGGGGACACCGATGAGCATGAACATCCCCCGCCATCCAAACTGGAGCATGATCACGGTGAGAATCGGCGGCGCAATCGCCTGTCCCATGATCGTTGCGCCGTTCACGATTCCCATCGGAGTGGCGCGATCGCCAACGTCAAACCAGTCGTTGACCGTCTTGACCGCGGAAACCACAAATGGCGATTCGCCTGCGGCCAAACCAACGCGCGCGGCGACAAAAGAGGCAAAGCCTCTCACCATTCCCGTTGCCGTCTGAGTCAGGGACCAAAGAAACATTCCCGCACCCAGAACCCTGCGTTCGCCGAATCGGTCAAGAAGAACGCCCACGGGGAGTTGGGAGATGGCGTAGGACAGCGAAAAAGCCGAGAGCAATACGCCCATGCGGGTAGCGGAGAGCCCGAGATCCGTGCGGATGGTGGTGTTGGCGATGGCCAGGGAGCCGCGATCTATATAGTTGATGATGCCTGCTACGGAGAGAATGCAGACTGCGATGATTTGGATTCTCGCAATGCGGCGCGTTGGACGAGGCCTGAACTCAGAAGCCATGCCTGATTAAATCACCCAGGAGCTTGGTTGACGAGGACTAAGCGATTGCGTTCACGGGTTAATTTGAATTCGGGACGATGGTGGAGAATAATTTAGGTGCATTTTGAAATGCGCAGTTTGGACCCTCATGCCGGAAACAGTTCTGAAACTCGACGAGCGTGACAATGCGGTAGTTGCCCTGGTGACCCTCGAAGCGGGAACGGTCGTTCGGCTTGGGCCGGCGTCGTCTCCGGCCTCGTGCATGGTTGCGCAGACCATTCCCGCCAAGCATAAGATGGCGCTTACTGCCCTGAGCCAAGGCGATCTGGTCTATCTCTACGGCATGGTGGTGGCCGAGGCGGTTGAGGCCATCGAGCGCGGAGGCCTGCTGACCACGCGCAACGTGCGGCATCGAGCCGGGGCTTATTCGGCGGTGCGCCAGCCCGCGAAGATTGCCGCGCCCGATGCTTCGGCTTGGGCCGAGCGCGGCTTTTTCGGCTATCATCGCGCGGACGGCCAGGTGGGCACGCGCAATTACTGGCTGGTGGTGCCGCTTGTATTCTGCGAGAACCGCAACGTCGAGAAGATGCGAGAGGCGCTTGAAGAGGAGCTGGGTTACGGCGCCACGAACAGCTATCGCCAGCACGTGCGTCGGCTGATTGAGCATCAGGCGGATGGGCACGGACCGGCGGAGATGGTGGCGGATCCGCGCGCGGAGCGCGTCTTCACCAACCTCGACGGCATTCGCTTTCTTACCCATCAGGGCGGTTGCGGCGGCACGCGCCAGGACGCGCAGGCGCTTTGCGGTCTGCTTGCCGGCTACATCCACCATCCCAACGTAGCCGGCGCAACGGTGTTGAGCCTGGGCTGCCAGAATGCGCAGGCGGGCATGCTGTTGAACGAGTTGCGGGCTCTCGATCCCCAGTTGCGCAAGCCGGTGCTGGTCTTCGATCAACAGAAGTCGGGACGCGAAACGGCGCTGATGGGCAGGGCTCTGGATGAGACCTTTGCCGCGCTTGCTGAGGCCAATCGCAGCGAGCGCGCGTTCGCGCCGCTCTCCGCGCTGACGGTCGGGCTCCAGTGCGGCGGCTCGGATGGGTTCAGCGGCATTTCGGCCAATCCCACCGTCGGCTACGTCTCCGACATGCTGGTAGGCCTGGGGGGCAAGACGATCCTCTCCGAGTTTCCTGAGCTGCATGGCGTGGAGCAGGAACTGATCAATCGCTGCGCAACGGATGACCTGGCGCAGCGTTTCCGCGATCTGATGCAGGCTTACCAGGCGCGCGCAAAAGCGGTGCACTCGGGCTTTGAGATGAATCCCTCACCGGGCAATATCGCGGACGGGCTGACCACCGACGCCATCAAGTCCGCGGGTGCGGCGCGGAAAGGCGGCGTTTCGCCCATCAGCGGCGTGATCGACTTTCCCGAGTACGCCACGACGCCCGGACTCACCTTGCAGTGCACGCCGGGCAACGACGTGGAGAGCGTGACGGCGCAGGTGGGCGCGGGCTCGAACCTGGTACTGTTTACCACTGGCCTCGGCACGCCTACCGGCAATCCCATTGCGCCTGTCGTCAAGATTTCGAGCAACTCCGCGCTGGCCGGCCGCATGGGCGACATTCTTGACTTCGATGCCGGCAGCATCGTGAGCGGCGAGGCCACAGTCGCGGAGTGCGCCGCGAAGTTGCTTGAGCTTTCAATAGAGGTGGCGAGTGGGAACCGGTTCACAAAAGCCGAGCTGCTGGGGCAGAACGATTTCATTCCCTGGAAACGCGGGGTTTCCCTCTAACGCAGATGCGTTATCACGGTCTAGCGCAGCGCACGGACTTTCGATCCGGAAACTCCGATTTCAGCTCACGTAACCGACAATACCTTCGCTCGACTCGGGCCAGAACCAAGGAGGATCTCGACCAAGCCATCAGCGAAGCCCTCGCCCTCATCCCACCCGACTACGCTCAGGCATGGTTCAGACCCTCCAAGCAAACCTCACAGAAACTTTGAAAATGCCCCAGGCTTACAACAACCCCGGCAAACTCAGCACGCAGAACACGGCTTGCAGCAGCACAACGGCTCCCCCGGCAACAAGCGCGAGCCGTCCGCGCGGGCTTTCATAGGCGTCCGCGAACACGCCACCCACAAATGTGAGCAGAAACGGCAGCGCCCATAGCCACGGGCTGCCCTGGGTCCCGGTAAGTACCAACGGAAACAAGACCAAAGCACAAAAAAGCGGAGCCGTATTGCCGAAGTAGCGCGACTTCCTTATACCCATGTGAAGGACCAGGGCCGCGGCAGCGGCTAGCGTAATGCCGGCGTTGCCGAGCGTGGAGAAAAACCGCCGCGACGGGTCCAGCGAAACCGACAGGAATCCCGCCGCCGAGCGAAAGACATAGCTGAATGCGTCAGGAGAAAACCCATAGCAGGCAAACACCAGCACGAGCGCGCCGACTACCGCTGCCAACACCACTGGCAGCACCTGGCTTCTGCGCCCCTCGGCTACCCAGACCATGGTCGCCAGCCCCAGCAGCGCAACCAGCAGCAGAGCCGCAATGTGCGCCCCAGCCGCCAGGCCGAAGGCCGCAATCAACAGCACAATGCGCGGACGCCACTTGGCGACAGGTCCTTGCATGGCATGGGCCACGCCGATGCAAGTGTAGACGCCGCCATAGACGCCGAGCGCCGCCAGCACCTCCGCATTGGGCGCCACGCAGGCCCTGAGCACTGCGGGAGAAAAGCAGTAAAGCGCCAGCGCCGTATACCCGCCCAGGTTGCCGTAGAGCCGCCGCGTCACCCACCACAGGCCGCCGCCCAGCATGCAGCCCGCGAGTAGAAACGGCAGCCGCAGCAACAGCAGCACGTGGGTAAGCTGGTGGCGCAGTTCCCATGTACTGACTTCGCCGCCGGTTTCCTGCGCTGCGGACGAAGACCCATCCGTGGGGGCCACGGTTGGAAAGACCCGGTCCTCCGGCTTGCGGAACACATCCAGCGCGCGCTCCGCCACCAGGTTCAGCGTGAGCGGCAGCCCGGCAAGCCGGTAGCCCAGAATTCCATCGTGGATGTTTCCGCAGGTGGTGTAGTAGCCGGCCAACGCCGAGGGCCGCTCCCAGGTCTCGCGCCCGCATCGCGCATACTGGTAGTCGCGGTCGGTCAGCGTCTGGTGCTCGGTGAGCCACAGCCCCTGGATGAGAAATAGAGCCAGCAATCCTGCCGCGACGCGCTGCGGAAGATTGAACTGAAAGCGGCGAATCCTGCCAAACCGAAGGGTCATCACGTTCAAACGGGCCGATTCCAGTTTAAACGGGGCCAGCCGCCCTGTTTCCGGTTTCCCGTTGCGAACCAGCCGCCTGGGCGCCAGGCCACGTTCCGCAGCTTCCGCTACTGGCAAAAGGCGCAAGCGCCGACCTGGTACTACAGCTGTAGATCGGAAATTTCGGGGGGAGCAGTGGGTTTCACCCCCCGGAAAGGCGAGCGATCTAGCAGGTCTTCAACCCCGTGCCTCTGTTACTTTTCCAGGACTTGGAACAAGTGCAACTATAGTATTGGAAACCGCCCGCAAGACTCGCGTGCTGCCTCCACGCGCAGCAAAGCCGCCCCGAGGGGCGGCATTGCTGGTCAGGGGTGGGATTGGTTGCTAGTTGAAGACGGCTCCCACGGTTACGTTGGAGTTGCCCGTGTTTACGTCTGGCGTTCCCGTCGCTGTAACATTTCCGATCGTAATCGTGCAACTGTTTGGCCCGGCCGCATTGATCGGCACTAATGGCGTGCAATCCGACGACCACCCGCCGAAAGCCCCGGCGCCGGCAGGCGCCGTCAGAACGACAGTGGTGCCATTGGGGTAGCTGGCGGTGCAGACCGACCCGCCGGCGCCGCCTTTCAGTGACCATCCGGGTCCGCAGTGGATCACGTCCGGCGTGCCCGTGGCTGAGGGCGCCGTCACTTGCCAATCCGTGGTGTTCAACCCTTCGTTATAGACGGTCAGGGTGGAGAGCAGAGAGACTGCCTGCGAACCGGAGAAACAGGAGCCCGCAGTCGTCGGCGGATTGGGCAGAACCAGCGGACAGTTGAACGTTGCCGTAGCCGTCTGGATGGTGAAGTCGGACGATGCCGCCTCGGCAATGATCGTTGATGATCCGTTTCCGAAGGCAGTCACAACCCCGCCGGGGGCACCGGGGTCCGTGCTCGAGTTGTCGGTGCTGACGGGGAAAATATCGGGAGCGGAAGAAAGCCAGGTGACCGTATTCGTCAGGTCCCTCACGTAGGGGACGTCTGAAAACGTTCCGATGGCCAGGAAATTCCCCGTATCCTCCAAATTGCCGACCGTGATGCTGCTGGGAATAATGGTGAGCGACAGCAACGGCTCAGGTGCGGCTGTGGCCGTAACGGTGACCGTCGCGGTTGCGGATACAACGCTGCTATCGGAATTTGTGTAGAGCGCCGTGATCGCGCTGGTGCCCGCGCTTACTCCCGTCACAAGTCCGGTTTTGGCGCCGATCGTGGCGACACTTATAATGCTTGAGGTCCACTGGATGTTCATCGAGTTGGTCTCGTCTTGTTCAAGCCCGGTGGCTCCCGAAGTGCCCAGAGCAATGAACTGCGCTTGTTGGCCGGATGCGGAAACAGCCTGCGAGCTCGGAGTGATGGAAAGCGCTGTGAGCCCTCCAGAGATTCCGCCGGTCACCGTGAAGGTGGCTATCGCTGAGACCACGGTGCTGCTGGAATTGGAAATGATGGCGGTGATGGTGGTGGTGCCCTGTCCCGCCGCTGTGGCAAGCCCCCCATTGGTGGTGATGGTGGCGACCTGTGTGTTGCTGGAAGCCCAGGTCACCTGAGTGGTAAGATCCTCCGTCGCCCCGGTTGAAGTGGTTCCAATCGCAATGAATTGACTGGTCTGACCTGCGGATGCGACCGATTGAGTGCCCGGAATGATAGCCAGCGACGTCAAGGTCGCGCCGGCCGTTGCGCCGCCGGTGCCTGTGACAATAATTGTTGCGCTGGCGGCAGCGAGCCCTGGCAAGCTGGCAGAAACTGACGCTGTGCCGGGAGTCACTGCGGTGACCAGTCCGGAAGAAGTCACGGTCGCCACGGCAGGAGTGCTGGAGGTCCAGGTAACCTGGTCGGTTATGTTCTCTGTGCTTGAAGGATGACTCCCATGCGAGACCGTTCCCGTCGCAGTTAATTGCACGGTCTGGGTAACCGCCAGAGTCTCCGCTGTCGGGGCAACCGAGATGGAATTCACCTGAGTGTTCGTGCAACCGGCGATCGGCAGCACGAGACACATTAGTCCCAGCGCCCTAAAGCAATAACGACTGAACATACTTCCCCCTCCTTGCATTTCTGGCTGACCGCGCCCATCTCTCCGTGCCGCGGAGTCGCGTGGTCATTTTCAAATCCCGGACAATGGTCTAATCATCGTCGAATCAAAAGCTCGGCGAATGGTTCTTTCTTCTTACGGAATCAAGTCGGTTAATAAACCTCTTGAATCAGCGTGCCAGACTTATAACTCGCACCCTGTCTGAAACGCCGCTGAATACTCATGTTTCCAATCCGAAGTTAGACAGATTGGGACGGTGCCAATCCGGTCCAGACTGGATACGCCAATAATCTGGATGGCCGGACCTTGTTAGTGCAAGTCGATAGCCAACCCTCATCCTGACCAACCTCTTTAGAATCGACCGGTAATTCGATCCCCGCGGTACTTTGGTGTAACCTCCCGTATACGAATACCGCAGCACAGCCTCTGCGGGTTACAATCCCTCGACCGCCGGCCATCCGGTTGCGCCGCTAACTCCGCCCCGCTACACTTCCTTCAGCATGGCAATCGCCCGCGACAACTCCCCGGAACGCCTCGTCAGCGCCTCGCGCGCCGAGGAGGAACAGGGATTCGAACTCAAGCTCCGTCCTCGCTGGCTGGGCGAGTTTATCGGCCAATCCAAGGCCAAGGAACAGCTCTCCATCGCTTTGGAAGCCGCAAAATCGCGCGGCGAGGCCCTCGATCATGTTTTGCTCTTTGGCCCTCCCGGATTGGGAAAGACCACGCTGGCCACCATCATCGCCAACGAACTCGACGTGGGATTCCAGCAGACCTCCGGCCCCGCGCTGCAGATTCAGGGCGACCTCACCGCCATCCTCACCAACCTGCGCGAGCGACAGGTGCTCTTCCTGGACGAAATCCACCGCATGCAGCCGGTGCTGGAGGAAAAACTCTACACAGCGCTTGAGGACTACAAGCTGGACATCATCATCGGCCAGGGCCCGGCGGCGCGCACCCACGTGATGGAGATTCGCCCCTTCACCTTCATCGGAGCCACCACGCGCCCCGGCCTGCTTTCGTCGCCGCTGCGCTCGCGTTTCGGCATCCTGCTGCGCCTGGAGTTTTACACGGAAGAGGAATTGCGCTTCATCGTCACCCGCTCGGCTGAAGTGATGGGAGTGCCCATCGATCAGGATGGCGCTGCTGAAATCGCTCTGCGCTCCCGCGGCACGCCGCGCATCGCCAACCGCCTGCTGCGCCGTGTCCGCGATTACGCGCAGGTGCGCGGCTCGGGCAGCATCGACCGCCCCACCGCCAACGCCGCCCTCACCATGCTTGAAGTGGATGCGCACGGCTTTGACGAAATCGACCGTCGCCTGCTGCTCACCATCATGCAGAAATACGATGGCGGCCCTGTCGGCCTGGGCACCCTGGCCGCAACTTTGGCCGAGGAGGAAGACGCGCTTGAAGAGGTTTATGAACCGTTCCTCATCCAGATAGGCTTTCTTGACCGCACGCCGCGCGGCCGCGTCGCCACGCGCCTGGCCTACGAACATTTCGGGCTGACCATGCCCGGACGGCAGACGCCGCTGTTCTAGTACTCTATCTCCAAGATTGGTCCCAAAAAATGGCCTGTCATCCTGAGCAAAGCGTACTTCAGCGGAGTCGAAGGATCTGCGGTTTAGTCATTCGAAAGTAAAAACCCAAGCCCACCAACCCATCGCAGGAGAAAACCCATGGCACTCACTGAATCCACCATGCTGGAACTTGGCACCGTCGCCCCTGACTTTGCGCTCACCGATGTAGTTACGGGAAAGACCGTTCGTCGCGACAACTTCCGCGGCAACAAAGCTCTGCTCGTCCTCTTCATCTGCACCCATTGTCCATACGTCAAACACGTGGAGAAGGGTCTGGCCGCCCTGGGCAAAGACTATGCAGGCAAGCGGCTCGGCATTGTCGCCATCAGTTCCAACGACATAACTACACACCCGGACGACAGCCCCGCCGGACTCAAACGGCAAGCCGAGACCTTCGGCTTTGTCTTTCCTTATCTCTATGACGAAACGCAGGCCGTGGCGCACGCCTATAAAGCCGCCTGCACACCGGACATCTTCCTCTTCGATGCCGATTTTCATCTCGTCTATCGCGGCCAGTTCGATGCGAGCCGCCCCGGCAACGGCATCCCCGTCACAGGCGAATTCCTGCGCAACGCCATCGACCTGGTGCTCGCGAACAAACCGGTCCCAACAGACCAGCGCCCCTCGATCGGCTGCAACATCAAGTGGAAGGCATAAAATAAGCGAGCCAGCAAGCTAACTTGCTGACCCGCCCTGATAGCTCCGTGCCCCATCTTTGCGCCTTTTTCCTGGCGCAAGGGTGGGAAACCACAAACCTCTAATAACGGCCCACTTCTATAACTCCAATCCCTTCAGGTACTCTTTGAACTTATTTCCAAACTCCGACCGCTTCAGCGCAAACTCCACCGTAGCCTGCAGCATCCCAAACTTATCGCCCGCGTCGAAACGCTTGCCTTCAAAGGTGTATCCGAACACCTTCTCTTCCTTAAGCAGGGCCTCGATTCCATCTGTAAGTTGAATCTCTCCGCCCGCGCCCGGCGCCGTCTGCTCAAGCAGTTCGAACACGCGCGGCGTCAGCACATAGCGCCCGATGATGGCCTGCTTCGATGGCGCCTCCTCGAACTTCGGTTTCTCCACCATCCCCGCGCAGTTATAGATGCGCGGGTTGCTCGCGTCCTGCTCGCCGGCCAACACGCCGTACGCGCTGATCCCCGGCCCCTCGATAGTCATCGTCGCCAGCACCGACCCGCCCCGCTCATCGAACACCTCGATCATCTGCTTCAGGCAAGGCAGATCGGCGTCAATCACATCGTCCGGCAGCAGCACCGCGAAAGGCTCGTCGCCCACCAGGTCCTTGGCACACAACACTGCGTGGCCTAGCCCCAACGGTTCTTTTTGGCGAATGTAACTGATCCGCGCCATGGAAGAGACACCGCGTGAAACCGCGAGCAACTCGGTCTTGCCCTTCCGCTCCAGCGTTGCATCGAGTTCATAACTGATGTCGAAATGGTCCTCCATCGCGCCCTTGCCGCGGCCGGTCACGATGATAATGTGCTCAATCCCCGACGCAATCGCCTCTTCTACGCCGTATTGCAGGATGGGCTTGTCTACCAGCGCAAGCATCTCCTTGGGGATCACTTTGGTCGCCGGCAAGAATCGTGTGCCCAAACCCGCAGCGGGGAATACTGCCTTCCGCACCCGTTTGCTCATCCCGTCTCCTTTATCTCAATCTATCTGCCGCACAATTCACCTAACCTGCTAACTCGCTATCTCCGCGAAGCGGAGGCTAAGTTGCTTCCTGTGTCATCGCTTTTGAAACCAACGCTCACAGCGTCGGCGATTGATCGCCCAGCATGGCCTCGCGCACAATCTTGACCGGTGGAAATCCCTCGCGCAGGAAATCATCGTGAAACTTCTCCAGCGAAAACGCCGCGCCCTGCTTCTTCTTCATGTCTTCGCGCAGCTTCATGATCTCCAGCTTGCCCAGCGTGTAATAGAGATAAGTCGGATCGCCCGTCCCACGATTAGTCTCCACCGTTGCTGTTTCTTTCGATTGATAGCCTTCCTTCTGAAAAAATTCGACCGCCTCATCGTAGCTCATCTTTCCGGTATGCATTTCGATGCCGACAATAAACCGCGCGTTGCGCAGCAGCGCATCCTGCAGTTGGCCCAGGCGAAGAAATTTGGATTCGCGCTCGTCCTTCGCTCCGGCACCGGGCAGCCCGTAGCCTTCGTCCAGCATCATCTGCTCGCAGTAGTGCGCCCAACCTTCAACGTCGGTGTTGGCGCTCAGAATTTTGCGCACTTTGCTCGGCGCCTGCGGCAGCCAGAGGAACTGGACATAATGTCCCGGATAAGCCTCATGCACCGCGGTCGAAATCACCGTGCCGGCGTTGAACGAGTGCATGAATCCTTCCACCTCGGCCGGCGTCATCGACGGGTCAGGCAGCGTCACATTGAAGTAAGCTTCCGTCGCATGCTTCTCAAATGGACCCGGCGTGTCCATCGACGCAAAGGTCGTGGCCCGCATGAACGGCGGCGTCTCCTCCACAATGGGCCGCACATCCGACGGAATGCTCACAATATGATTTGCGCGAATGAAACTCACCAGACCATTGAACGTTGCGCGGAACGCGTCCAGCAGATGATCCGGCGCAGGATGATTCTGACCCAACTCCTCCAGCACCGCGCGCGCATCCTTGTTCGGTTCCAGTTCCTTTGCAATTTCGTTGAAGTGCGCCTGGTTCTTGCGTAAGTCGGCCCAGCCAATCTCCAGCAGCTTGTCCAGCGGCGTATCCACCATCTCGTCGTATGCAAGTTTCTTCTGGAACGCATCCGCGCCGATCCTGTAGTCTCCATTCGATCGCAGCAGCAGATCGGTCTTCAACCAATCCAGATAACTTTTCAATTCAGCGATTACCTTTGCATTGGTCTGCGCGAACTCCGCTTTCACTCCCGGATCTTTCGCGTCGGCAAAGGCCGACGGCACATCGTTCTCGAAGAAACTCACAATTCCCGGCAACTGCTCAATGGCAATCTCTGTATAAATGCGTGGTGGATTCTTCAGGTTCTCCCGCGCATCGGTCAGCAGCGCCGGCATCCGCTTTTCGCGCGAAACCAACGACCGCAGCCGTTCGTCCGGCGAAGCAAACTTGCGCTCCATCAGCACAAACGCCCCGCTCGCACAGACGCTCGAATAGCCATCCGGGTTCTTCTCCCACGGCCGGATCGTTTCCAATGTCAATAGCTGCGAGCGAATATCTCCAAGGACAATTTCGCGGTCGCTGCGCGGAACAAAATCGGCCGCAGCATCGTCCGGCTGAATGGCCTCAATCCGTTTTTCGAAGACCTTCAGCGCGGCAATTTCCGCATCGATGTTCTTTCGCGAGTAATCGTCCAGTTGCCCGTCGTACTGATGAAAACCGGTAACTGTCGCATTGCTGGGACCGTAGCGAAAATAGACCTGGTCGAAGTATTCGTCCGTCGCCTTGGCCAGCTTCTGCTTCCAATCTTCGGTCGCGGCATGCGCAGTGATTGCATTGCCCGCAGCGCTCATACAAACTCCGATCCCAAGCAGCGTAAAAAGCCTCTTCATGCTTCCTCATTTCTACCGTGCGTAACTTCTATGCATTCACTGGCGCCGGCGCCAGCCTGGCAAGAACATCGTGAATCTCCAGCAGCACTTCATCCGGCCGCGTGGCAGCCAAAGGATACTTCAACAACCCCTGCGGCGTGAACTGCGCGCCGCGCTTGGCGTTCTTCGCCACCAGCCGCATCAGCGTCTGCGGATCGACGACAGCATTCTCCATGAATCGTATCTGCAGCTCGCCGCGTTTGCGATCCACCTGCGCAATCCCCATGCGCTCGCATTCGAGGCGCACCATCGCCGCTTCCAGCAGATACACCGTCGCGTCCGGCGGCGCGCCATAGCGGTCTTCCATCTCCGCGCGCACTTCGGCAACGGCGGCTTCGCTCGATGCGCCGGCAATTTTCTTGTAGAGCCGCAGCCGCTGGTTCTCTTCCGGCACATAGCTCTCGTCAATGCGCAGCGCAATGCCCAGATTAAGTTGCGTGGCCGGCCGCTCCTCGCTGCTCTCGCCCTTCATCTCTTTCACCGCGGCTTCCAGCATCGATGTGTACAGCTCAAATCCCACCGCCTCAATGTGCCCGCTCTGCTCGCCGCCCAGCATGTTACCCGCGCCGCGCAACTCCAGGTCCAACGCGGCAATTTTGAAGCCCGCGCCAAGGTCTGAAAACTCCTTCAGCGCTGCCAGGCGTCTGCGCGCAATCTCCGTCAATTCATTTTCCGGTGGGATAAGCAGATACGCATAAGCGCGACGATTGGACCGGCCGACTCTACCGCGCAATTGATATAACTCGCTCAACCCATGCCGGTCCGCGCGATTAATCAGCATGGTATTGGCCAGTGGAATGTCCAGTCCGTTCTCGATAATGGTAGTCGCCACCAGCACATCGTACTCATGCCGCATGAAGGCCAGCATTACGCGCTCCAACTCCCTCTCGCCCATCTGGCCGTGGCCCACCGCGACCCGCGCGGCGGGCACAAGCTCCTGGATGCGCGATGCGATTTCGTAAATTGACTCAACGCGATTGTGCACAAAATAAACCTGGCCGCCGCGCTCCAGTTCCACTTCGACCGCCGAACGAATAATCTTCTCGTCGAACTTGGCCACCACGGTTTGAATCGCCATCCGGTCCTTGGGAGGCGTCTCAATGACGCTCATGTCCCGCAGGCCAACGAGCGACATGTGCAGCGTGCGCGGAATGGGCGTGGCACTCATGGCCAGCACATCGATCTCCTTGCGCATCTGCTTCAGCCGCTCCTTGTGCCGCACACCGAAGCGCTGCTCCTCATCCACGACCAGCAGGCCCAGGTCCTGGAACTTGATGTCTTTTGAAAGCAGCCTGTGCGTGCCGATGAGAATGTCCACGCGGCCAGTCTCAACCTGCTCCACAATAACCTTCTGCTCTTTCGCCGTGCGGAAGCGCGAGATCATTTCTATGTTGATGGGAAACTGCGCAAATCTTTTCTTGAACGTCTCGAAATGCTGAAAACTCAGAATCGTCGTCGGCGTCAGCACCGCGACCTGCTTGCCGTCCTGCACGGCCTTGAATGCCGCCCGCATCGCGACTTCCGTCTTTCCGTAGCCCACATCGCCGCACAGCAACCTGTCCATCGGCCTAGTCGATTCCATGTCGTACTTGATGGCGCGGATCGCGGACAACTGGTCGTCCGTCTCGCTGTAGTCGAATGAGTCTTCAAATTCCTTCTGAAATTCGTTGTCCTTGGAGAAAGCCGTTCCCTGCGCCGTGGTCCGCTCAGCGTATAACTTCAATAACTCGCCGGTCATGTCCTGCATGGCCTTGCGGACGCGTGCCTTGGTCTTGGACCACTGCTGCGAGCCCAGCCTGTTCAGCACCGGCGCGGGTCCGGCGTCCGTGGAGCGGTACTTCTGAATCAGGTCCAGCCGAGTGAGCGGCACATATAACTTGGCAGCTTCAGCAAACTCCAGAATCATAAACTCGACCGAGAGTCCGTCCTGGACGATCTCCTTCAGTCCTTGATATTGCGCGATTCCGTGCTCCACATGCACTACATAGTCGCCCACGGTCAGATCGCGGAAATCGGAGACGAACGCCGCGGTCTTCGATCGCTTCGGTTCCGGGCGCGCGGCCACATCGGCTTCATCGGAGAGATCGTTGGCGCCGAAGACAACCAGGTTCGCGTCGATGAAACTTACTCCGTTGGCCAGAGGCGTGCGCACAATCACCGGCACGCGCAAATCGCCGGCAAGGTAACTGCCCTCATCCAGCATGGTCTCGCCGGGATGCGGATTGCGGCTGCCCAGGCGATAGGGAATCTGATACTCTCTCAGCACCGTGGCCATGCGTTCCACATCCCCCTGGTGCGGCGCGGCCAGCACAATGCGCGACTCCGCAGCCATCAGGCTTTTCAGTTGTTCGGTCAGTGCTGGAATCGACCCGTGAAAGCGCAGTGTGGGACGCGTGTTCAGCTCGATCTCGCCCAGCGTTGAATCCTCATCCAACACGTCTACCACGCCCAGCTGATCGAGATCGAGCCCCATGTGCGAGCCCAGCTGCGCCTGCAGCACCTCGGGCCGCAGATAAATGTCCTCAGGCCGGATCAGCGAGCCCATGGCCGACCGCTCATGGCGCTGTTCCACCTTATTCCACCAGCGATCGATCTGGTTGCGCACCATGGCGGGCTCTTCAATGAACAGTGCAGACTTGGGCAGCAAAGATAGCAGCGACTTCTCCGCGCCGGCAACCGCGGAGAAAAACTCCCACCCCGGAAAAACACTCACTCCACCGGCGGCAGCCATTTCAGCTGCCATCTCTTCGTCTTCACCCTCGACTCGCTGGCGGCTCAACCGCGCGTGAACTGCTGCCAGCAGCCGCTCAGTCACAGGGGTTTCTGTCAGCGGAAGCAACTGCGCCTCATCCAGACCGCTCTGCGAACGCTGCGTCTCGGGATCGAATTTGCGGATGGTCTCAATTTCATCGCCGAAGAACTCGATGCGCACCGGGCGGTCGGCCTCTGGCGAATACACGTCGAGAATGCCGCCGCGCCGCGTGAACTGGCCAGGCATCTCCACAAGATCCATCTGCGTATAGCCCACCGAGGCCAGATGCCCGGTAAGCACCTCGACGTCCACTTCTTCGCCGCGCTTCAACGTCACAGCAAGGCCCGCGTAGTAGTCGCGGTCAAACAGCTTCAGCGCCGTCGCCTCAACGGGCGCAATCAGAATGGACACCGCGCCCGTCGCCAGCTTCCACAACGCGGACGCTCGCTGCTCCTGCACATCCGGATGCGGAGAAAGGTTTTCAAAGGGAAGCACGTCGTGCGCCGGCATGCGGACCACCTCAGCCGGATCAACTGCGCCGGTCAACTCGCAGCCGGCACGCAACATAGGCTCCAGAGCCTCGGCAGCCTTGTTGTCGGCCACCACCACAATGACCGGCTGGCGAGCCGCACGCGCCATCAGCGGCACATAGAGAGCCCGCGCCGTCGCCGTCAACCCGGACACACGTCTCCGCCCCGCACCCAGGCTCAGATGCCTGCGTACGCGCTCAAATCCCGAAGAGTGCTCCAGCTCCGCGAAGATTTCGCGGACAAACGGGAGGATCATGTGCTTTCAGTTTATCAGCGTCGGTGAGGCCGCACCGCAGCAAGCCGCTGCGGTTGACGAAGAGCGTCCCTCCAGTGTTAAACAGGCTGGCCCTCTAATCCCTATTCCTATTCCCTATTTTCCTTCACTCCTCGCCCACCGCTTTGGCAAACGAATAAAAGAAATCCAGCGACTTCCAGTAGGAGTCCACCGGAAGCCGCTCGTCCTGGCCGTGGGCACGATCGTCGTCGCGCTCGAGCGCAATGGCCGAGTACCCGTAGCACGGGATGCCTGCCTGCGCAAAGTAGATGGAGTCGCTGGCGCCGTTTTCCATGACCGGCGTCACGGGCGTGCCCGGCCACAGGGCCTGCGTGAGGCGCGTCAACGGTTCGAACACCTCTTTGATGGGCGCCGGCGGGACCATCGCTTTTCTTTCCGGCGCAGTGTCGGAGGCCACTCCAGCATCGGAGACGTACTTCACGGTGAGCTTGTCGTCGGCGAAGATGCCGATCAACAGTTGGCGAATCTCTTCAGGCGAGTGGCCTGGGAAAATCCTGCAGTTTACATTGGCCTGCGCCGACTGGGGCAGCGCATTGTTGGCGTGGCCTCCGCTGAGCCGCGTGGCCACGCAGGTGGTGCGGAAGTTGGAGTTGAAGCTGGGTTCGGCGCTCAGCCGCGCGGCCGCCGCAAGATCGGCTGGCGTGCCCAGAATCGCCCGCATATCCGCCGCGGATTGACCCGTCTCCTGACCGGCCAGGTTCTTGAAATACGTGCGCGTCACGTCGTTCATCTCAAAGGGAAATTGATAGACGGCCAGCTTGTTAAGCGCCGTGGTCAGTTCGTAGATGGCGTTGTCGGGCCGCGGAATGGAGCTATGCCCGCCGCGATCGGAGGCCGTGACCTGGTAATCGGAGTACACCTTCTCTGTGGCTTCAACGTCGGCCACCACTGCACGCCCGCGATCCAGTTCCACGCCACCCGAGTCAGGATTGATTACAAAGGCCGCGTCCACCAGGTCGCGATGCTCGGTGACAAGCCAGTCAGCGCCATTAAATTTGCCGCCCTCTTCGTCGGCTGTGAGGGCAAGAATCAGGTCGCGCTTCGGCTTGTATCCCTCGCTGTGCAGGCGCAGAAACGTGAACACCAGCGCGGCGTCGGAGTCTTTCATATCCTGTGTACCGCGGCCGTAGTAGTAGCCGTCTTTCTCGATAAATTGAAACGGATCGGTCGACCAGTCCGAGCGCAGCGCCTGCACCACATC
>DATKGE010000059.1:0-12615 GCA_035510955.1 Occallatibacter sp. | reverse complement strand
CGGCCTCTACGTCACCAGCCTCATGGGCTTCGGCACCAACATCGTGACTGGTGATTATTCCCGGGGCGCCACCGGACTGTGGATCGAGAACGGCCAGCTCACTCACGCCGTCGAGGAAGTCACTATTGCCGGCAACCTGGGTGAAATGCTCATGAACGTCACCGCCATCGGCAACGACCTCGTCTTCCGCGGCTCGGTGGCCTCGCCCACCCTGCGCATCGACGGCATGACCATCGCCGGAGCCTGAACCGTGTCCGGCGACGCTCTTACCGAATCGCTGCCCTTTGACCCGGCCAACCCTCGCGCCGCGCTGGCGGAATTGCCGCACTCCGCCGCCGTCTTCGCCCTCTATGGCGCGGAAGCTCACCTCGAACCATACATCGGCCGCACGCCCAACCTGCGCGCCCGCCTCGAACGCCTGCTCCAACCCTCCGCGAAACATCCCCGCCGGCTACAGCTAGCAGGCCGCGTTCGCCGCATCGAATACCGCCTCACCGGATCCGACTTCGAATCCCTTTTCCTCCAGTTCCAACTCCTCGAAAAGATCTACGGCCCCAAGTCACTAGACCGCATGCACCTCGGCGCGCCGGCCTTCATTCGCTTCCTGGGCTCGAACGCTTATCCGCGCATCACCGTGACCAACCGCCCCAGCCAGCGCGAAGCGGACTGGGCCTATGGTCCGTTCCAATCCCGCGCCGCCGCCGAGCGCTTCGCCGAGGAGGCCCTGAAGCTCTTTCTGCTGCGCCGCTGCACCTTTGAGCTGGATCCCGATCCCAGCTATCCCGGCTGCGTCTACTCCGAGATGAAGATGTGTCTTGCCCCCTGCTACAAGGGCTGCACCGACGAGCACTACGCCGAAGAGTCCTCCGCCGTCGAGCAATTTCTCGCCACACGAGGCGAAAGCCGTCTGGTCGTCCTCCGCACCCAGCGCGACCAGGCCTCGGCCAATCTCGAATTCGAGTCCGCCGCCGCCCTCCACGCTCAGGTGCAGCGCACCGAAGCCGTCCGCGCCCTCGGCCCCGAACTCGTACAGCCCATGAGCAAGTTGCGCGTCATCATCCTGCAAGCCTCGTCCAACCCTGACGAAGTCGCCGTCTTCCTCTACGAGAACGCCCGCCTCCGCGGCCCGGCAGCTTTTTCGACGCTCGGCATGCGCATCCAGAACGAGCAATCCGGCTCCAGCTCGCTATTCGCGCAGCCCCTGGCCCTCGAGCCCGTCCCGGAAGTCCCGCCTGCGACGCCTAACACTTCAAGCGATAATTCTCTGAAGGGTACGGGCTTTAGCCCGTACATTCAGGCAGTTGAGTTGGACGGGGCTTTAGCCCCCGAGGGAAGTCTCCCAGGAGATCAACAGGCTGCCAACAAGACCCCCAAACTCCCCCGCAGCCTGCTCGAAACCCGCATGGAGGCCGCCCTCGCCGCTCTTGCCGAGCCAAACCAGGCACCATCGGCGACAATTCGCCAAGCCCATCTGGCGCTGCTCAAGCGCTGGTACTACCGCCCTGAAGTCCGCCGCTCCGGCGAAATCTTCTTTCCCGACGCCGATGGCCGGTGGCCCGTCAGGCAAATGCTGCGCGGAGTTGGCCGCGTCGCAGCAAAGACGCTCATCCCCGCCCATCGCGCATAAGCTGAATGCGGTTGCGGCATCTTGAAAAGACCCGGGCGAGAGAATCGCCGAAAGCTGGCCCGGTGTCAGGCCATTTCCGATTCAGGAATATTCCCGAGCGGGAAACCGTGCAACGCCAAAACTCCGCCATCGCCGCGTTCCAAACCCTCCGCGAACCTCAATCCTCCTAGACTTGCTCCATGCAACATCCCAACTCTCCCGCCGGCACAGTGCCGAAGGGGAACGTGCGGCGGCCGCCCGTCTCCATCCTCGACGGCATGCTGTCAACTGCAATCAAACACCATCGGCAAGGGCAACTGCCTGAGGCCGAGCGCATCTATCGCCGCATTTTGTCCATCGATCCGCGCCATGCCGGCAGCCTCCATATGCTGGGAACTCTCGCCCACCAGGTGGGCCGCGAAGAAGTTGCCGTCCAGCTTATCCGCGCCGCCATTAGCATCGAACCAGGGCAGGCCGCCTACCATTCCAACCTGGGCACCATCCTGCAGGCCCAGGGCCTGCTCGCCGAAGCGACCATCGCCTACCAGGACGCATTGGATCGCAACCCCGGCCTGGCTGAAGCGCAGATGAACCTGGGCACTGTGCTTGAGGCGCAGGGCAGGCCGGGTCTGGCCGCCTCGCGCTTTCGCGCCGCGCTGGCCCTGAGGCCCGATCTTGCAGAAGCCCACATGAACCTGGGAAATGTTCTTGAGGCGCAGGGAAAGCTGGCCGAGGCCGTGGAGAGCCACGATTGCGCCCTCACGCTCAAACCCGATTTTGCCGAGGCCTGCTTCAACCGCGCAAATGCTCTCCAGGCGCAGGGCAGATTCGACGAAGCAGCAGCCGGCTATCAACAGGCCCTGATCCTGAAGCCGGCCATGACCGAGGCTCACGCCAACCTGGGAAATACTCTCCAGGCGCAGCGGCGCCTGGACGATGCGGTGGCTTGTTACGAACGCGCCCTGGCCCTCAAGCCGGACTACGCCGAAGCCCACTACAACCTGGGCAACGCCCGCCAGGCACAGGACCTGCTCGCGGAAGCCGCGGCCTGTTATGAGCGTGCCCTGGCCCTCAAGCCGCAATTGGCCCAGGCGCACTATAACCTGGGAAACACCCGGCAGGCACAGGACAATCCGGAAGCGGCGGCGGCCTGTTTCGAGCGCGCCATCGCCCTCAAGCCCGGTTACGCCGAAGCCCACTACAACCTGGCCTGCGTTCTCCAGCAGCAAGGCCGCCTGGATCTGGCGTTACCGCGCTTTCAGGCAGCCGTCGAGCTGAAGCCGGATTACGCCCAGGCCCGCTTCGGCCAGGCGCTGGCGCAGATTCAAAGCAGCGACTTCGCGCAAGGCTGGCGCACCTATGAGTCCCGCTGGCAATCCATCGACCACGACACGCCCATTCGCGCCTACCCTCTTCCGCTTTGGACCGGCGAGAAACTCTCAAAAGGCCGTCTGCTCCTCTGGGGCGAGCAGGGCGTCGGCGACGAAATCATGTTTGCCGGACTCGTGCCGGAAGCCCTTCGCGTCGGCAATCCCATTACGCTCGGCTGCGACCCGCGCCTCCAGCCCCTCTTCGCTCGTTCGTTTCCTGAGATTGAAGTGGTCTCAAATCCAGATCCGGACGCGCAGTTCGCGGCGCATCTCCCCACTGGCAGCCTGCCCGGCCTCTTTCGAACCAACGGCTCCGCTTTCGCCGCGTCCACCTCGCCCTACCTCAAGCCTGACCACGAAGTTCGCGATCGTTTCCGCTCCCGCTACTCCGACGGACGCCGGCTGGTCGGCCTTGCCTGGCAAACACGGAATGCAAAGACCGGCCGCAAGCGCTCGATTGACCTCTCGATCTTCAAGCCGCTTTTCGCCCTCCCCAACATCCGCTGGATCAGCCTGCAATACGGCGACTTCGACGCCCTGGAACAGCAGGCAGCCGCGTGCAACCCGCCCATTCTCCCAGCGTCAAGCTCGCCAATCTTGCCAATCTTGATTGATCGCAGTGTCGATCAGTTGGTCGACATCGACCGGTTCGCTGCCCAGGTTGCAGCCATGGATCACGTCCTGACCATCGACAACTCCACCGTCCACCTGGCCGGCGCGCTGGGCGTCCCCGTTTGGCTCATGCTCCCCTTCGCCGCCGACTGGCGCTGGCTCAAGGACCGCGACGACAGCCCCTGGTACCCCACCATGCGCCTGTTTCGCCAGCCTGTCCCGGGCGACTGGCCGTCGGTGCTGCGCAGCGTCCACGAAGCATTGTGGGACTGTTTCAACGAACATTCCTGATGCCCGCGCGATCTTGGCTGTAACAATTGTTGCGCGTACATCATCTGAAGCAAATGACCATGCCGGAACCCGCGAAGGTGGATATTGCGTCCGGCAAGTTCGTGCTGCGTAAAATAACCCTAATGTTCTGTCCCCAAAGTTTCTATCAAAAAACGGCCTGTCATCCTGAGCGAAGCGTACTTCAGCGGAGTCGAAGGACCTGCATTTGTGAAGCTCACCATCAGCCAGTCAACCCCAAACTAATGTTACGGACTTCAGGGACACCACACTAGAAGAGGATGGTCCCATGAGCCGAGCGAATTTGAGCCTGCTTCTGTTGCCGCTGATGCTGCTCCGCGGGGCCGGTGCGGCGCAACCGAAAAGCGCCGATGCGCCAGCCGCCGCCACGCCCATTCTCATCGAGCTGTTTACCTCGGAAGGCTGTTCCAGTTGCCCTCCGGCCGACGCCTGGCTGAAGCAGATCGATCGGTCCCAACCCATCCCCGGCGCACAGGCCATTGTGCTCAGCGAGCATGTGGACTATTGGAACCACGACGGCTGGAAGGACCCCTATTCGTCGTCGTTTTTTACGGACCGGCAGAGCGCCTACCTTCGCGCCCTGGGAGGCAGTTCCCCCTACACGCCGCAGATGATCCTGAATGGAACGACGGAGCTCGAGCTGTCCAATCAGGCGCAGGTCGCCCAGGCTTTTAAGAAGGCAGCCAACACCCAGCAGCTTGCGGTGAACATCAGCGCCCTCACTGTCGCGGGCGATTCTCAGCCTGTGCTTCACGCCCATATCGAAGCCGACGGGACCGCGAGCAAGCGCAATGCGGATGTTTACGCGGTTGTGGCTCTCGATCACGCCGAGTCCGAGGTGTTGCACGGCGAAAATGGCGGCCGCCATCTGACCCACGCAGCCGTTGCGCTGGACCTGGTGCGAGTCGGCAAGCTCGAAAAAGGAAAGCCCTTCAGCCAGGACTTCCAAACCAGGCTCAAGAGCGGAGTAGATCCCAAAAATCTTCGACTCATTGTCTTCGTACAGGAATCGGGCCCTGGCGAAGTTCTCGGAGCAGCCCTCAAGGAACTCCACCCTTCGACCAATTAGTCCCGAGGCCACGTGGTTTTGGAATCGCTTGCGGCGTAGTGCCGGTCTCCAGACCGGCTGTCATGCGGGCGTCCACGCCCGCACCCTTGACAAAAGACTCCCGCCCATCCCCGCTGATACACTTGTCCGGGCAGGGACTTGTCCATCCAAAACGTTCCCGGCACGCGAAAAATATGGTCGAGCTGCTTCCCTCCATCCTCTCCGCGGACTTCGCCCACCTGGCGGACCAGGTGGCTGCGGCTGAGCGCGGCGGCGGCACCGTCATCCACGTCGACATCATGGACGGCCATTTCGTCCCCAACATCACCATCGGTCCACTTGTGGTCAAGAGCCTGCGCAAGGCCACCAGCCTGCCGCTCGATTGCCACCTGATGATCGAGAACCCCAATGAATTCATCTCCGACTTCGCCGACGCCGGAGCCGACTGGGTTAGCGTCCACTACGAAGCCTGCCCCCACCTGCACCGCACGCTGCAGCTCATCGCCCACCACGGCATGAAGCCGGGAGTGGTTTTAAATCCTGCCACCAGGGTCGATCTGATCGTGGAAATCCTGCCCATGGTTCACCACGTGCTGATTATGAGCGTGAATCCGGGCTTCGGCGGCCAGGAATTTATTCCTTTCTCGCTAAAAAAACTCCGCCAACTTGCCGATTTGCGCCGCGAGCTGGGCCTGGCGTTTAAAATCGAGGTGGACGGCGGCGTGGCTCACGATACGGTCGCCCAGGTCGTCCAAGCAGGTGCGGAGCTGTTGGTGGCCGGAAACGCCGTCTTCGGCGCCGGAAACCCGGAGCAGGATGCGCGCTCCCTGCTGGCCGCGGCAAGAGCCGCAGCTCAACAAGGTCAAGGTCAGATCTAAGAGTCTTCGCAAAAGGCAGCCGTGGCAAGTTCGCCCGCACGGCGCCGCAATGAGGGTTGAATGAACCGGTTATCCATCGAGCCTAAGAAGATCGCCGCGGTAGCTCTGGCGTTTCTCGTCCTGGCCTCCGTCGCAGCCAATGCCGACCAAAAGCCCAAGAAGAAAAAGAACACTGACCTGAGCGCCAACCCGCTGGCCGGAGTCAACTCCAAGCAGCCCGACAAGGAGCTTTTCGACAAGGCCATGCTGGCCATGAAGAAGGGCCGCTTCGACGTCTGCCGGCTCGATCTGCAGACCATGCTGAACACCTATCCGGAGTCGGAGTACCGCATGCGCGCCAAGCTCGCCGTGGGCGACAGCTGGTTCAGGGAAGGCGGCACCGCCGCACTGGCCCAGGCCGAAGCCGAATACAAGGACTTCATCACCTTCTTTCCCAACGCCCCCGAAGCCGCCGAGGCGCAGATGAAGGTGGGCGACATCTACTACCAGCAGATGGAGAAGCCCGACCGCGATCCCCTGAACGCGGAGAACGCCGAGAAGGAGTACCGCAACATGATCAACATGTTCCCGGATTCCACCCTGGTTCCCCGCGCCAAGCAAAAGCTGCGCGATGTGCAGGAAGTCCTGGCCGAACGCGAGGCCGAGATCGGTCTCTACTATTCCAGCCGCGAAGACTATAACGCTGCCATCGCCCGCCTGGAAACCGTGGTCGATACCTACCCGCTCTATTCCAGGAGCGACGCGGCGCTGTTGGCCATTGGCGATGCCTATGCCGGCGAAGCGCGTAACGTTCGCATCACGCCCCGGCTCCCCGGCGCAATCAAGGAGCGGTTGACTTCGGTCTATCTCGACCGCGCCGCCCAGGCCTATGCCAGGGTCATCACGCGCTATCCCATGGCCCCGCACGTCGAAGACGCCCGCGACCGCCTGGTTGCCATGAACCGCCCCGTTCCCGAGCCCACGGCGGAAGCTGTGGCCGAAAACGACGCTGAAGAACGCAGCCGCCAGCCTTTGCATTTCACCGATAAGACCTTCGACATCATCCGCCACGGCCCCATGGTGGTGGAGGCGGTCCACGTGGGCGAACCTTCGCTTGACGACCCCAAGCGCACGCTGGCGCCGGACGTCACCAAAGAAAACCAGACCATGTTCGTGGCCGCAGCCAATGCGGGTAAACCTCCTGCGCCTTCCACCGAAGCCGTCACTACGACCGGCGTCAATGAGCCCCCGCGCACCGATCGACCTTCATCCGCGCCGCTGGAATTGGCCCCGCCGGCAGGTGGATCGGGCGTAAGCGGTGAGGTTGTGTCTGCACCCGCCGCTGCAGCCGCAGATCCCAACGCATTGCTTAAGCCGGTCGGCCCGGTGAGCACGGTCATTCCCGCCGCCGAGAAGCCCGCCGAAGCCCCCGTTCCTATCAACGAGGTCAAGTCCTCCGGCGCCACCGCGACCGCCTTGGACGACAAGTCAAAGAAGCCCAAAGTCGACTCCAAGGAAGAGTCCGACAGCAAGAAGAAAAAGAAGAAGGGCCTGGCCAAGCTCAACCCCTTCTAGCATACTGTCTCGAAAGTTCCTATCAAAAAATGTCCTGTCATCCTGAGCGGAGCGCACTTCAGCGGAGTCGAAGGACCTGCATTTGGTAAGTTGACGACAAGCCAGTCGGCCCGAATCGAATGCCACGAACTTCAGAGACCGGACCCTAGACAGAGAATTCATCCGAATGCAAGAGGCCGCACCCCAACCGGGCGCGGCCTTTTTGCATTCAAAGTGCAGATCTCACTTCGCAGCTGGGCAAACGCAGGCCTTGAATCCCTGCGCGGAATCATTCCGCAAACCGCAAACATATTGCGGCCAGACCAATCCCAGCAGTGGAGAATCGACGCCCGCGTAAAAATTGCGGATGTAGGCATGGCTGGCTTCCGTCTTCGCGCCCCGATCGGCTGCGAATCCCGCAATCAATTTGCTCACTGCCGTCGCAGAAAAATCGCTTTCGTGAAAAGTCTTCCCCCAGTCGTACTCCTCGTGCCAGGCCGTGTCCACTCCAGTAGCATTCGATGCGGCAAACACCTTGTAGTCCTTGAGCGCCGCCGTCGAAGACTCCACGCGCGCCACCGTAAACGACGGTGCATTTCCGTCGATCGGCGAAATCGACGAAACCATCTTCACCGCCACGCCATTGCTTGAAGCCGCACCCTGCGCCCCATTCTCCGTCTTCAATACCCGCACCTCGTCCATGTGCGTGTGCGCAAAAATCGCCAGCTCCACCACGTCGCCGAACTCCGCCAGCACATCCGCCAGCTTCTCTGACGCGAGAAACATCTTCGGCCCCGTCGCGCTGCACACCGCGTCCATCCTGGTCACGCTCGCGCGCACATCCACCCCCGGCGGAATGTGCGCCATGACCCAGACCTTTTCCCTGTTGCGCCGCGCCTCGGCCAATTGCTGCGCAAGCCACGCCAGTTGCGCATCCGCCGCGCTGGTGTCCGCCTTGCTCCCGCAGGTCGAGTATTTCGCGCCCATGAACTGATCGTCCAGCACAATCATCCGCGCATTCGGCACAGCAGCCGGCAGCCGCACGTTATAGTACCCGCCCGTCGTAAACGTCTCCGCCGCGCCTTTTCGCTCATCGGCGGGAAACGTCCTGGCCACCTCTTCGCCCACAGCCGTCAGAAACTCGCTGTTCGCATCCAGCTGATAGTCGCCGCAATCCGAGTCGTTGTTGCCCAGCGCAACATATGCCGGCGCAGAATGAACCGCGCTGCTCAATTCCCCGATCACAAAATCGACCGTCTTCTCCACGAATGCCCGATAGTCGCCCGGAGCCGCGTGGGGAAACACCGCGCCATATTTGCATTGGAATGCATGAGCAATCAGATCCCCACTCACCGTCATAAACTTTGCTCCCGCCGCCTCCTTGCGCATGGCCTGCACACTCGACTCCAGCAGCGCATACGCCGTATCTTCCCCGCGCGCACGGCAGCTCTGCTCAATCACCGCAAACCGCTGTTCCCGATCAGCCGACGGCGCCGCAGCCAAAATCTCCTTCCACTCGCTCACCGGCGCAGCGGCAAGCTGCGCCACCTTCCCTGGATCAAAGAACGGCTCGAAATGAATGTCGCTCACGAACAGCGCCGGAATCGTCTCTCCGCTGGGTGCCATGCCAGGATTCGTCTGTGCTCCCGCCCCGTTTGCGGCCAGCAACAGGCAAACCGCAATCGCCCTCCCGGCAACCCCGCCGAACCCGCTCATCCGTTCATTCCAACGCATGTGATTCCAAGCCATGCCTGCTCCTCGTCCTGGTCAAAATCGGCCGTCATCCATGTGCAGAATACCGCAGCCAAATCTCGCCATCCTCCAGCGCTCCGTGAAAATGCTTCCCGCCGTCCCATCTGCTAAAGTGGGGGGTGGTCCCCTCGCGAAAACCCTCTTCCGCAAAACGGTTATGCGCAGACCCTGGGGACTCGCCGAAGAACCCCCATGCCCCACGATCTGCCCAAAGCCTACGACCCCACCGCCATTGAAGATCAATGGGCCGAATACTGGGTCCGCGAAAACCTCTTCGCCCAACCCACGCCCGCACCCGGCGAGCCGGAGCAGGGTGAGCCTTTCACCATCCTGCTGCCCCCACCCAACGTCACCGGCCGTCTGCACATGGGCCACATGCTCAACCAGACGGAGATGGACATCCTTACACGCTGGCGTCGCATGTCCGGCCGCCGCGCCCTCTGGTTGCCCGGCACCGATCACGCCGGCATCGCCACGCAGATGATGGTTGAGCGCCAGTTGACCGAGGAAGGTACTTCCCGGCAGCAATTGGGCCGGGAAGCTTTCGTTGCCCGCGTCTGGGAGTGGAAGCGCCATTACGGCGGCGCCATCCTCGACCAGATGAAGCGCCTCGGCGCCTCCGTCGACTGGCAGCGCGAATACTTCACCATGGACGAAAACCTCTCCGTCGCCGTCCGCGAAGCCTTCGTCCGCCTCTACGAGCAAGGACTCATCTATCGCGGTGCCTACATCGTCAACTGGTGCCCCCGCTGCCAAACCGCCATCAGCGACCTCGAAGTGGTCCACGAAGAGCAGAAAGGCCACATCTGGGAGATTCGGTATCCGGTCGTCGGCCCCGACAACAAAGACACCGGCGAGTTCATCACCGTAGCCACCACCCGCCCCGAAACCATGCTCGGCGACGCTGCCGTCGCCGTTCAGCCTGAAGACGAGCGCTACCTGCATTTCCACGGCAAGAAGCTGCGCCTGCCACTCGTCGGACGGGAGATCCCCATCATCCTCGACGACTGGGTCAGCCGCGACTTCGGCACCGGCGCAGTCAAAGTCACGCCTGCCCACGACCCCAACGACTTTGAATTAGGCAAGCGCCACCATCTGCCCAGCATCAATGTGATGGACGAGACCGCGCACATCAACACCGAAGGCGGCGTTTACGCGGGTCTCGACCGCTACGTTGCCCGCAAGCGCATCGTCGCCGATCTCGAAGCGCAGGGCCTGTTAGTGGCCGTCAAGGATCACACTAGCAACATCGGCCACTGCGACCGCTGTAAGACTGTTGTCGAGCCGCGCCTCTCCAAGCAGTGGTTCGTCAAGATCAAGCCGCTCGCCGACAAGGCCATCGAAGCCGTCAAAGACGGCCACATCCGGTTCACGCCGGAGATGTACACCAAGACCTACCTCAACTGGATGGAGAACATCTACGACTGGTGCATCAGTCGCCAGTTATGGTGGGGCCATCGCATTCCCGCCTGGCACTGCGGCACGTGCGGCAAAATCACCGTGCCCGCGCCCAATATGAGTCCGGACCCCACGGCCTGCTCCCACTGCGGGTCAGACGAGCTCACGCAGGAGACCGACGTCCTCGACACCTGGTTCTCCTCCGGCCTGCTGCCCGTCAGCGTCTTTGGCTGGCCCAATTTCACCGTCAAGAAACTGGGTGCCCCAGGTCTCGATTCTGAGACCTGGGATGGAAAGGTCGATCGGGATGATTTCAACGCGTTTTACCCCACTTCGCTGCTCGTCACCGGCTTCGACATCCTGTTCTTCTGGGTAGCCCGCATGATCATGCTCGGCATCTGGTTTGCCCAGGACATTCCCGAAGCCGACGGCAGCCCGCGCACGCTGGCTCGCTCCGTTCCCTTCAAAGAGGTCTATATCCACGCCCTGGTCCGCGATGCCAACCGCGAAAAGATGTCCAAGACCAAGGGCAACGTCATCGACCCCATCGAGATCGTCAAGCAATACGGGACGGATGCGGTGCGGTTCACGCTGGCAAGCATGGCCTCGCCGGGCACCGACATCGCCTTCAATATTGCGAGAACCGAAGGCTACCGCGCCTTCGCCAACAAAATCTGGAACGCCGCACGGTTCCTTTTCCAGAACGTAGATCGTGCCGCAGAGATCGGCATCGCGGTTGACCGCGCAGCCCTCGGCCACATGCCTGATGCCAATCAATTTGATCGGCTCGAAGACCGGTGGATCGTAGCCGAGTTGCATTCGGCTTCGGGCAAGGTCAACGCCGCACTCGAAAACTATCGCTTCGATGACGCTGCGAATGTGATCTATCAATTTTTCTGGGGCAGCTTCTGCGACTGGTATTTGGAAATTGTGAAGCTCCGCCTCGATTTCTCTGAGACTGCGAACAAACCACGAATAGCAGCCGCCCTTACAATGCTGATCACGGTGTTTGAAGCGGCACTGCGCTTGCTCTCGCCTTTCATGCCCTTCATGACAGAAGAGATTTGGCAAGCGGTATACGATGGCAATCCACCGGCAAAGTCGATCGCTGTTACGACTTATCCGCAAGCTGAAACAAAGCCAATCGACACTGTCGCGCAGATCGACATGAATACCGTTCAGACGGTCATTGTTGAGACGCGCGCGTTGCGGAAGGAAATCGGCGTCGAGGAGAAAGCTACGACAGCGATCGAGTTGCGAATCGGCGCGGGAGATCGTGGCGTCGTTGAGCAGAACCGAGGAATTGTCGAACGATTGGCGAAGATAAGCGAAGTGCGTTTCGTTGATCAAATCACAGCTGGTTTACCGCTTCGAACAAGGTTCAATCTTGACGTTGCTGTCGTCTACCAGCGCACAATCGACATACCCGTCGAGCGCGACCGCCTAACCAAAGACGTCGCCAAATACGAAAAAGGTCTCGCCGCGGCCGAGCGGCAACTCGGCAACGAGGCCTTCCTCAAGAAAGCCCCACCGCACGTGGTCGAAGGCCTCAAAAAGCAGGAAGCCGAAACCCGCCTGCTGCTTGAAAAAGCCCGCGCCGCCCTCAACGCCCTGCCCCCGGAAGCATGAGGAATGCCCTGTGCCTGTACTCAATGCCTTCAGCACGCAAGAACGCTCGGCCTGCCGCAGGCGCCACCCTCGAAGGCGGCCATTCACAAGGCGTATCGCAAGGCGGCAAAACAATGGCACCCCGACCGATTTGAGCGCAACCCCGGCCTGCAGCCTGAGGCGGAAGAGCGTTTCAAGCAGGTGCAAATTGCCTACCGCGAGCTTACCGAGCACCACGACCGTCCTGCGGAGTTGCCCCCAGCAACCATCTTCGCCAAGCCCGCGCCGACGCCCCCTTTCTCCTTCGGCAACGCGCCCGGTTGCTTCACCGGGCCGCATTTCCCGGCGCACGTCGAGCGCGTCATCGCAAACCATCTGGGATCGGGCCACAAGGCTCTGGCCATTGTCGATCTGTCCAGCCCTGGGCCGCGCGCAGGCAGCTTCTCTCAGTTCCTGCTGCTCGACGGCCATGCGGTCATCGTGCGCAACAACCTCAACATC
>DATKGE010000058.1:0-3610 GCA_035510955.1 Occallatibacter sp. | reverse complement strand
GGGGAGAAACCCGGCTCTTCGGATCGTTCAGGTCGCCGAACACAATCGCCTGCGACGGGCAGACCGCTTCGCACGCCGTGACAATCTCGCCATCCCTTACGCGCCGGTCGTCTTTTTCCGCCGTGATCTTGGCGTAGTTGATGCGCTGCACGCAGTAAGAACATTTCTCCATGACGCCGCGGCTGCGCACCGTCACATCCGGATTGCGCTGCAGCTTGTAGCTCTCCGTCTCCCAATCCGTGAACAGCAGGAAGTTGAAGCGCCGCACCTTATAAGGGCAGTTGTTCGAGCAGTAGCGCGTGCCCACGCAGCGGTTGTAGACCATCGTATTCAGGCCTTCCGGTGTGTGCACCGTAGCGCCCACCGGGCAAACCTGCTCGCACGGAGCGTTCTCGCAGTGCTGGCATGCCATGGGCTGGAAATGCGCCCGCGGCGCCGACAGATCGCCTTCAAAGTAAGTGTCGATCCGCAGCCACTGCATGTTGCGCCCGATCCGCACCTGCTGCTTGCCCACCACCGCAATATTGTTCTCCGCGTAACAGCTCACGATGCACGCATTGCAGCCCGTGCAGCTGTTCATGTCGATGGACATTCCCCACGCGTTGGCCTCGTTGTAAGGCCAGTTGGGAAACAGCGACGTATCCATCTCGGTCTTTGCGTGCGTCTCGCCCTCGTTGGCGAATCCGGGATCGGCCTTGTACTGGTCCAGCGTCGCGTAGCGAATGATGCCGCGCTCGTTGATCGCCTCATCGGCCTCGAGCGAGTTGTTGCCGTTGCCTTCACCGCTGACTCTCGGCGACCGATGATCCTGGAAGTGGCTCTTGGTGATCGCCAGCCCCCATATCCCAGCCACCTTGGCCAGCGTGCCCGTCGTATAGAACGGCGCGTCCGTCGTGCGAATCAGATAAGCGTTGAACCCAGCGCCCGACCCCACGCGGCCGGCAAACGAGCGCCCATAGCCCAGGTGCACAGTGACCGAATTATCCGGATGCCCCGGAACAACAATCACCGGCGCCTTCACCTTTCGTCCGGCAACGGTGAGTTCCACGATGTCGTCTTCTGTGAGGCCCAGCTTGGTCAGCGTCGCGCCCGAGACCAGCGCCGCATTATCCCAGCTCAAATTCGTGACCGGCTTGGGCAGCTCCTGCAGCCAGCCCACATTCGACCAGCGTCCGTCATACACATTCGGGTCCGGCCGGAAGATGATTTCGAGCACATCCTTCGAGGCCGGCGCGGGAACCGCGTTCTTCGCCATTCCACCTGCCGCGGCGCCAATCCCTGCGGTATTCGACAACGCGCTGTCCGCAATCCATCCATCGTGCAACGACTTGCGCCAGCCCGTCTCAAAGTCGCCCTTGATCGCGGGCTTCCATGTCTCGCGCACCGCCTCATACGGGCTCAGCATTGGCTCGTTGAGCAAAGTCTGGAAGACATGATGCGCGGAGCGCCCGCCATAGAGCGGATCGATCAGCGGCTGCACAATCGAAACCGTCCCGTCGTAAGCCCGCGCATCCGACCACGACTCCAGATAGTGAGCCGAAGGAATGTGCCAGTGTGAGATTTGCCCTGTCTCATCGAGATGCGAGCCGAGATGCGCGACGATATTCACCTTGTCGAACGCGGTTGCAAACTCCAGATCGGCGGGCGCGGAGTAGATGGGATTGGAGTTCAGAATCACCAGCCAATCCACCTTGCCCGCGTTCATATCCGCAACCAGCGCCTTCAACCCGGCAATCTGATCGGAAGGCAGTGGGATCGCCGATTGAGGCGCGGCAACAGCCGTCTTTCCCGCGTTTCCCAGAACAGCGTTCATGGCCGTGGCCAGCGCCGTCACCGAAGCATCCTGGTACAGCCCCGGAATTACCACGCTCTTGCCCGCATTGGCCTTCAAATCCTTGGCCACGGCGGCAAGAAACTTCTTCTGCGCATCGCTCCAGTCGTAAGCCGGAGCCGCGGCGCCCGGCGCGCCCACTGCCGCCGCCAACTCCGCCGCAAACGCCGGAATCTCGCTCGCCCGCAGACCCAGCCGATGCTCCGCCTTCAAACCGGTCGTCGTCGGCGTCGACTCGATCGCATACAGCCGGTTCATCCCTTTGCTCGGGTCCTTGCGCCGCGCCGCGTAATCCCCCACCAGCTTGTGGAATCCCGGATAAGCCGCGCCGGAAAGAAAATCCGCATCCAGCGAAACAATCACATCGGCATCGGCCAGGTTGTACTGCACCGCATGCCCATTCTGCAAAGCCGTTCCCGCAATCGCCGGATCGTACTGAACCAGCGTTGCCTTGGGGTACGCCGCCTGCACCGCTTTCCATTGCCGAGCCAGCGTCGGCGAAGTAATGGTCGCGCTCAGAAAATAAAGACCCGTCCCGTCTTTCGATGCAGCAGCCTTCGCCTGCAGCGCCTGCGCAAACTCCGCCCACTCGCGATTCTCGCCGCGATAGGTCACATGCTGCGAACGGTCCGGATCGTAAAGCTCAAGCAGCGAGCCTTGCGTAAATGGATCGGAGGCCCCGTGATTATAAACATGCTCCGGATTCCCATCCACCTTGATGGGCCGGAACTGATCGCTCTTTACCAAAAGCGGCACCGCGCCGGTAACAAACGGGTGCGCCGATGCAAAATACATCGGCTTGCCCAGAATCAAATCTTCCGGCGCCTTCACGTACGGATAAATCGGCTCGTCCGGCTGCTTGGTGCAACCGGCAAGCCCCGCCAGCGCCATCGACGCGCCCATCAGCTTCATGAAACCGCGCCGCGAAACCGGATCGACCCACTCCTGCGCCGACGACGGGAATTCCCGCTCGACAGCCTTCTGGAATTCCTCAGTATCCGCCAGCTCATCCACCGACCGCCAGTATTTCTTGCCCTTCACGCCCTTCAGTTGTTCCCGCACCTGAACCAGCGTCATCGGCTCCGCTTGTGCCGCAGCTTCGGATTGATAACTCCGGGTGGCAGGGTGGGATTGGTAGCCCCGGGCGGTAGGTCCGGGCTTTAGCCCGGACAATAAGGCGGCACCAAATTCCGGGGCTTTAGCCCCCGAGGCATGCTCTTCGTGATCCCGGCCCAGGATCCCCGCACCTGCCGAATTGTTCATCCCATCGTTCATCTTCTGTCCGCTCATCTGTGGCAGACCTCGCAGCTGGTCAGGTCCTTGGGGTTGCGAATCTTGTAGTGGCCCACCAGGAAATGCCCGAGATCATCCTGGCTGGTGAACTTCTGGTACGCAGCAGCAGCAGGCACGGCCGCCGCGACATCGCTGGCCAGCCCATGCGCGCCGCTCAACGGCAATTCCAGCGAAGCCACTTCCGGCCCCGCGCCAGCAGGATCTTTCGTTGTGCAGCTCACGCTCTCTGCCGTCGGCACGCCCGACTTTTCATCCCCAACCGAACACCATACCGGCCGATCTTCCGCCGGAGCCTCCCACGCCATGTTGTAAATCTCGGCTGTAGGCCGCAAATTCTTCGCCGGATTGCGATGGCAATCCAGGCACCACTCCATCTGCAGCGTGTTCTGCGCATACATCAGCGGCATCAGGTCCACGCGCCCATGGCAACTCGCGCAGCCCAGTCCCTTGTTCACGTGAATCTCGTGGCTGAAGTACACAAAATCC
>DATKGE010000057.1:0-3695 GCA_035510955.1 Occallatibacter sp. | reverse complement strand
ACCACCGAAACCACCGGCCACGCCGAATCGGTGCAGGTGGTCTACGACCCCGCGAAGATCACCTACGGCCAGTTGCTGCGCATCTTCTTCTCCGTCGCCCATGACCCCACCGAGCTCAACCGCCAGGGCCCCGACGTCGGCACGTCCTACCGCTCGGCCATCTTCTATTCAAACGACGAGCAGAAGAAGATCGGCGAAGCCTACATCGCCCAGCTCGACGCCGCCCATGTCTTTCCCGGCCCCATCGTCACCCAGGTCACGCCGCTCAAAGGCTTCTACACGGCGGAGGAGTATCACCAGCACTACGCCGACTTGAATCCCGGCAATCCCTACATCCTGGTATGCGACCGCCCCAAGATCGCCGCCCTGAAAGTCCAGTTCCCTGAGCTGTTTCAGGATTACAAGGGAAAGTGACCACAGAACATCCCCACGACCCGTTCGTGCTTCCAAATGGTCAGGTTGGCTGGGTTCAGGTGATATTCAATGACCTCCAGGCGGTGAGCCTTGCGGGTCGCAACAGCGCCGATTCATGCTCCAGAACCAGGCGCGCCCACAATACACTGTGCATAAGAGATACGCCTTGCCGTGCCAAATCCGGTTCCGTGGTGTAGAACTCTGAATAGCCCAGTGCCCAGTTTCGAGCAAACCCGAACGGAATTCCAGGAGATACTCGCCAAGCCCATTCGCGAACTCGGGCTCAAACTCGAGGGTTCTCCGCTGGAGCGATTCATTCAGCAACTTTATCGCGAACTGGAAGCCAAGGGCATCCACAAGTTCCGCCCGCTTTGTTATCTCACCGATGAATGGGGATGTCCCTCCGGGGAGCCCGTCATCGGCATTCCGTTCTATCTGGCCAACCCGGACCTGGCACAGCTGGAGCGCGATATGAACGACCTGGAAGACGCCCGCGAGATCATGATGTACATGCGTCATGAGGCCGGACACGCATTCAATTACGCGTACCAGCTCTACAAGTCGGCGGAGTGGCGCGACCTCTTCGGTCCGTTTCGCCGCGCCTATCGCGATAACTACCGTCCCATCCCGTTCTCGCCGAAGTTTGTTCGCCACATGGCCGGGTGGTACGCGCAGAAGCATCCGGATGAGGATTTCGCAGAAACGTTTGCGGTGTGGCTCACGCCTCGCTCGCAATGGCGCAAGCGCTACCAGGGTTGGGAAGCGCTGGCCAAGCTTCAATACGTCGATCGCGTGGCGCGAAAAGTCGGAGATGCCGAACCTATCCGGCGTCGCGGCCGCACCGACATCACCGTCGATGAGATGGAATCGACGGTGGGCGAGTTCTATCGTCTCAGCCTGCCGGAGGAGATTCCGGTGCAGGAGTTGGCGCTCGATGCTGACCTGGCGGACATCTTCAATATCTCGCGCAAGCGGCTTAAGGGCGTGCGGGCCGCCGTGGAGATGTTGCATCAGCATCGCAAGCCCATTGTCGACAAGGTCGCGTATTGGAGCGGCGTACAACGCCCGATCGTCAAGCGGCTCGTGGAAGCCATTTGCAAGCGCGTTGAGGAACTGGGACTGCGCGTGGACGTTCGACGCGAGTCCGAGTACCTCACGGAGTTCACCGTCTACACAACCACACTCTCCATGAATTACCTGATCCGTGGGAAGTTCATTCATCCCTGAGGTGTGCCGGCAGTTGCCGTCATTCCGATTGGAGGCCGCATGGCTGGAACGAAGTTGAAGGTCACCGTGCTGTACGATTTGTGGGAAGAAGAACCTGCTGAAGTGCAGGAGGAAGTTCCTGCGCCGCGCAAGCACAAGGGGCAAAAAAAACGCACCAAGAAGCCGGTCAAGCACGACCGCGAAGAGATCTTCGAAGCCTTGGAGAAGCTCGGTCACGAACCGTCGTATTACGTTCTCGACGGCCGCCCGCAATCACTGGTCGGGCTCGCCAAATGTGGCGCCGATCTCATCTTCAACCTCACCGAATCCTATGCCGGCGATGACACCAAGGAGATGCACGTGACTGCATTCCTCGATTTGCTCGATATCCCCTACACCGGCGCGGGACCGCACGCGAACATTCTTGCGCAGGACAAATCGATCGCCAAGAAGATGTTCGCTTTTCATGGGATTCAGTCGCCCTTCTTCGCGACAGCCTATCGAGGCAACATCGACCACGCACATGACATCTCGTTCCCCCTCATCGTGAAGCCCACCTCCGAAGATGGATCCATCGGCATCGATGCCGCTGCCGTAGTCACCAGCGTGAAGGAGTTGATGGAGCGCGTCTCCTATATACAGACGGAATTCGATTCTCCGGCGTTGATCGAGGAGTACATCGAAGGACGCGAGTTCTATGCTTCCATCCTGGGCAATTACGAGAACGCGCGCGCCCTTCCGCTTGTGGAACTGGATCTTTCGAAGCTTCCCAAGGGCATGCCCAGGATCGCCAGCCAGGATGTGAAATTCGAGAAAGACACGGAAGCCTACAAGCTGACGAAATCGGCGATCGCCGAAGACCTCGATGAAGAAACCGTAACCAAGCTCGCCGGAATCGCGATCAAGGCCTATCGCGCCGTCAAGCTTCGCGATTATGGCCGCATTGACATGCGCGTATCGAGCAAGGGCGAGGTTTATGTGATCGAGGCGAATCCGAACCCATGGCTCTCCAGCGGACAGGAATTTGCCATGGCCGCGAAGAAGTCCGGCCTCTCCTACACCCAGATGATCGGAGAGATCGTGGACCTTGCGATGGCTCGGCAGGCGTGAAAGTAGCGAAAGTTCAGGCGAGCGGCGCCGCAAGGGTCTGCTCGAATGGGACGATGCGAAGGCGCACTAAAAACGAAAACCGCCCGGCGGCGGCTGACAAGAAACGGTTGGCGGACCTGGTCGGGATCGACCCGACAACCTCTTCCAGGTTGCACTGCCGGCTATTAGAGAGCTCCGCTCGGGTTCCGGTTGGATCACCGGCTATTCGGCGGTAACTACTCGATAACTGACGGATAGCCGACAATCAAGGCGCTACCCGGTTCCCCGATCCCATGGCGTGTCGCCCCGCAATCCAATCAGGACACCAAAGGAGACGGCCCCCATTTTGGGAGCCGCCCCGAGGAAGACAAAAAACGCGGTGGCAATTAGAAAAGGAACGGCAGCGGTGTGATGCCTTCGATCTGTACTGCCTTCAGTTCGTTGGGATCGAGGCCCAGGGCTTGAAGGACAGTGGGCGCGACCTGCTGGTTGAGAACGTAGGTTTTCACGTGCTTGGGCGCGAAGTCCGGCAAGGAGAAGAGCAGCGCCACGTGGGTATCATCCTCGTTGAGGCCGCCATGCTCGGCGATCTTTGAACCGCCTGTGAAGATGACGCCGGTGTTGACCTTGAGAATAATGTCGGGTGTGCGCGGATCATTCAACGGGCTATTGAATTTTTCCTTGAGTGCCGGGCCTGCGAAAATCTCCTGGATGCCGAGAGTGGCCTGGTTGGCTGGTGTGCTGAGCTGTTGAGCGATTTCTGCGGCTTGCGAAGAGTCGTTCAGCCAGATGAGCGAGCCGTCGTCGGAGATGTCAAAGGCCTCGCCGGAAGCAATCGTATTGACTAAAGTTGCGGGCTGGCCGCCGCCGATGGCAACCTTCTTGCTCTGATCGATGGGCGACTGGCCGTGCTTTGCGCCGATGATGATGAGCGTTTCGTCATAAATGCCGGCTTTTTTCAGCGCGCTGACCATCTCCCCAAGAGA
>DATKGE010000056.1:0-26921 GCA_035510955.1 Occallatibacter sp. | reverse complement strand
GGAGATCGGCTTCATTTTCCAGAGCTTCAATCTTATCGGCGACCTGACGGTGGAAGAGAATGTGGAACTGCCCCTGACCTATCGCGCCGGTATGCCCTCGGCGGAGCGCAAGGGCCGCGTGAAGGAAGCGCTGGAGCGCGTGAACATGGCGCATCGCATGAAGCACTATCCGGCCCAGCTTTCCGGCGGTCAACAGCAGCGCGTAGCCGTAGCCCGCGCACTGGCTGGTTCGCCCTCGATTCTGCTGGCCGACGAGCCCACGGGCAACCTGGACTCGAAGAACGGCGAAGCCGTGATGCACCTGCTGGCCGACCTGCACCGCGAGGGCTCGACGATCTGCATGGTTACGCACGATCCAAGATTTGCCAAGCACGCCCAGCGTGAAGTACATCTATTCGACGGAAAGGTGGTCTCCGAGGACGAGCTCAAGAAGCTCACCGAGGAAGTGGAGGCCTAGTCATGCTGTTTCGCAACTCGTTTCAGGATCTGAGTTACGCGTTGCGCCAGCTTCGCCGCAACCCCGGCTTTGCCTTCACCGTCGTGCTCACCCTGGCCCTGAGCGTGGGCGTGGCCACCGCCGTCTTCTGCGTTATCGATGCGGTGATCCTGCGCCCGCTGCCGTATGCGAATCCGGACAAGATTGTCTCCGTGGAGAGCCGCAGCCACAGCGGCTATACGCAGCCGGCCTCCTGGCCGAGTTATGTGGACGAGCGCGCGCAGACCACGGCCTTCGCGGCCCTCGCAGGCTACGCCGATTACTTCAGCTATACGGTCGAGACGCCTGCGAGCGGCCCGGTGCTGCTTGATTCGGTCCGCTCCTCGGACAATTTCTTTGATGTCTTCGGCGTGCATCCGCTGCTGGGGCGCACCTTTCTTCCGGGCGAAGAGCAGGAAGGCAAGAACAATATTGTTGTCTTGAGCTACGATGCGTGGCAGAACTACTTTGGAGGCGACCGGGCGATATTGAACCGCGCGGTGAAGCTGGATGGGCGCGCATTTACCGTGATCGGCGTGATGCCCGCAGGCTTCCGCTTCCCGGTCAACATGCGCAACGCCATTTATACGCCGATGCATCTCGACAAGCCATGGATGGTTGGTCGAGGCAACCACTGGCTGCGCACCGTCGGACATGTAAAGGATGGCACAACCATGGCGCAGGCGCAGGCCGACCTCTCGCGCGTCTTCAGCAATCTGGCCAAGGCATACACCACCGATGAAGGCCGAACGGTGCGGCTGGAGCCCCTGGCCGACAGCGTTGTGGGCAAGACCAAAGGCCCGCTGTGGACGCTGCTGGGCGCGGTGTTGGCGGTGCTGGCGATTGGTTGCGTGAACATCGCCGGGCTACTGCTGGGCCGTGGCGTCAAGCGCGAGCGCGAGATGGCCATGCGCGTGGCCATTGGCGCGGGACGACGCCGCCTGCTGGGGCAGGTGCTGACGGAAGGGATTCTGGTTGCTCTGCTTGGCGCGGGCGGCGGAATTATTCTCGCGTCGGCCATGCTCGACCTGATGCGCGCATTCCTGATCAAAGCGCTGCAGCGCGGCGCGGACATCCACATGAACTGGACCGTGCTCGGCGCGGCAACCGCTGTGGCCATCGTGGCCAGCCTGGCGGCTTCGATGTATCCGGCGGTGCGGCTTTCCGGCGTGGATCCCAACCGTGCATTGAAGACCGGTGGCAGCGCGGGCACGCAGCGCGGGCAGCATCGGTTGCGCACCGGCTTCGTGATTACGCAGGTCGCGCTTACGCTGGTGCTGCTGGCCGTCTCCGGGCTGTTGATCCGGATGGTCATGCGGTATAGCCACGCCGACTTCGGCTTCGATCCCGCGCAAATCCTCACCGCGGGCATCAATCTCTCGCCCGACCGCTACCAGGGCCGTGACGAGATCGCCGACTTCTACCAGCCGCTGTTCAACCGCTTGGCGCAGATTCCCGGCGTCCGCGCCGTCGGCGTCATCAGTATTCTGCCCATCCAGAACTGGGGATCGAACTCCGACATTCACATTGCCGGCCAGCCGCCGTATCCGCCCAACCAGGAGATGCTGGCCGAAGGCCGCATGGTGAGCCTGGGCTACTTCGATGTATTCGGCATTCCGCTTCGCCGCGGGCGCATGCTGTCACCCGGTCTCGACCGGCCCGGTAATCCTTCGTCCCGGGTGGTGGTGAACGAGCGCTTCCAGAGCAAGTTCCTGCCCAACGGCCCGGATGCCGTCGGCCAGCGCATCGACGACGCCGACAAGGAGGCCAACTGGACGCGCATCGTGGGCGTGACGGGCAACGTGCGGCAAGATATTTATCAGCCGCCATTGGCCGAGCGCGACTGGCTTATCGATGCGGTCTCGGTGGCCGAACGCGCCGCCAATATAAGCAGTATGTCGCTGGTGATGCGCGTCGATGGCGATCCGATGAGCATTGTTCCCGCGCTGCGCAGCGCGATTCACGAGATCGATCCGACGGTACCGTTCAAGACGCCGCTGACCATGACCGAGGTCGTGTCAGAGACGCTGGCCTTCGAGCGCATGGAGAGCTGGTTATTCGGCATCTTTGCCGCGCTGGCGTTGGTTCTCGCATTGGTTGGTCTCTACGGTCTTATCAGTCACGAAGTGGAACAAAGCAGGCGCGACATTGGCGTGCGCATGGCGCTGGGCGCCACGCGCAATCGCATCCTGGGCATGGTGCTGCAACGCGTCGCCTTGATGCTGGCGATGGGCACAGCGATTGGACTGGTGCTGACTTTTTTCGCGCGCAGGCTCATTGGCATGGTCATCTATTTCGAAACCGAAAAGGAAGCCGGCGGATTTTTGCTGGTTGCCTTGCTGCTGGTGGTCGCGGGCCTGCTGGCGGCGCTCATTCCTGCTGCCCGCGCCGCATCCGTCGAACCCGTGCAGGCGCTCAGAAGCGAGTAGTCAACGCAGTCAGACGGCATCAACCAGGCCTGGGAACAGAAACAGACAAGCCGCCAACGCCGACGGAAGGAGCAAGCGATGAACAACGTGTGGCTCGATATTCGCTACGCATTGCGCCAGTTGCGCAAGTCGCCCGGATTCGCGCTGACCGCTGTGCTCACGCTGGCCTTCGGCATCGGCGCCACGACTGCGATCTTCTCCATCGTTGAAGGCGTGCTGCTGCGGCCTCTGCCGTTTTCCGAACCCGGCCGGCTGATGACGCTGGGCGACCACTTGGAAGGCGTGGACGACTTCGGCGGTGGCGCGCTGGGCGTGACCGCGCCCGGGGTTCAGACCTATATTCGCGACACCCATGCTTTCTCGAGCATGGGCGGATACACGCACGCAAGTTATGAGCTTTCGGGCAGCGGCGACCCGGCGGAGATCAACGCGTCGCGGCTTAGCGCCAGCATGTTTCCTGCGCTGGGCGTCTCTCCACTGATGGGGCGCGTGTTTACGCAGCAGGAAGACGAGGGCAGCCAGCAGGTGGCCGTGCTCAGCTATCAGACATGGCAGAGCCGCTTTCATGGCGATGCCAAAATCCTTGGGCAGAAGGTAATGCTGGAGCGCAAACCCTACGAGATTATCGGCGTGATGCCGCGCGATTTCGAATTTCCGCTGGTGCCGGGGCAGTTGAACCGCAGCGAGCTCTGGGTGCCGATGAGCTTTACGCAGAACGAACTGATCCAGGGCGCGGGCGCATGGTCCTACTACCTGGTGGGGCGGCTGAAACCCGGCGTGACCGCGGCACAGGCACAGCAGGATTCGGCCGGAGCGGCGCAGGAGATCATGCGCAACTTTCCGCCTGCACTGCACAGCCGGCGCATACATCCCATTGTGGAGGCGCTCGACGAGAGCACCGTAGCGCAGGCCCGGCCGCTGGTCCGAACGCTGTTTATTGCGGTCTCCGTGGTGCTGTTTATCGCCTGCGCGAATCTTGCCGGCCTGTTGCTGGTGCGGGTGATCCGCCGCCGGCGCGAGATTTCCGTTCGTCTCGCGCTGGGCGCGAGCGGTGCTGCTGTCCTGCGCCACGCGCTCGTCGAAGCGTTGCTGCTCAGCATCGGCGGCGGGTTGCTTGGCCTGCTTCTGGCAGCAGCCGCGCTGCGCGTAGGCGTGAGCTTTCTGCCGGAAACGCTTCCGCGCGTCAGCTCCATCTCGCTTGACTGGAAGGTGGTTGGCTTCGCACTCGGGCTGGCGGTGCTCACTGGCCTGCTGTGCGGATTGATCCCCGCTTTTTCTGCTGCGCGCACTAGCGTGAATGAGGCGCTCAAGGAAGGCGGCCGCACCGGCAGCGCAGGCGGAGACCATGCGCGAATGCGCTCGGCGCTGGTGATCGCGCAGCTCGCCGTGGCCCTTGTGCTTCTCGCCGCCTCAGGCCTTTTGCTGCGCAGCTTTCAGCAGATGCGCTCGGTCGATATGGGCTTTCGTCCCGATCACCTGCTAACCGCTTACTATCAATTGCCTCGTCAGCAGTACTCGACGCAGGCTTCCATCGACGTTTTCAATCTGTCCCTGCGCACCAAGCTTGAGCAACTGCCCGGCGCGCAGGCGGAAGGAGTGACTTCATCCTTGCCTGCTTCCGGAGACGACGGCCGCGCCACGTTTGCCCCCGAAGGGTACATTCCACCCAAGGCCGGCACATTGAACCTGGCCTGGATGTCGCAGGTGATGGGCGACTACTTCCGCGCCGCGGGCATACCGATCATCAGGGGCCGCGATTTCTCCGACGCAGACAACGCCAACGCTCCGCTTGTGGTGATTGTGAACCGCACTCTTGCGGACCACTACTGGCCCGGACAGGACCCCATCGGCAAGCGGCTGCATCGCGGCCCAGCCGGAGCGAATCTGCCCTGGCTCACGGTAGTTGGCGAAATTGGCGACGTGAAGCAGGAGGCCGCCGATGCGCCCACGGTGAACCAGTACTACGTGCCCGTGAGGCAGGTAAAAGCCGGCGTGGGATCCTTTGCGACCCCCTCCATGCTTGTTGGCCGGGGAGGATCGATCGTGCTGCGCGGCCAGCTTCCGCCGGAACAGATGGCCGATTCGCTGCGCGCAGTGGTCCGTTCCATCGATCCGCTGCTTCCGCTCAGCGACGTTGAATCCATGGATAAGGTGGTCGCCGAAGGCCAGGCATCGCGCCGCTTCAATACCGCGCTCATTTCGAGTTTTGCAGGAGCCGCAGTCTTGCTGGCGCTGCTCGGCATCTACAGCGTCATTGCCTTTTCTGCCGTGCTGCGCACGCAGGAGATGGCCATTCGCATCGCGCTCGGCTCGCAGCGCTCCAGTGTCATGGGGCTGGTTCTTGCTTCCGGCGCAAAGCTGGGCCTGGCCGGCTGCGGCCTCGGAGTCATCGCCGCTCTATTCGCCACGCGCCTGCTGCGCTCCATGCTTTTTGAGGTGGATCCGCTGGACCCCGCGATTCTTGTACTGGCCGCACTTTCCATATTCCTGCTGGCGCTCGCTGCATCCGTGATTCCAGCGCGCAGGGCAGCTTCCATTGAACCCATGCAGGCCCTGCGCGCCGAATAGGCGACCAGAACCGAAAAGCCAAGGGAGAACGATCGCGATGAATCAACTGCTTCAAGACATTCGCTACGCACTGCGCCAGTTGCGCAAGTCGCCTGGCTTCACGCTCACCGCGGTCATCACGCTGGCGCTCGGCATCGGCGCCAACACCGCCATCTTCACGCTGGTACACGCCATCCTGATGCGCTCGCTTCCGGTCACCGATCCCGCGCGCCTTTACCGCATCGGCGACAATGACGACTGTTGCGTCGAGGGCGGATTTCCCGGCAATGCCAGCGACACCGGCGACGTGACCATCTTCTCTACCGATCTGTATCAGTATCTGAAGAACTCGGCGCCGGAGTTCGAGCAACTGGCTGCCGTGCAGGCGGGTCAATGGTCGTGGAGCATGCGCCGCGGCAACGCGCTGCCCAAGTCCCTGCACGGGGAGTTTGTTTCCGGCAATTATTTCTCTACGCTTGGACTCGGCGCATACTCCGGCCGCGTGTTTTCAGAGAACGACGACACGCCCGCAACCGCGCCCACCGCCGTGCTCAGTTACAAAACCTGGCAAGGTGAATACGCCGCCGACCCGACCATTGTCGGATCGACCGTTTTCATCCAGGCCAAGCCCTTCACCGTAATCGGCATTGCGCCCTCCGGTTTCTTCGGCGACAGAGTGTCGGACAGTCCTCCCGACTTCTGGATGCCGATCCAGACCGAGCCTTATGTCCGCGGCGACAGCTCCATCCTCCATCATCAGGAGGGCCATTGGCTCTATCCGCTGGGTAGAATACGCGCCGGAACAAACATCGGAGCATTGCAGACCAAGCTATCCGCGACGCTGCGCCAATGGCTTTATACGCGTCCGTTGCTGACGGCCAACGGTGGCGCGTCCATCATTCCCAAGATGCATGTTGTTCTTACTCGCGGCGGCGGCGGGATCCAGAACCTGCAACAGCAGACCGGCCAGGGCCTGAAGATGTTGATGATTCTCTCCTCTGTCGTCCTGCTCATTGCCTGCGCCAACATCGCCAACCTGTTATTGGCCCGCAGCACGGCGCGACGCTCCGACATCGCGCTCCGGATGGCGCTCGGTGCAGGACGGAACCGCGTCACGCGCCAGATCTTCACCGAGAGTGTTCTGTTGAGTTCGATCGGCGGCCTGGCTGGTCTCGTTGTGGCCTACGCCGGTTCGCATACAATTCTTGCCCTTGCCTTTCCCGACGCGCGAAATATGCCCATCAGCGCCAGTCCATCCCTAGCCGTGCTGGGCTTTGCATTTCTGGTTTCGCTGCTGACCGGAGTGCTGTTCGGCACTGCTCCTGTGTGGCTTTCGTTGCATGCGCAGCCTGCGGAAGCCTTGCGCGGAGTGAACCGCTCCACACGCGACCGCTCTACGCTGCCGCAAAAAGCGCTGGTCGTGTTTCAGGCAGCGTTGTCCCTGGTGCTGCTGGCCGGGGCGATCCTGATGACCAAAACGCTGGTCAACCTGGAGCACCAGAACTTCGGCATCGCTACCGCGAACCGCTACGTGCTGCATTTCGATCCTGCTGGAGCGGGTTACGCCATCGATCGGCTTCCCGGCCTCTATCGCCAGTTGGAAGACCGTTTCTCGGCATTGCCCGGCGTGGCCGGCGTGAGTCTGGCGATGTACAGCCCCCTCGAAGGCGACAATTGGGGCGAGTGCGTGATTCAGCAGGGCCATCCCGCACCGCGGCCAGGCGACCACTGCGGCTCGTCCTGGGATCGCGTCAGCAACCACTTCCTCGATTCGATTGGCGTGCCGATCGTTCGCGGCCGCGGATTCACTGAGCAGGACACGGTCGCAGCGCCGCAGGTGGTCCTCGTGAATCAGACATTCGTAAAGAGGTTCTTTCCCAAGCAGGACCCCATCGGCCAGCACTTCGGCATCGACCTCCCCAAATACTCCGGGGCCTGGGAGATCGTAGGCGTTTTTGCCGACTTCAAGTTGAACAATCCGCGCGAAGAAGTCCATCCGGTGTATCTCCGTCCACTGGCGCAGCAATTTGCCGGCTATACGGAACCGATGATGACATCAACCGAAACGCAGTCGATGTTCATGAATGCCATGATCCTCAGTTTCAATCGGCCGCAGGAAAATGCCGACGCGCTGATCCGGCAGAATCTGGCCGCTATCGATCCCAACCTTTCCGTTATGGATCTTCGCACCTTCGATGCGCAGGTGGCCGGAAACTTCAACGAGGACCGGCTGGTTGCGCAGTTGTCGAGCCTGTTCGGCATCCTGTCGCTCATCCTGGCGTCGGTGGGACTGTATGGAGTGATGTCTTACTTCGTTGCGCGCCGCACCAGCGAGATCGGCATCCGCATGGCTCTGGGCGCTACCCGGACGAGTGTGGTCGCCATGGTGATGCGCGGCGTGCTTTGGCAGGTGCTTATCGGGCTTTGCCTGGGCATTCCCGCCGCGCTCTACGCCGGCTATTTGATGAAGAGCTTGCTATACGGAGTTGGCACGTACGATTGGACGGCCCTTGCCGGCGCACCGTTCATGCTCGCCCTCTGCGCCGCGGCGGCCGGCTTCATTCCCGCCCGCCGCGCCGCTTCAATTGAACCCATGCAGGCCCTGCGCACCGAATAACGCTTTCGCACCGAATAAGGCATTCCAGGAGGAACGCGATGAACACGCTGCTGAACGACATTCGCTACGCGCTGCGCCAGTTGCGCCGCGCTCCGGGTTTCACGCTCACGGCCGTGGTCACGCTGGCTGTGGGACTGGGCGCAACCGCGGCTGTCTATAGCGTCATTCACTCGGTGCTTCTGTCGCCTTTGCCTTATGCCGATCCCGATGCCCTGGTGGGAGTGGCGTTCACCCCCGCAACGGAAAAGCCTAACGCCGAGCAGGCGGGCAGCACTGCCGAATTCATTCGCGAGCACAGCACCTTCTTTGCTTCTGTCGCGATCATGGACGACAGCGGCCCTGCGGTGAATCTTTCGGTCAACGGGAGCCATGCGCTCGAGATCAACGCCCTCGGCGTCTCCGAAGGCTACTTTCGCACTCTCGGAGTAATGCCGGCGCTGGGACGCGCATTCACTCCCGATGAAGACCGGCCGGGCGCGGCAAAGGTCGCGGTGCTCAGCGACGGCCTTTGGACCCGCGTCTTTGGCCGCGATCCAACCATCGTCGGCCGCGCCATCCGCGTCAACCAGGAGGCCTTTACAGTTGTCGGCGTTATGCCTGCGAGCTTCCACGTTAGCGCAGAAACCGCGCCCGGCGTAATTGGCACGCCCGATCTCTGGCAGCCGCTTCAATTTGGTCCTAAATCCCCAGGATACGAAGGCGACAACTGGGAAATGATCGCGCGCCTGCGTCCCGGCATTTCACTTGCCCAAGCGCGGCGGGAGTTGAACGCTCTCCAAAAACCATTCTTCGAGCAGTATCCCGATTACAAAAAGTGGTATTCGTCGCATAACACCCCGTATGAATTCCGCGCCTGGACGCTGCAGGATGTAGTTGTGAGCGGAGTGCGCCGCAGCCTGCTCACCGTGATGGGCGCTGTGCTTGCGGTGTTGCTGGTGGCCTGCCTCAACCTCGCTGGACTCATGCTGGCGCGCACCATGCGCCGCTCGCGCGAAATCGCTCTTCGCTCCGCGCTCGGCGCCACGCGGGCGCAGCTGGTGCGGTTGTTGGCCGCGGAAGGATTGTTGCTTGCTTTCGGCGGCGGCGTGCTGGCCATCGCGGTAGCACGAGCTTCGATCTTTGTGCTGCTCCACGCGCAGCCGCTCGCCATTCCCAATCTCAACGGCGAGCCCAGCCCATGGCTGCTTAGCGGGGTGGTGTTGGGCCTGGCGCTGGCCGCAACGGCCATTTTCTCTTTGCTTCCAGCCGCCGTCATTCTTCGCAAGAGGAGCAGGGAAATGCGCCTGGGCGGACCGTCGCTCGGCGAAACCATTTCTCATGCGCGGCTTTCGCGAGCAATGATGATTGCCCAGATCGCTCTGGCCATGGTTTTGGTCTCCACCGCTTCCGTGCTGATGGGAACGTTTGTCAAACTGCAGGCGCTGCCCTCTGGAGTGCAACCCAAACAGCTCACCGTCTTTCAGGTTGCGCTCAAAGGCGATCGCTATGCCACCACGCAGCGCACCGCGCAGTTTGTTTCCATCGTGCTCGACCAGTTACGCCGTACGCCGGGCGTGGACCGCGTTGCGGGAATCAACGGATTGCCCATGGACCGCGGCCTGAATATCGGCGGCAATCCTTCCGATCGCCATGAGCTTCGCCAGACCGTCGAGTTCCGCGCCGTCACGCCGGGATATTTCGACACCATGGGCATCCGCCTGCTCGCGGGCCGCGACATCGCCGACAGCGATCGCGCAGGAGGCGATCCGGTGGTGGTGATTGGCGCTACTGCCGCGAAAAAGTGGTGGCCGGGACGCTCGCCCATTGGCGAAACCATCCACATCCAGGGCGAGGAGAACTGGCGGATCGTGGGCGTGGTGGCGGATGCACAGATGCATTCGCTGCTGGAGAGCCAGGGCATCGTGATCTATGCGCCGATGGCGCAGCTTGGCGACCAGCTCACGCGGATGATCAACGGCTGGTTTCCCACCACATTCGCGCTGCGCACCGCGGCTCATGTCAACCTTGCGGAAGCCACGCAGCAGGCCGTGGAGCGCGCCGACCCCGAGATTCCCGTCGACCGCCTCACCACCATGCAATCGATCATCGACTCAACCATCGAGGCGCCGCGCTTCTTCTCGCTGCTTGCCAGCGGCTTCTCCGGATTTGCACTGGTGCTCACCGTCATTGGCCTGTTCGGACTGCTCAGCTATCAGGTCACGCAGCGTACCCGGGAGATCGGCGTACGCATGGCCCTGGGCGCGGACCGCATGAACATCCTGCGCACATTTCTTGGCCGCGGACTCGCTGTTGCATCGGCTGGTGTTGCGCTGGGCCTGATCGCCACCTGGTTCATTCGCCCCGTGGTCAGCGAACTGCTGGCGGACGCGGGCGTCGACCCCTCGAGTACCACGCAAAGCATCGTCATGAATGGCGGGCAGGCCGCCGTGCTGGCTGCCTGCGCAATCATCGCGGTCACGTTGGCGGCGAGCTGGCTGCCTGCGCGCCGCGCCGCTTCCATTGAACCCATGCAGGCACTTAGAACTGAGTAGACTGTCACGGGTAGCGCGCACCAAATGGCTTTCCGACGAGGTTAATCAGGAATGAATACGCTGCTTCAAGACATTCGTTACGCATCGCGCCAATTGCGCAAGTCGCCTGCCTTCACGCTCACCGTGATCGTGACGCTGGCTCTGGGCATCGGCGCCAACGCCGCCGTCTTCACGCTCTTCGACCAGGTATTGCTGCGCATGTTGCCGGTCGAGCGGCCCAAGGAACTGGTGCGGTTCGAGTGGAACGGCGCATTCTCGGGATCAATGAGCAGCTTTGGCGGCGATTCCAAAGATCGCCATAATTATTTCTCCTATCCAATGTACAAAGACCTGCGCGAACACAACCAGGTCTTTCAGGACATGCTTGCCGCGGATAGGACCGGCGTTGGCATATCCTGGCACAACCAGGCTGACAGCACCGACGCGGAAGTTGTAACCGGAAATTACTTTCAGATGCTTGGTCTCCGGCCCGCGCTTGGCCGGCTGCTCACTCAGCAGGATGATACGGCCAAAAACGCGAATCCAGTTCTCGTCCTCAGCTACACCTATTGGAAAACGCATTTCGGCGCAGCGAGAGATGTTGTCGGCGCTAGCGTCCTCATCAACGGACACCCCTTCACAGTGCTTGGCGTTGCACCGGAGAATTTCGACTCGGCAATCGGCGGCTACAAACCGGGAGTGTTCATTCCCATCAGCATGGTCGAGATCGCCATGCCGTCGACGGCGCCGCTCGACAATTTGAATAACCACCAGTCGGTGTGGCTGACCTTAGTGGCGCGGCTGAAGCCGGGAGTTACAGATGCACTTGCAGAGGCCAGTCTCGGGCCGCTTTGGCGCTCGCTTCGCACGAATGAGTTCGCTCTCTACAAATCGCGCAGCGAGCGGTTCAGGAAGAACTTCATTGACAACTCCCACTTGAAGGTAGTTGACGACTCGAAGGGCTTCAACCCCGGCCGCGAGGATCTTGAGAAGCCACTTGTCATTCTCATGAGCATGTCCGGCGTTCTTATTCTTCTCTGCTCTGTCAACGTGGCTACACTGCTGCTGCTGCGCGCCGCGGGCCGGGCGCGCGAAATGTCCATGCGCTATGCTCTTGGCGCAAAACGCGCGCGCATTGCTGCGCAGTTGCTGGTTGAAGGCGGATTGCTCGGGCTGGCCGGAGTCGCTGCCGGCATTTCGCTTGCGCCCGTCGTGGCGCGCACCCTGGTTCGCCTCATTACCAGTTCCGATCCAGGTCAGGAACCTTACTCGGCAACGATCGATGTGCGCATTCTCATGTTTACGCTTGCGGTTTCGTTCGTCGCGAGCCTGCTGTTCAGCATCGCTCCGGTCTTTCACTTCCTGCGGCCCGACCTTGCCAACGCCTTGCGGCAAAACACGGGAACCGCGTCGAAGAACTCGCAACGTTTCCGCAAGCTCGCGGTTGGCGCGCAGATTGCGCTCAGCGTCATGCTTCTGGGCGGCGCGGGACTTTTTGTGCGCACGCTCGACAACCTCCGTCACCAGGACGTCGGTTTTGAAACTGCTAAGCTGGCCGTCTTCTCGCTCGACCCAACCAGCTCCGGCTACGGCGAGAATCGAACACCGCAAATCGTAAGCAGCTCGCTCGATGCACTCCGCGCCATCCCCGGCGTTGCGTCTGTCGCCGCGACCACTGACCCCGAACTTTCCGGGGACAACACGTCTTCGAACTACTCCGTGCAGGGTTATAAGCCCGCGGAAGACGAGAACATGAACTTCGAGGAGCCGCGCATCACGACCGGCTACTTCGCCACGCTGCACCAACCGATCCTGGTCGGCAGGGAGTTCGCGACCTCGGATGCGATTGGCCAGCCGCACGTCGCGGTGGTGAACCTGGCATTCGCCGAACGATTTTTCGGAACTCCGCAGAACGCGATTGGCCGTGCAATCGCAAAGGGTGCGGGCGACAATCTGAAATTCGATATAACTGTCGTCGGCGTGGTGGGAAACATCAAGCACAGCGATTTGCGCACCGAACTGGGCGGCGCCGTTTATCAGCCGTATGCGCAGGAAGAACATCCCACAGGCGTCGTCATTTACACGCGCACCGCGCAGCGGCCGGAGTTCGTCGAGCCGGCCATCCGCCAGGCGATCCATCAACTCGATCCCACGCTGGTCGTCGATGGCCTGCGCACCATGGACGAGCAGGTGAGCCGCAGCGCATCCGACGAACGCGCTCTGGCCTATCTCGCCATCGGCTTCTCGGTGCTGGCAATGGTGCTGGCAGCCGTGGGCCTCTACGGGGTGCTGGCCTATTCCACAGAGCAGCGCACGCGCGAGATCGGCGTGCGGCTGGCGCTCGGTTCGCAACGCTCCGGCGTCATTCTACTGGTGGTGCGCGAGATGGCACTCATCGCCGCAATCGCCGTTGTTGTCGCGCTGCCATCCGTGGTGGGCCTAGCGCAACTTTTTCGCAGCCAGCTCTATGGTGTCACTACGTTTGATCCCATCACGCTTGGAGGCGCCGTGTTTCTGACTGCGGTGATGGTTGTATTGGCGGCAGCCTTGCCCGCGCGCCGCGCGGCTACCGTCCAGCCGATGCAAGCATTGCGCAACGAGTAGAGCCGGGTGCGCGCAATTGAAAGTGAAGCGAGGAGAAAGGAGATTGACGATGCGATCGATTCTGAATGACCTGCGTTACGCATTGCGCCAGTTGCGCAAATCGCCGGGATTTGCATTCACGGCGGCTACCGTGCTCGCGCTGGGCATCGGAGCGAATATCGCCGTCTTCACGATTCTTGACGGAATTCTTCTGCGTCCATTGCCTTATGCGCAGCCCGATCGCGTTGTGACGGTCAAGGTGAAAGATTATCCGATGAGCTATGCCAACATTCTGCAACTGCGGGATGCCATGGGAACGCGATTGCAGATTGCCGCAGTTATGAACGATTCCGAGGCCAGCGTTGTTAGTTCCGGCGGGCGCTTCCAGATCCAGCAGTCGCAAGTGACAGCGGGCCTGATGACGATGCTTGGCGTGGCGCCACTCAAGGGGCGCGTGTTCCGCCAAGACGAGAACGATCCAGGGAATAATCGCGTGGCTTTGCTGGGCGAGGATACATGGCGCAGGCTCTTTAACGCAGACCCCATGATCGTCGGCAAAAACATCTACATCAAGGAAGTTGCCTACACCATTGTCGGTGTCATGCCGAAGGGGTTTTCCTTTCCTTATGGGGAAGCGATGCAGGTTTGGTCGCCGGCAGAGATCAAAGCGTCCGGCAAGGTCGCGATGAGCGGGGACGAGGAGATTTTTGGAGAACTCTATGCGCGGCTTCCCGATGGAATGACGATAGCTCAATTGGCCGCCGGATTCGACAGGACGCAGGCAGTGATAGCGAAGCAAAACCCATGGGGTGTTTTGCCCTCGCGCGTTGAGGCGATAGGCTATCGGCAATCGCTGATCGAGGATGCGCGCAAGCCGCTTATGCTCCTATATGCCGTGGTCTTCGCGATATGGGCGCTGGCTTGCCTGAACGTCACGAGCCTCCTGCTGGCGAGGGCCGTGGCGCGGGTCAGGGAACAAGCAGTGCGCGCGGCTCTCGGAGCCAGCCGCGCGCGGCTGCTGCAACAGGCAATCGTGGAAAGCATGCTGCTCAGCGGCATCGGCGGCGTGGCCGGATTTCTTCTAGGCGAGTCTGCCATCAAGCTCCTATGGCGGCAGATCGACCGCAACTTGCTGCTCACGCGTACGATTTACGTGGAGTGGCGCGTGCTGGTCGGCATGGCCGCACTCACAGTTGCTACCTCCATCGTTGTCGGAGTCTTTCCTGCGTGGCGCGCGTGGCGACGCAACGTTCAGCAGTCGTTGCAGGGAGTGAATGCAACGGCGTCTGCGGGCCAGAGCCGCACCCGCGAGGCTCTGGTGGTGGCGCAGCTGGCGCTCACGCTGGTGTTTCTTGTTGGAGCGGGGCTGTTCCTGCGGACTATTCATGCGTTGCGCCAGGTTCCGCTTGGCTTCTCGCAGCAGAACGTTCTCACCGGGGGCATCGTTCTCAATGGGGCGGTGCCTGCATTGGCCGGCTCCGCCACAGAGACCAATATCATTCGCACGTCCTATGAGCCGCTGCTTGCTCGTCTGCGCGCCATTCCCGGCGTCAAAGACGCTGCGCTCAGTTCGGTGCTGCCGCTGCGCCGGGAGTTCTCAGTCGGCCTGATCGTTCAGATCGATCACAAGAAGCTTCCACCGGCTCAGGCTCCGCGCGCTGGTGCGAGCCTGGCTTCGGCGGGGCTCGCGTCGGCGCTGGGAATTCCGATGGTGCGCGGCCGCTTCTTTACGGAGGATGATACAGCCGCAGCGCCGGTGGTTGCTCTGATCAACAAGGCGTTCGCGGACAAGTACCTGCCTGCAACGGATCCGGTTGGCCATACGTTGTCGATGGGAGAGGGAAAGTTTGCAGACATCCGCATTGTGGGCGTAATCGGCGACATGAAACAAAATAATGTTACGGACGCGATCAGGCCCGAAGTTTATTTCTGCCTTGCGCAAATGCAGCCCGGGACACCGATGTATGGCGTAGCGGCGGCCTTCATGGAAGTTGCCATCCGCGCCGCCATTCCTGCCGATACTCTTCGCGCGCAATTCGATAAGGCGATTCATGAGGTTGCGCCCGATGCGACAACGACCGATGTGAAGACCATTCACGAAGCGGTGGAGGATTCTTTTGGCAGCCAGACGCTGATCGCGCATCTGCTGGAATGTTTTGGCGCGCTGGCATTGATGATTGCTACCGTGGGACTTTATGGCCTGCTGTCGTTTGCTGTTGCGCAGCGTACGCGCGAAATCGGCCTGCGCATTGCTCTCGGAGCGCCGCAGGGCAACATTCTTTCGCTCATTCTGCGCCGCGCGCTTTTGCTGATCACCATTGGTGTGTCTATCGGAGGCGTGCTGGCATGGTTTGCTGTCAAGTTCACGAGCGGATATATCTATGGAGTCAAGGCTCATGACGCTCTCACCTTCACCTCGGTCGTTGTTGTTCTGGCGGCCGCATCTTTCCTGGCCGCATGGCTGCCTGCGCGTCGCGCCTCAGCCGTCGACCCAATTCTTGCATTGAGATCGGAGTAACACACACATCATGATTGAGCTGAAAAACGTAGAACGCAGTTACAAAACGGGCCACACCGAAACCTGGGTGCTGCGCCAGGTCCGGCTCACCATCAATGAAGGGGAGTTCGTCACCGTGATGGGACCCTCGGGAGCGGGGAAGTCGTCGCTCCTCAACGTGCTTGCCCTGCTCGACGACGGTTGGCTGGGCGAATACTGGTTCGATGAAACGCCGGCGCACAAGCTCAACCGCAAGCAGCGCGCGGACCTGGCGCGACAGCGCATCGGCATGGTCTTCCAGAGTTATCACTTACTCGACGATCTAACTGTTGCCGAGAACATCGACTTACCGCTGAGTTACAAGAATCTGCCGGCCAAAGAGCGGCAGGGGATGGTGGCCGACATTCTCGACCGGTTCCAGATTGTGGCCAAGAAGGATCTTTATCCCAATCAGCTCAGCGGCGGGCAGCAGCAACTGGTGGGCATTGCGCGCGCCGTGGTGCACGCGCCCTCGCTGCTGCTGGCGGATGAGCCAACCGGCAACCTGCACTCCACGCAGGCTCGCGAAATCATGGAGCTGTTTTGCCAACTGAACCGCGCCGGCACAACGATTGTGCAGGTGACGCATTCTGAAGAAAACGCGCGCTATGGCAAGCGCATATTGGAACTGCGCGATGGATGGGTAACGCGAGACGAAGCTGTCGAGCCCAGGGCAACGGAGGTCGGTGCACAGTGAATCAGTTCAAATCCAATTCGGCTCGGATGGTCAAGTCCGCAGCTGCCATCCTTTTGTTGCAGGGCAACCTGGTCCTCGGCGCAGAGCCTTTGCCGCAGCAGACGGCGCCGCCTCCGCCGGCTGCCACGCAAGCGCAAGCCGCATCCCCAACCGCGGAGGCGACGCCGGAGGCCCCGACGCCCCCGGCAAACGGCACCGCTACGCCGCCGACCATAGCGCAACAGATGCAGCAGACGCAGCAGCCGTTGTTTGCTCCGCCGCAGCCGTTTCACGTGCCCATGCCTCACTCGCATAACCCGCTTTTCCCCTATATGCCCAGCACCGCGCCGGAGCTGGACTTGAGCAACTCACCGCGCCTGCAGAACCTTATCCGCGATGGGAAGATCTATATCTCATTGCATGACGCGATCGCAGTGGCCATCGAGAACAACCTCGATCTGGCCTACTTCCGCTATAACTTCCCCATCGCACAAACCGATATTTTGCGCACCAAGGCGGGCAGCCAGGCCAACGGCGTCAACACCGCCATCGTCCAGGGCACACAAGGCGGTTTTGCCGCTTCCACCGGCGGCGGTGGGGGCTCGTCCGGATCCGGATTTTCCGCCGGCACGGGCGGCATCGTGCAATCGACCCTCGGCGCCGGTACCACTGTTTCGTCCTTCGATCCCTCCCTCAATTTCAGGGGCTTCGTGGATCACACCGTTGTCCAGGAGCCTAACCAGTTCCTGACAGGCACGCCGGTTCTGAAGACCAACACCATTGAGGTCTTGTCGAACTACTCCCAGTCTTTCCCCATCGGCACAAACGTAAACATCAACTATCTCGGACAGCGTGTGGCCAGCAACTCTCCTTACAACGGCATCAATCCGACGCTCTATTCCAATTTTGCGGTGCAAATCTCCCAGCCCATTCTGGCCGGCTTCGGGATCGCCACCAACGAACGCTTTATCCGCATTGCCAAACGCGACTCCCAGATTACCGACCTTGCTTTCATAGCCCAGGTAATCGCCACGGTGACCCAGGTGGAGAATATCTACTGGGACCTCGTCAACGCCTACGAGGGTGAGCAGATCAGTGAGCGCTCTCTCGGCTTCGCGAACAAAACTCTCTCCGACGATCAGAAGCAGCTCGAACTCCAGGCCATTCCCGCGATGCAGGTGATGACGGATCAGTCCGCCGTGGCTACCGCCGAAGGCAACCTTACTGTGGCGCGTGCCAGCCTTCGACTGAACGAGTTGCTGATGAAGAACGCGCTTACCAAGGTCGACGATCCCACGATCGACGAGATGCCGGTCATTCCGCTCGACCTGAAGGCAGACCCCAACCCGAATGCCGACAAGTCCATCGACGAGTTGATCGCCGAGGCGGAGAAAAAGCGGCCCGAGGTTGCCATCTACCAGATGCAGGCCGCCAAGCTGAAGCAGAGCCTGAAGGACATCAACAGCGAGCTTTTGCCGATTCTCACCATGTATGGCGACTATGTCGGTGCAGGCACCGCCGGTCCCAAGAACCCAAACTGCTCCCTAGGAACCGAATGCGTCTCCAATCTGCCCACGGACTTCCCCAGCATGTTCGCGAACACCTTCAACTACTCATCCCCGGAATACCAGGTCGGGATGACGCTTTCCATCAATCTGCGCAACCGGCAGGCGAAGGCCGATCAATTTCGTGCCGTGTTGGAGTACCGCCAGAGCCAGATCTCCTCCGAGCAGTATCAGAAGGGAATTCGTTTCGACGTTCGCAACTCGAAGTTTGCGCTTGAACAGGCTCAGGCCCACGTGGACGCAGCGCAGAAAGCGCTCGACCTAGCGCAGAAGACCTTCGACATCACCAAACAGGAACAACGTCTCGGTGCTAAATCCAGTGCCGACACGCTGGCCTCGGAGAACGCCCTCGCATTGGCCGAGTCCGCTCTGGACGCTGCGCAAACAAACTACGAAAAGGCCAAGGTGGATATCGACCGGGCCATTGGCGAGACGCTGGAGCGGACAGGGGTCTCGATCGACGACGCGAAATCGGGCGTTGTGACCCGTGCGCCGTAGAATCAGTGAAAGGGATCATGCTCGCCTCTGCACAATCAGTCTTGCAACGCGCAGCTGTGCCGACTTCCCAGCCGCTGGGCAGCCGCTGGATTCCCGGCGAAGACCGCCGCATCGGCCGCCAGCGCGCCTCCGGCTCGGTTTCCTTAGCTCGCGCAGTCTCGATCGCCCCACCGAAAGCAGACGCTGTCAAAGCTGGTCGTGTCCAGGAGGCGAGCCATTCCCACTAAGCAGGAAAAGGTCCGAGTGCTGGTGGCCGACGACCAGCCGCACATCCTTGAAGCCGTCGAGTTGCTGCTCTCTCCGCAGGGCATCTCGGTGGATTGCGTCCGCTCGCCTCAACTGCTGATTGAGGCGCTGGGCCAGAGCGACTACGATGTGCTGCTGATCGACCTCAACTACACGCGTGACACAACCTCAGGGCAGGAGGGCCTGGACCTGCTGGCGCGCATTCAGGAGTTCGATTCGCGGCTGCCAGTCATCGTGATGACCGCGTGGGGCAACATTGACCTGGCTGTCGAATCCATCAAGCGCGGGGCGCGCGACTTCATTCAAAAGCCGTGGGAGAACGAGCGCTTGATCTCGCTGGTGCGGGTTCATGCCGAGTTGCACGCCGCGCTGCGCCGCGCGCGGCAACTGGAGCTCGAGAATCGGCTGCTGCGCGCCGAGGGCATGCCGGAGTTTGTTGCCGGCGCGCCTTCCATGCAGCCGGTGCTCGAACTCATTGCCCAGGTGGGGCCGTCGGACGCCAATGTGCTCATCACCGGCGAGCACGGCACGGGAAAGGAGATTGTCGCCAAGCTGCTCCATTCCGCTTCGCCGCGCTCGCGCATGGCGCTGGTGGCAGTCAACGCGGGCGGCTTGCCGGAGGGAACTTTCGAGAGCGAAATCTTCGGCCACGTCAAAGGCGCATTCACCGACGCGCGCGCCGACCGCATCGGACGCTTTGAGCTGGCCAACGGCGGCACGCTCTTCCTCGACGAAATCGCCAATGTGCCCCTGCGCCAGCAGGCCAAGTTGCTGCGCGTTCTAGAAACCGGGGAACTGGAGCGTGTCGGCTCTTCGCAGACCAGGCGCGTGGATGTGCGCGTCCTTTCCGCTACCAACGCATTGCTCACGGAAGAGGCCAAGGCGGGAAACTTCCGCGAAGACCTGCTGTTCCGCATCAATACAGTCGAAATCCACCTGCCCGCGCTGCGCGAGCGGCGCGAGGACATACCGCTGCTGGCGGCGCATTTTCTCAACCGCAGCCGCACCCGGTACCGCAAGCAGGTAAGCGACTTTTCTTCGGCCGCCATGCAGCAGATGATGCAGTACCCCTGGCCGGGAAACGTGCGCGAACTCGAGCACACCGTGGAACGCGCCGTTCTGCTTTGCCGCGGCGATGAGATCGAGCCGGCAAACCTGGCCATCGCTGCGCAGAAATCTTCGCCGCAATCGTTTGAGAATATGAGCATCGACGACGTGGAGGCCCTGCTCATCCGCAAGGTGCTGCGCCGCTGCGACGGCAACATCTCGCAGGCGGCCGAGTCGCTCGGGCTCAGCCGCGCTGCCCTTTATCGCCGCATAGAAAAATATGGACTCTGAACGCGCAGCCCGTCTTCGGCGCATGCGCCGCCGCCGCTCGGCCGTGCGCCGCGCGTGGCTCTACTGCCTTCTGCTTACGCTGCCCGCGCTCATCTTTGTCGCGGTCTATCTTTATCAGAAAGAGATTTCGCTGGCGCCGGCGCTGCTGCTCGTCGGTTGCCTGCTGCTGTACCTTGTCGTGGTCGCGGCGGCACTGGTTGAAGGACTGACCCGCCCCATCCAGACGCTCTCCAACGTTGTCTCCTCGCTGCGCGAGGGTGACTACTCCTTCCGCGCCCGCGGCGCCGGCACCGGGGACGCATTCGGTGAGCTGGCCGCCGAGGTCAACGCACTGGCCGACCTGCTGCAGAAGCAGCGCGTGCGTTCCCTTGAAGCGACCGCCCTGCTTGCTCGCATTCTTGAAGTCATGCACGCGCCGCTGTTTGCTTTTGACCGCGAGGACCTTCTGCAGCTGGTGAACAACGCGGGCGTCAGGCTGCTGGGCCTGACCCACGCGCGCAGCTTCGGCCATAGCGCGCGCGAGCTCGGCCTCGAAGAACTGCTGGCCGCGCCCGATCAGAGCATTCATTCCTTCGGCGCAAAGTCCACGCGCTGGCTGCTGCGCAAGGCGGTCTTTCGCCAGGATGGCGCGCCGCACACGCTGCTGCTGCTGGCCGATGTGAGCCTGCCGCTGCAGGAAGAAGAACAGATCGCCTGGAAGCGCCTGATCCGCGTGCTCGGCCACGAGCTCTCGAACTCGCTGGCGCCCATCAAGTCCATTGCCGGCAGCCTGCTGGCGCGCGTAGACAACATGCAGGGCGAAGACGCCACGCTACGCGATTTTCGCCGCGGCCTGGGCGTTGTGGAGAGCCGCGCCGACGCGCTGCACCGCTTCGTGCAGTCCTATCGCCTGCTGGCTCAATTACCGCCGCCCAATTTCAAGCAGGTTGCGGTGGGGCCGCTGCTGGAGCGGGTTGTGCTGCTTGAACAGCGCCTTCCGGTGCACCTCGAAGCCGGACCAGCGGTGACCCTCGATGCCGATCCCGACCAACTGGAGCAGATGTTGATCAATCTGCTGCGCAACGCCGTGGATGCTTCGCTGGCCAATGGCGCGGAAGCGGTGCACGTCTTCTGGCGGATCGACGATTCCGCGCTGCTGGTGGCCATTGAAGATCGCGGCATGGGCATCGCCAACTCCGAGAATCTGTTTGTGCCCTTCTATACCACCAAGCCGGCCGGTAGCGGCGTGGGCCTGGCCCTGGCCCAGCAGATCGCCCGCGCCCATGGCGGCGAAATCAGCCTCATCAACCGTGAAGATGGCGAAGGCGCGCGCGCGACAATCCGCCTCCCATTGATTTCGCCATAGCGGTTTCAGGAGTCCTCGGCATTTTCCGTCATCGCGATTTCGATGGCGATGGCGCAGTTGCGGCCATTGTCCTTGGCGCGATACAGGGCCACATCGGCGGTGTGGATCAGAACCTCGTAGTCTGCCGGGAATCCCGATGCCACGCCGAAGCTGGCGGTGATCGGGATGGCTCGCTCGCCGTCATGAATGTAGGCCGCCTGCACCGCCATCCGCAGTTGCTCGGCGCGGAGGCGTGCGCCGGCAAAGTTGGACCCCGGCAGGATTAGCAGAAATTCCTCGCCCCCGTAACGGCCCACCCAGTCGTACGACCGCACTGCGTTGTGGAAGATTGCACCGACCTCCTTCAGCACCAGGTCGCCCGCTGGATGGCCGAAGGTGTCGTTGATGTTTTTGAAGTGGTCCAAATCGACCAGGATCGCGCTCAGGGGCGTTCGCTCGCGCCGCGAGCGGTCTACCTCCTGCCGCAATCGCTCAATGATGATGCGGTGATTCCAGAGGCCCGTCAAATCGTCGTGCTCGGCAAAATGACGCATCTGCTCGCGTGCATGCATCAGGTCGGTTTTTTCCAGCTCCAGATCCTCGGTGCGGTGATGTACGGCTTGTTCCAGGAACCGCTTTTGCCGCACCAGCAGATGCACGCTCCCGCGCCACGCCAGCACCACGCCGAGCGCGAGGGCCAGGATCAACGCCAATCGCAGCGGCCCACTTTGCCACCAGAGTGGCGTAACCACAAACGAAATTTCTCTCACCGGCGAAACAGTTCCGCCATTCCCATTCACCGCAACGGCCTGGAATCGATAAGCGCCGGGCTCCAGCCGCGGGTAGCGCACGCTGCCCTCCGTCGTTTCCACCCAATCCGACTCCTCTCCCAAAAGCCGGTAGCGGATGCGAGTGTGGCTGGCGTCGCGGAAATTGAGAGGCGCCAGGCCGATGGCCAGCGTGCTGGCGCTCCACGGAATCTCAGATTCGTTGGCGATGGCTTCCGTGCCGAAGCTGATCCCGGAAAAAACGGGAGACGCCGGCGGTCCGGGGGGAATAGCCTGCGGCTCGAACAGGTGCGACAAGCCGCCGGAGGTGCCGATCCACATGCTGCCATCCCGATCCTCAGCCAGCGCATTGCTGTCCGTATCGTTCCAGATCAGCCCGTCATCCTGGGTAAAGCTGCGCCAGGCGTGGCCGTCGAAGACAGACAGGCCGGCATCCTGGCCCACCCACAGCCAGCCGCGGCGGTCGACAGCCAGCGATACGACCCGTTCCGACAGCAGATTGGGGCGCACAACGTGCTCCGAGTCCACTACGCGGTCGCCGACGATCATCAAACGCAGGACGCCCGGAAACGCGCCCGAAGCCCAGAGATTTCCATCCCCGTCGGCGGCGATCTGGTAGGGAGCCACGCCGGAAAGTCCGGGGTCGATGTGCTTCCATCCGGACTGATCCAGCCGGTAGATCCCTTCGTCGGATGCCGCCCAGAGCCGATTTGTCCTGTCCGGCCTTATTTCGAGGCTCAGGTCGGTGAAACGCTGATTGGGATTAGCGATCGCCGCGTCTTCCACAAGGCGTGGAGCGTGGTCGCCGGTGGCGGTATCCACCACGTACAACCCGCCGTCGGTGGCCACCCAAATCCGATTGCCGCCATCGCTCAGTACGCGAAAGACCTCAGGTACTTCCCACTGGGTTCCAGCCAGGGTTTTGGGATCGATCCGCACCAGGTTGCCGGCTGCCGAGCCCATCCATACGCTGCCATCCGCGCCCTCGGCCAACGAAGCAGCACGGTCGGTCTGGATGGCGGGCGAATGCCAGGTCTTCGGCGTGTTCTCTCCGGGAGAAAGCAGATCCAGGCCGGACTCGGTGCCGATCCAGAGGCGTCCGCTCCGATCGCGCAACGTGGCCCATACAATGCCGTCGCTTAATCCGTTGTCTTCTGTGTAGGCTTCCCACCGGTCCTGTCCCACCCACCGCATCAGTCCATGGCCCACAACGCCAATCCACAAGGAGCCCTCGCGGTCCACGAACAGCTCCGAAATGTCATAGCGGGGGAGGCCGTTCCTGGCCGTCACCATGCGCCAGTTCCCGTTCTCCCACAGCCCGAACGCAGGTCCCTGCGTGGCCAAGATGCGATCCTTTGTGTCCTGGGTCAGTTCCACGTAGGCCACGCCATTCGACCGGCCGGGAAGGTCGTGCAATTCGAATCGGTTCTCGGCCGGGAACACTTCGCCCAGATGCGCGGCACTGCGGACCCAGATGTGGCCGTCGCGCGCCGGCCGCAAGTGAATCCAAGGTCCCTCGGGCAGGTTCAGCGCGGCGCGCAGGTGCGTGGTCTTGCCGTTCTGCAGGCGGCACAGGTCGTCATCGCAGCCGTACCACAGCGCACCATCTGGTCCGGCCAGCACGCTCCAGACCGTTTCGCCCTCCAGGTACATCGGCTGAGCTATCCAGTTGTCGGCCGCGGCATGCTGCAGCAGAAAGACGCCGTTGCGGTCCGCTGTCACCACCTGGCCGGGGGCAAGGGCGGTGAAGACCGATCCGATCCTCTGCGAGAAATCGGTGACCGGCGCCGGCGCATGAATCCGCCCGAACCGTCCGTCTTGCCGCTCAAAATAAATGCCCGTCGTGGTGCCGACCAAGAGAGTTCCATCGGCGCTGGCAAACAGGCTCTGGATGATGTGCCCATGCAGTCCATTGGCCGCACCGAACTGCCTGAACTCCCGCCCATCGAATCGATAGAGCCCGTTCTCCGTCCCCACCCACAGGTAGCCGGTTCGGTCCTGGGCAATGCAAATGACGTTCAGGTTGCCCAGACCCGTGGCAATGGTGCTGAAGCTGTACTGTTGCCCCAGGCAGGCAGGCGTGGCAACACCCAGAGCGGCCAACGCGCACACCAATGCCCTCAAGATGCTCTTCGGCTTCCGCGACCCGTTTCGCAAGGCGAGCCTATTTCTGGGGTGAGTTCAATATATACCCGGCCTGTCGGCTGTTTGATGCGGCGGATGCATATAAAAGGCTGAAGCAGCCCGCCGAAAAATGGCAGGCTCACGGCGCAGTTAATCGCAAACCAGCGCGCCTTCCGGATAACCGCTAGTCACGTCCTCAAGTTCCGCCGCAATGGGTTCGCCTGACCCCTCAGCGCGCCGCGCCGCAAAGAACTGCTCCACCTCGCCCAGCACCTCAGCTCCGGTGCGCGCGTGATAGACGGCCGCGCGCAGCTTCGCGCCCCCCGGCACGCCGTGGGTGAACCAGGTGGCGAATTGCTTCATCTTGCCGGCCGTCTCGCCCATGCGTTCGCCGCGCGCCAGGTCTTTGGTGGTCTCAGCCTCATCGAGAAGCATCTGGAAATAGGCGCGAATCATTCGGTAGCGGTCTTCCACCGTGGGCTTCTCATAAGTGCCGGTCGCGGTGTACTGGGCAATCTGGCGAAAAATCCACGGGTTGGCCGGTGCCGCGCGGCCAATCATCACCGCGTCGCAGCCGGTTTCAGCAACCATCGCCGCCGCGTCCTCCGGGGTGCGAATGTCGCCGTTTCCTATCACGGGAATCCTGACCGCCCGCTTGATGGCGGCGATCCATTGCCACTGCGCCTGGCCGCTGTAGCCCTGCTCGCGGGTGCGCGCGTGCAGTGCCACGGCTGCCAGGCCCTCGGCCTCGGCCATCCGTGCCAACTCGACGCAGACGATTTGTTTCTCGTTCCAGCCCATACGGAACTTTACGGTGAAGGGAATCGTCACCGCCTTGCGCACCGCGCGAAAGATTTCAGCAATCTTCGGTAGGTCACGCAGCAGGCCCGACCCGCCGTTGCAGCCGACCACGCGCTTAGCCGGGCAGCCCAAGTTCAAGTCGACGGTGTCGAAACCGGTGTCCTGCACTATGCGCGCGGCTTCGGCCAGGGTCTCCGCATTCGATCCGAAAAGCTGCGCCCCGATCGGGTGCTCATCATCATAGAAGGTGAGATAGCGGCGGCGCTTGGACTCGCGCATGCGGGCCAGACCGTCGGCGGAGGTGAACTCGGTCATCAGCAGGCCGCAGCCGGACTGGGCGTTGGTGACGGCGGCCTCGATGGTAAGCGCATCCCCGGCATCGCTCTCCTGCGGCGCAGCCGCGTCTGCCCCACCGCAGGTGGAGAACAGGCTGGCGTGGCGGATAAAGCGGCGGAAGACCGTATCCGTGACCCCAGCCATCGGCGCCAGCACGGTGGCAGGGGCGACGAGAACCGCACCGATACGCACCTCCGCCGGCACCCGCGCTTCGGCGGGCATGGGGTGGTTGATGGGGTTGTCCCAATCCTTCTTCACGGTAAAGCCTTTGCCGGCCATGGGAGCCTTCAAACTACATCTTAAAGAACTTGGGCCTCCGCCGCGGCGGAGGCCCAATCGTGCTAACCGACTGAATCGGCGCCGGTTACTTCGTTGCCGTTGCCGCATCCGATTTGGCGTACTTGCGCCGGAACCGCTCCACGCGGCCGGCGGTATCGACCAGCCTCTGCTTGCCGGTAAAGAACGGGTGGCAAGCCGAGCAGATTTCCACGTGGATGTCGCCCTTATGGGTCGAACGGGTCTCAAAATTGTTTCCGCAGGCGCACAAAACCCGCACCGCGGCGTAATTGGGATGGATCTTTTCCTTGGGCATCTACTTGACCTTTCCTGCAATCTTCCTCTTCTATTGTAGGGGCAATTCGATGGTTTAGCAATTGCACAAAGGCAGGCAACAGGGATCAGCGAACAGGGATCAGCAAATGGACCTCTCGATCTCCAGCAACAGACGGGAGCAATCGATGCTGGCCAGATCTGGGACAACTGATCCCTGATCCTTATTCCCTGTTCTTCGCTTTCAGCGCCTTCTCGATTCCCGCCTCCGCCAGCGGAGCCATCACCGCATAACCCGCCGCCGTTGGATGAACACCATCCTTGCTGAGCGTCGCAGGCAGGCCGTCGCGCTCGTCCTTCATAGCCGAGTGGTAGTCCACGTACACGTAACCCCTCGACGTTGCGTAGTCCTTGATCCACGCGTTCAGCGCCACAACCTTGGCCGCCGGAGCGAGTCCCGGCCTCCAGGGAAAGTCGAACGCAGGCATCACCGAGCAGAGCACTACGCGGATGTGGCTGGCCGAGGCCAGCTCGGCCATCGACGTCAGGTTGCCCTCAATCTGCTCCAGAGTCTCCGGCCCGGTGTTGCCCGCAACGTCGTTGATGCCGGCCAGAATCACCACCACCTTCGGCTTCAGGTCGATGACGTCCTGGCGGAAGCGAAGCACCATTTGGGGCGTGGTTTGCCCGCTGATGCCGCGATTGACGTATGGCTTGCCGGGGAAGGAACCGTCAGGCCCCTCGATCTTCCAGGCCTGCGTGATGGAGTCGCCCATGAAAACCACGCGATTTTCGCCCGAAGCCGGCGGACCCAGTGCCAGATCCGCTTCTTTGAACCGGGCGAGCCACGGCCAGTCGAGCTTTGCGCTGTAGATATCGGCACTTGGAACTGCGACCACCGGCGGCGGTGCGGGCGCAACCTGCGTCGGGGCAGGCGCCTTGGTCTCCGGCAGGCTTCCCGTCTCCTGTGCGGCCAGTT
>DATKGE010000055.1:0-15662 GCA_035510955.1 Occallatibacter sp. | reverse complement strand
TTCTTGAAGGGATCGACGTTCGCCTTCTCCAGAATCTTGGCGGCGCGGGGATCCCCGATGCCGAAGATGTATGTGAGCGCGATGCGTGCCTGTTTATTGCGAGGCAGATCGACGCCGGCTATACGTGCCATTCTCGTTTCCTTTGCTGCTGCAGGTTATGTGCCTCCGGCCAATCGCCGGTTCGCACGGTTTGTGCTTCAAGCTTCCAGAGGTTCATCGCAAGCCTTGACTCAAGCTAACTAGCCTCTTTTCGAGTTCGCAGTTCAGAGTTCGTAGTTCACAGCGTCCGACTTGCTTGATTCTTCTCAGTTGACCTTGATCCGCAACTGAGAACTGTGAACTAAGAACTGCGAACTCGCGTGAAAGCTTTTCGCGTATACCAGTCCCACTTAGCCCTGGCGCTGCTTATGCTTTGCGTTCTCGCAGATCACCCTCACCACTCCCTTGCGGGTGATGACCTTGCACTTAACGCAAATCTTCTTTACCGATGCACGGACCTTCATGTTGTTTGCTGCCCTTCCTCAAAACTGTTCGCTGTCAGCTGTGTGCTGCCAGCTGTCATTTGTAGCGGTAAACGATTCGTCCGCGATTCAGATCGTATGGACTCAGCTCCACGGCCACGCGGTCGCCCGGCAAAATGCGAATGAAGTTCTTCCGCATCCTTCCCGAAACATGGGTCAGCACCTCGTGATTGTTCTCGAGCTTGACCTTGAACATGGCGTTGGGCAGCGTCTCCGTAACCACCGCCATTACCTCAATCGCGTCTTCCTTCGACAAACCGCATCCAATTCCGGCGCTCCCGCGCCCTTATGTTTTGGACTGAGCGCACTACTCAGTCAAGACTCTCGCCCCGGTAGCGGTCACCGCCACCGTGTGCTCAAAATGAGCGCTCATGCTTCCGTCCTTGGTGACCGCAGTCCAGCGGTCGCCCAATACTTCAACGTCCGGCCCGCCCGCGTTCACCATCGGCTCGATGGCGATCACCATTCCCGCCTTCAGCTTCATCCCGCGTCCCCGCTCGCCAAAGTTCGGCACCTGCGGGTCTTCGTGCATGTGGACCCCGATTCCATGGCCCACGAAATCCCTGACCACCGAAAACCCCCCGGCCTCGACCACGTCCTGCACCGCCGCGCCCACATCCCCCAGCGTCGCTCCCGGCCGTACCGCAGCTATGCCCGCATGCAGCGACTTCTCCGTCACCGCCAGCAATCGCGCCGCATCCGGGTCGATCGCGCCCACCGGAACTGTGATCGCCGCATCTCCGAAGTAGCCGTCCACGATGGCGCCGAAGTCGACCGAAACGATGTCCCCCTCTTTGAGGACCCGTTTCTGCGACGGGATGCCGTGCACCACCTCGCTGTTCACCGAGGTGCAGAGCACGCAAGGAAACCCGTGATAGCCCTTGAAAGCAGCCTTCACGCCCAACTCATCCAGCCGCGCTGCCGCCGCCTTCTCCAGATCCAGAGTCGTGGCGCCCGGCCTGACTTTGCCCCGCACCAACTCCAGCACCTCGCGAACCACCTGCCCCGCGCGGCGCATCTTCTCGATCTCGTTGGACGACTTCAGCACAACAGCCACAAAGAATCCAGTTCTCAGTGGTCAGTTCCCAGTGGTCAGTTTCAGTTGCTGGCCTATCGAACCGGCGCTCACTGAGAACTACGAACTGTGAACTGACAACTGCTTCTCACGCACAAACCCGCCGTCCGGCTACGCTCAACTGCGTAACCGCTCGACGGCGGCAACAATTCCGGCCGCAACCACACCGATTGGCCGGTCTCCATCCACTTCCGCGAAGCGTCCCAAAGCCCGATAGTGCTCGATGACCGGCGCGGTCAGTCCCTGGTAGACGCGCATGCGCTCCCGGAAGACCTTCTCCGTGTCATCGGCTCGCTGGACGAGCGCCGCGCCCTCTATATCGCAGAATCCTTCCCGTTTGGGCGGATTCATGAAGCCGTTATAGATGGTCGCGCAGACAGGACAGTTCCTGCGCCCCGTAATTCGACGCAGTAACTGATTATAGTCCACTTGGATGTTGACCGCAATTACCGGCTGCGACTGGCCATCGGATGCCAGACGTCCATCCAGCCAGGTAGCCTGCCCCAGCGTCCGCGGAAACCCGTCCAGAATGTAACCGTTGGCCGTGTCCGGCTCCTTCAGCCGGGCAGCCACCATCTCGTTCACCAGCGAGTCGTGCACCAGTTCCCCGTGGTTCACCGACTGCTGGGCAACTTTGCCCAGGGCCGTTCCCTGGGCCATATTGGCGCGCAGCAGGTCGCCCGTGGAGATATGCGGGATGCTCCACAGTTTCACCAGTTGATCCGATTGCGTCCCTTTGCCCGAGCCCGGAGCGCCCAGCAAAAGTATGGGGCCGGGAACTGTCGTTGAAGCCATCTCCGGCCCCTGCTCCAATTCGATCATAAAAGAAGACACTACCAGGTTTTCCTTCCTCGTATACGACCGGAACGAGGGGAAAAGCCATCATAATGACGCATGATCAACTGCGATTCGACCTGGTTGACGGTGTCCATGGCCACACCCACCACGATCAGCAGCGAGGTGCCGCCAAAGTAGAAATTGACCCCCAGACCATGGGTTGTCCAGTTCGGCCAAGATTCGAAGACCCGACCGATCAGCCAAACCTTGTCGAAGCGGATGCCAGAAAGCAGGAATGTGGGCACCAGCGAAATGATGATCAGGTAGAGCGCCCCGACCAGCGTAATGCGCGTAAGGATGTCGTTGATGAAGTCCGACGTGCGCTTGCCCGGGCGAATTCCGGGAATGAACGAGCCCGACTTGCGGAAGTTGTCGGCAATGTCGTCCGGCTTCATCACGATGGAAATATAGAAGTAGGCGAAGAAGATGATGCCCAGCACGTAGAGCAGCTCATACCATGGGTAGCCGGGCTGCAGCGCCTGCATGATGGGCTGCAGGAAGCGGCTGTTCTGCACGTACTCCGACTGGCCGAAAAGCATGGGCGCAGAAAGAATCGAGCTGGCGAAGATGACCGGCATCACGCCGCCGGAGTTGACCTTCAGCGGCAGATGGCTCGATTGCCCGCCCATCATGCGCCGACCCACAATGCGCCGCGCGCTCTGGATGGGAATGCGGCGTTCCGACCGCTCCACGAACACAATGAACATCACCACCGCTGCCATGAACACCACCAGCAGCCCCACCGCTATGATGGTGAACGAACCCCAGGCATTGCTCTGAACCTTCTGGTAGAGCTCGGCCACGCCACGCGGCAGCCCGGCCACAATGCCGGCAAAGATCAGCAGGCTCATGCCGTTGCCGATGCCGCGATCGGTTATCTGTTCGCCCAGCCACATGATGAACGCCGTGCCCGTGGTCAGCGTCAGAATCGTCATCAGGCTGAAGCCGATGCCCGGATGCAGCACCAAGCCTTGCTTGGTCAGAATCGCGGCGATACCGATCGACTGCAGCCCGCCGAGAATCACCGTCATGTAACGGGTCCACTGCGTGATCTTGCGCCGCCCCAGCTCACCCTCTTTTTGGATGCGCGCCAGCGGCTCATAGACCACCGTCAGCAGCTGGAAGATGATCGAAGCCGTGATATAGGGCATGATGCCCAGCGCGAAGACCGTCATGCGGCGCAGGTTTCCACCGCCGAAAAGATCCATCAGCCCCAGCGCCGATCCGCTCTGCTGGCTGAACAGCAGCGCAAGCTGCTTGGCATTCACGCCCGGTGTGGGAATATGCGAGCCCAGCCGGTAGACGGCCAGAATGCCCAGGGTGAACAGTACGCGCTTGCGCAGGTCGGGAATCCGGAAGATATTGAGAAATTTCTCAAGCATGTCTGTTTGTCCGCTTCAGGCGTTTACCGCCAGGAGAATCTTTTTGACCTACTCCATCTTAGAGCATCCCGGATTCAGGCCGATCGTAAGCAACCCGGAGAAGGGAAAGATATGCGGCCCGTCACACGTCTCGACTCATCCAAAAATCCGCCTTCATGAGCTTCTCTCAAAATCTGTCATCCTGAGCGAAGCGTTCTTCAGCGGAGCCGAAAGCCTGCCCTGAGCGTAGTCGAAGGGGACCTGCATTTCGGGCTGCCGGGACCCTCAAGTCTCGCTCTTGAGAAATGGGAAACCATCCAACCTGCCGGGTGCCCCAGGTCTCGATTTTGAGACCTGGGAAACCTGCCAAGCCCTAAGCCGCCGCCGGAGCCCCGCCCAGAACCACAGCCTTGCCGCCCGCCTTCTCAATCTTCTCAACCGCCGACTTGGAGAACTTGTGGGCGTGAATGGTGATGGCCGTAGTCAGCTCGCCCGAGCCGAGAATCTTGACCAGCGCCGTCTTGCTCGACACCAGGCCCAGCTTCTTGTAGTCCCCCAACGCAATCTCGGTGACCTTCAGCCCCTCGACGTGCTCCGCGATCCTGTCCAGGTTGACCACCGTGTATTCGGTGCGGAAGATGTTGGTGAAGCCGCGCTTGGGAAGCCGCCGGTGCAGCGGCATCTGGCCGCCCTCAAAGCCGCGCATCAGGCTCGTTCCGGTGCGCGATCCCTGGCCCTTGTGCCCCCGGGTTGAAGTCTTGCCCATGCCGGATCCCATACCCCGGCCCACACGCTTGCGCCCGGTATTGGCTTTCCTCGGCGCACGCAAATTCGAAAGATTCTTTGCCATTATTTTCCTCGCTGTAGCGCCGGAAAGGTTGATCCCTTCCGACTCGCGTTGATGCAGTGGTCAGTGAATAGTGGTCAGTGATTAGCCGATTGGAGTGTCGAGACTTATCACTACCCACCGACCACTAATCACTAATTATCCAGAATCCTCACCAGGTGCGGAATGGCCTTCACCATGCCGCGCGTGGAATCGGTATCGACGCGCTCGACGATCTGGTTGAGCCGCGTAAAGCCCAGTCCCTTGACCACCGCCTTATGCTTGGCGGGTGTCGAGTTCTTGGAGCGGTAGTACTGAATGCGAATCATCTTCGTCTCCGCCATGACTACAACTCCTCCACAGACTTGCCGCGCGCCGCCGCCACATCGGCCCGGTCGCGCAACTGCACCAGCGCGTCGAACGTGGCCTTGATCACATTATGCGGGTTCGGCGAGCCCAGGCTCTTGGTCAGCACGTTCTGCACGCCGGCCGAGGTCATCACCGCGCGCACCGCGCCGCCGGCAATCACGCCCGTGCCTTCCGGAGCCGGTTTCAGCAGCACCTGCCCCGAGCCGAAACGGCCCAGCACCAAGTGCGGAATCGTGGTCTCGGTCAGGTTGATCCGGACCAGATTCTTCTTGGCCGCTTCGATCCCCTTGCGAATGGCCTGGGGAACCTCCTTGGCCTTGCCTGATCCGTATCCCACCACGCCCGAAGCGGCGTCGCCCACCACCACCAGCGCGGCAAACGACATGTTCTTGCCGCCCTTCACCACCTTGGTCACGCGGTTGATGGCCACCACCTGATCCTTCAGGTTGTACTGGTTGGCATCGAGTTTCTTTTTCAATATCGTCATTGCTCTCTCTTTTTCCAGGTTTCAGGGGTCAGGGGTCAGGGCTCAGTTGATAGTGCCCGTTTCAGCTATTTCACTGATCCCTGAACCCTGTTCCCTGATCCCTGCTTTTTAGAACTCCAGGCCGCCTTCGCGGGCCGCGTCGGCCAGCGCCTTGATCCGCCCGTGATAGAGGAAGCCTCCACGATCGAAGACCACCTTCTTGATGCCCTGCTTCACGGCCGCCTCGGCCACCGCCTTGCCAATCTCCTTGGCCGCCGCCACGTTGCCGCCGGTCTTGGCCTTCAGCGCCAAGGTGGAAGCCGAGACCAGCGTCTCGCCCTTCTGGTCGTCGATCACCTGCGCATAGATGTGATTCAGCGAGCGGTACACATTCAGCCGCGGCCGTTCGCCGGTGCCGGCCAGCTTGCGCCGGATGCGGTCGTGAATCCTCTGCCGGATTGCGTTCCTCTTGGTCTGCGTAATCATGGGTCTCTCATTCCTATCAGCGGAGCCGCCCCGCGGCCCCGTTCGGTTGATTTTCAGTTCACAGTTCGTAGTTGTCAGCTCACAGTTTCCAGATCATCCCTCGATCAGCCTCATCACCAACTGCGAACTAAGAACTGTGAACTCCGAACTGCCTTTCTTACTTCGCTCCGGTCTTGCCGGCCTTCTTCTTCAGCTTCTCGTCGGAGTAGCGCACGCCCTTGTTCTTGTACGGGTCCGGCTTGCGCAGCGAACGCATGTCCGCCGCCACCTGTCCCACCTTCTGCCGGTCGATGCCGGTGATGACCAGGTGCGTCTGCTTGGCGTCGACCGCCGCTTCAATGCCCGTGGGCAGCGGAAACTCGATAGGGTGCGAGTAGCCCAGCGTAAACACCACCGTCCCCTTGCCCTTCAGTTCGGCGCGATAGCCGATGCCCACAATGTCCAGTTCCTTCTTCCAGCCCGCCGTCACGCCGTGCACCGCATTGAACACCAGCGCCCGCGTCAGCCCATGCACCGCGGCGAACTTGTCGTTCTCGCGATTCACGTGCAGTTGGCCGTCCTTGGTCTCAAGCGAAATGCCCTCGGCAATCAGCGCCGAAACCTTGCCCTTGGGCCCTTCCACCATAACCGTGTTGCCCTCGACCTTGTACTTCACGCCCGCCGGGAGCGGGATCAGTTTCTTTCCAATACGCGACATCGAATCAATCCTTAAGTGGCTTGCGAGTCCCGCCAGAGCGTAATGGCTCATGCGTTCCACTGCAGCCGGTAAAGCAGGGGTTAGGGATTAGTGGTTAGGGATTAGCCAAAACTGCGTTTAGCAAGCACGTCGAAACTAATCCCTGATCCCTGTTCCCTGCCTCTACCACACTTCGCAAAGCAATTCGCCGCCCACGCCTTCGCGGCGTGCCTGGCGGCCGGTCATCACGCCCTTGGGCGTGGTCATGATGGAAATACCCAGGCCGCCCTGCACGCGCTTGATCTCGTCGCGGCCAATGTAGACGCGGCACCCCGGACGCGAGATGCGCGCGAGATCGCGGATGGCCGCATCGGTTCCGCCGTATTTGAGATACACGCGCAGCACCTGCTTGCCTTCTTCTTCCTGCGTCTTGTAGTTCGAAATGTACCCCTCCTCCTTGAGGATGCGGGCAATCTCGGTCTTCAACTTCGAAGCCGGTACATCAAGCTTCTGATGACGCGCCCGGATCGCATTCCGGATCCGCGCCAGAAAATCTGCTACTGGGTCGGTCAGACTCATTCCTTCTCCTTCATTCCCCGTTCGTCCGCATTGTTTATCCGCCGAAGCGGCGCGGAAACCAGCGGGAATGTCCTTAATGCAGCGAACAGCTGACAGCTAACAGTTGCCAGTTCTCCGCGGTTCAACGCACCTAACTTCCACCAGCCTCAGCGGGAACTGTTTGCTGTCAGCTGTTAGCTGTCCCGCTACCAGCTCGACTTCACCACACCGGGAATCTCTCCCTTGAGCGCCAGCGCCCGGAAACACAAGCGGCAAATGCCGAACTTGCGCAGAAATCCGCGCGGCCGTCCGCACAGTTGGCACCGGTTGTGCTTGCGGCTGCTGAACTTCGGCTTCCGCGCGTCCTTCACTCTCTTTGCAGTAGTTGCCATATTTCCTCAAATCCCCTTACGCGGGCCGAACTTACGCCCCTTGGCGGAACGGCATCCCGAAGTGCGTCAAGAGAGCCTTCGCCTGTTTGTCGTCCTTGGCCGTGGTCACAATGGTGATGTTCATTCCCTTCATCTTCTCGACCTTCGAGTAGTCGATCTCCGGGAAGATCAACTGGTCGCGCAACCCCAGCGTGTAATTGCCGCGCCCGTCAAAACTCTTCGTCGACACGCCGCGGAAGTCGCGAACCCTGGGCAACGCCGTTGAAATCAGCCGGTCCAGAAACTCGTAGGCCTTCTCGTTGCGCAGCGTCACCATGGCCCCGATCGACATGCCCGCCCTCACCTTGAAGGCCGCAATCGACTTCTTCGCCTTGGTCGTCACCGGCTTCTGCCCCGTAATCATCGCCAAGTCCGCCACCAGCGGGTCTAGCAGCTTGGTGTTCCCGGTTGCCTCGCCCAGACCCATGTTGACCACGATCTTGTCCAGTTCCGGCACCGCCATCGGATTGTCGAGACCCAGCTCCTTTTGCAGAGCCTGCTTGATCTCCTTGTGATACTTCTCTTTCAGTCGTGCTGCCATGATGCTTCGCTCTCTTTCTTCCGGCGCCCGGAGTAGCCCATCGCTGGACCGTGTACCGCTTCGGAAGGCAATCCTTGCATCCAACCATCGGTTTTCAGCTCGTGCTCAGCGTTCGTTGCGCCACGACAAAACTGTGAACTGCGAACTGTCCGCTGCGAACTGTCTTTCTACTTCTTCGTCGGCAGCGTCTGTCCGCACTTCTTGCAGACCCTCACCTTGTTGTCGCCCTCGACCTTGTAGCCCACCCGCACCGGCCCGCAGTTGGGGCAGACAATCATCACGTTCGAGACCTGGATGGGCGATTCCTGCTCCGCGATGCCACCCTTGGTGCGCTGTCCCTGCTTGCTCGAAACCGTCTTCTTGACCACCCGCACGTGCTCCACCAGCACCGTGCCCTTGTCCGGGAACACCCGCAGCACCCGGCCCGTCTTGCCCCGGTCCGAGCCCGTCAGGACCTTGACCGTATCGTTGCGATGAATATTCAAACTCGGCATCTTCTCTCCCAAAACCAGCTATCAGTCGACAGCGAACAGCAGACAGTTTCCAAACCTTGTTGCCACCCGACTGTCCATTCGCCTTACTCAATGCCTTCAACTGTTAGCTGTTCGCTGTCAGCTGTCAGCTGCTCTTACACCACTTCCGGCGCCAGCGAAACAATCTTCAAAAACTTCTTCTCGCGCAGCTCCCGGGCCACCGGCCCAAACACGCGCGTGCCCACCGGCTCATGCGCATCGTCAATCACCACCGCCGCATTCTCGTCAAAGCGGATATAGGTGCCGTCGCGCCGCCGGTACTCCTTGCGGGTGCGGACGATGACCGCCTTCACCACCTTGCCCTTCTTCACCGTGCCGTCGGGCGAAGCTTCCTTCACCGCCGCGGTCACAATGTCACCCAGGCCGGCCTTCTTGCCCAGTCCCCCGCCCAGGGGCAGAATCACTTGCAGCTTGCGCGCGCCGGAGTTGTCGGCCACCGCGAGCATGGTTCTCATTTGCACTGCCATGGGTTCTTCTCCTTGTCGCTCGCGTTACTTGGCTGCGGCTGCCGTCTTGGCCTCTGCCGCGTCTTCAATCTGGCCCAGCGTCGAACGCCGCACAATTTCTTCAAGCGACCACCGCTTCAGCTTGCTCAGCGGCCGCGTCTCGCGGATTCTCACCACATCGCCCATCCGCGCCGAACTCTGCTCGTCGTGGGCATAAAACTTCTTGGTCGAACGCACAATCCGCTTGTACTTGGCGTGCGCCTTGCGCATCTCGACCTCGACCACAATGGTCTTCTGCATCTTGGTCGAGACCACATTGCCAACCTTTTCGTTACGCCGCGCGCCTGTTGTCGCCGGCGCCTGTGCTGCCTCTTGAGTCGCCATTTAGCGCGCTCCCTTCTTGGTCGTCGCCGCCGGAACCGTCTCCGCGGCAACATCCTTGGCCGTGTCTCTGCTCGCGCCGCGGATGCTCAGCTCCCGTTCCTTGGCCACGGTCTTGATCTGTGCAATCTCCTTGCGCAGCTGGCGGAGCTTCTTCACTCCGTCGTTCTGCCCCATCGAGACCTGAAAGCGAAGCCGGAACAGCTGCTCGGAGGTTGTCTGCTCCTGGTGCACCAGTTCGTCGTCGCTCAAGTTGCGCATCTTTTCCAGTTCCATCTCTGCTTCTCTCTCCGGCGCTCACGGCCGTTCTCTTGATCGCCAGGCGCTCAAACTTTCACGACCGGCTGAGTGCGGGTGCCCCAGGTCTCGTCCGCCGTGGCGGAAGACCTGGGATTGACGCTTACTTCGCCGCGGCAACAACTCTCTCTGCCCCCGGCCGCATCACGAACTTGGTCTTCAGCGGCAGCTTGTTCGAGGCCAGCCGCATGGCTTCCTGCGCAACGTCCGGGGCCACGCCTTCCATCTCGAACAGGATCTTGCCCGGCCGCACTACCGCCACCCAGTGATCCAGAGCGCCCTTGCCCGAGCCCATTCGAACTTCGGCCGGCTTCTTGGTAATCGGCTTGTCCGGAAACAGACGCAGCCAGATCTTGCCGCCGCGCTTGATGAAGCGGGTCATGGCAATACGGCTGGCTTCAATCTGCCGGTCAGTGATGTAACCGCACTCCAGCACCTTCAATCCGTATTCACCAAATGACAGCGAGGACCCGCGCCACGCCTTGCCCCGGCGCTTGCCCTTCTGCTGCTTGCGAAACTTCACCTTCTTCGGCATCAACATAGCGAAAACCTCGAAAAAGCAGGGATTAGGGAACAGGGATCAGGGATTAGTTCTTGTCCCTGCCCGGTCCTGCATCCCGGCCAACTTGCAAATCCTTCACAGCCCAACTTCTCTCAAACCAGGCGATCCAGGTTCGAGGGCCAAGGACGCTAATCCCTGTTCCCTGTTCCCTAGAACACCGACGTCCCCACCGCCGGCGTCTGACGCCGCTTCTGCTCGTAGATATCGCCGCGATATATCCATGTCTTCACGCCGATCACGCCATACGTCGTGTGCGCTTCGGTAAACCCGTAATCGATGTCGGCGCGCAGCGTGTGCAGCGGTAAACGTCCCTGCAAATACCACTCCGACCGCGCGATTTCGTTGCCGTTCAAGCGGCCCGAGACGCGCACCTTGATCCCCTTGCAGCCGAAGCGCAGCGCCGAATCAACGCTCTTGCGCATGGCCCGGCGGAAGCTGACGCGCTTTTCCAGTTGCAGCGCGATGTTCTCCGAAACCAGCTGTGCGTCGAGCTCCGGCTTGTTCACCTCGATGATGTCGATGAACACATCGCGGCTGGTGCGCTTGCCGAGCTCCGTCTTGAGCTTCTCGATCTCCGCGCCCTTGCGGCCGATCACGATGCCCGGCCGGGCGGTGCGAATCAAGAAGCGCAGCTTGTTGCCCGGACGCTCGATCTCGACCGAGCTCACGCCGGCGGCCTTCAGCTTCTCGCGCAGTTCAGCCTTCAGCTTCACGTCCTCGACCAGGAGCTTCGAATAGTCGCGCTCCGAGAACCAGCGCGAACGCCACGGCTTGTTCACTCCCAGCCGAAATCCGTAAGGATGGACTTTCTGTCCCATATGCTTCCTCTCAAACCTTCAACCGGTCTCGTAAAAGTGACCCCGGTTCCTGTGTTGCCAACTGCCTGCTCTAGGCCTTCTTGGTAACTTTCTTCACAACTGTCTTTGCTACCTTCTTTGCCGAAGCCTTCTTTGCCGGAGCCTTCTTGGCTGCGGCCTTCGGAGCAACGGTCTTGCCCTTGGGCGCCTTCGCCGTCTTCGGCTCTTCCACCTTGGTCACCAGACTCGCCTTGCCTTCGCGCTCGGCCACCGACAAAATGATGTGCGTGAGCCGGCGCTGGTAGCGGAACGCCCGCCCCATGGGCGCCGGACGGATGCGCTTCATGCGCGGTCCTTCATTGGCCAGCGCCTGCTTCACATACAGGTTGTCCACGTCCAGATCCAGCCCCTGCTCTCCGGACAGATATTTCGCGTTGTCCACGGCGGAAATCAGGAGCTTGTGAATCACCGGAGCGATGCGCTTCTTGGTGAACGCCGCGACAGTGAGCGCCTCTTCCACTCCCCGGCCCTTGATCAGGTCCAGCACCAGCCGCGCCTTCTGCGGCGATACGCGCTGGAACCTGGCCTCGGCGCGGAATTCCTTTGTTTTCTCGACTACAGCCATTGGTCTCTTCCTCAATCTCTTCGCTGACCGCTCTCAGTGGGCTGACCACTGATCACTGTCCACTAGTCACTGCTTTTCCTACCGCGGCTTGGCGCCCGCTTCGGCGGCGGCCTTGCTGCTGCCGCCGGTGTGCCCCTTGAACGTGCGCGTCGGCGAAAACTCGCCCAGCTTGTGTCCCACCATGTTCTCGGTCACGTACACCGGAACAAACTTCTTGCCGTTGTGCACGGCGATCGTATGCCCCACAAACTCGGGAAAGATCGTCGAGCGCCGCGACCAGGTCTTCACGACCTTCTTGTCGTTGGCCTGGTTCAACACCTCGATCTTCACCGTGAGGTGCGCATCCACGAACGGGCCCTTCTTTGTCGAACGTGCCATAATCTCCCCTTACTTCTGGCGGCGGCTGACGATGAATGCATCGGTCCGCTTGTTGTTGCGTGTCTTGTAGCCGCGTGTGGGCTGGCCCCACGGGGTTACCGGATGACGGCCGCCCGAGGTCTTGCCCTCGCCGCCGCCGTGCGGGTGGTCCACCGGGTTCATGGTCACGCCGCGATTGCTGGGCCTTATGCCCTTCCAGCGGTTGCGCCCAGCCTTGCCGATGGACACATTCTCATGGTCCGTGTTGCCCACCTGGCCAATCGTCGCCAGACATTCCACCAGCACCTTGCGCGTCTCGCCCGAAGGCAGCTTGAGCAGCGCATAATCGCCTTCCTTGGCCACCAGTTGCGCCTGCGCACCGGCGGAACGCGCCATCTGCGCGCCCTTGCCCGGCCGCAACTCAATCGCGTGCACTGTCGTGCCGGAAGGAATGTTTTTGAGCGGGAGCGCGTTCCCCACCAGGATGTCCGCGTCAGGACCGGAAGTGACCGTCTGGCCGACTTTCAGGCCGACCGGTTGCAGGATGTAGCGTTTTTCGCCGTCCGCGTAGTGCACCAGAGCAATCCGAGCCGACCGGTTGGGGTCGTATTCGATCGTGGCCACCTTGCCCGGCACTCCGTATTTGTCGCGCTTGAAGTCGATCAGGCGCAATTGCTGCTTGTGGCCGCCGCCGTGGTGGCGGATGGTCAGGTCGCCCGTGTTGCGCCGTCCGCCCGTCCGCTTGCGCACTGCAAGCAGCGGCTTGTGCGGCGTATCCGTCGTCAGGTCGTCGTTCACCAGCGAGGTCTGGAAGCGCAGCGTCGGCGTTATCGGTCTGTATGTCTTGATCGGCATCGTCTTTGTCCTGAAGTGCTGGAGCTTGAAACTCTCAAGCGCCCCACTCCCCGTTTCTCCGGAACCTCATGCTCAACTTCGGGTCCCGATAATCCTTCAAAAGCTGCCAGCTGTTAGCTGTCTGCTGTCTTACAGGTTGCTCACGTACTCCGGCAGCTTCTCGCCGGCTTTCAGCCGCACATAGGCCTTCTTCCAGTCCGGCCTGAACCCGGCGAACTTGCCGCGGCGGCGTTCCTTGCCCACCACGTTGGCGGTGCGCACCGCGGCCACCTTCACCTTGAACAGGTTCTCGACCGCCTGCTTCACTTCCGTCTTGGTCGCCTCCGGAGACACGTCGAACACCAGCGTCCCCTCGGTCTCCTTCACGCTCAGCCCTTTTTCGGTAATCAGCGGGCGGCGAATCACTGTATACACTGTCGGCATTAGACTGCCTCCGTCTCAGCGGCGAGACCGGCCGCTGCATGCTTGCGCCTCGACGCATTCTTTTCCAGCATCTCGGTCAACTGCTCCAAGGCGGCCGTCGAGAAAATGGCCCGCTCATAGCGCAGCAGATCGTAGGGGTGAACCTCGTTGTTCAACACCAGTTCCACGCCTTCGAGATTGCGTGCGCCCAACAGCAGCGCCTGCGACAGCGTCTTCGAGTTCTCGACAATCAAGGCCGTGCGCGTCACGTTCAGCTTGTCAAGCGCGGCGCGGTAGAGCTTGGTCTTCGGTTCCTTGAGCTCCAGGGTGTCAACCACGGTCAGCTTGCCGTCCGCGAGCTTCGAAGCCAGCGCCGAGCGCAGCGCCCCAAGCAGCTTCTTGCGCGGAAACGCGTAGTCGTAGCTGCGCGGCTGCGGTCCATGCACCGTGTAGCCGTGGCGCCACAGAGGCGAGCGCACCGAGCCGATACGCGCCCGGCCCGTGCCCTTCTGTTTCCACAGCTTCTTGCCGGAACCGGCAACCTCGGTGCGGCTCTTGGTCTTGTGCGTGCCCTGGCGGAGCGAGGCGCGGTAGTGCTTCACCGCCTCCCACAGCAGGCCCTCGTTCACCTGGTCGGCGCCAAACAAGGCATCCGCCAGCTCGATCGAGCCTACCTTCTCTCCGTTCAAATTCAATACATCTACGTTTGCCATCGTCTTCTTCTTCCGGCACTGCGTGCGGCAGCGCCTCCGGGTCAATCGTTGTTTCCGCCGGCTTAAAATCTCCCGGCTCAAATCTTATGCGCCGCAAGGCGCGTCCACCCGCAACGGAGTTGCCTACTTGCGCTTGCCGCCGGCCTTCTTCGAAGCCTTCAGCGGATCGACCGTACCCGATCCGGCAAAGCCGCGGCGCTCGCGCGGCGGTGTCTTCGCCTTCGAAATCAAGACATAGCCTTCGCGGTGGCCCGGCACTGCGCCCTCCACCATCAGCAGGTTCTCTTCAATGTCGATCCCGCGGATGCGCAGATTGCGCACCGTGATCTGCTTGTCGCCCATGTGGCCCGGCATGCGCTGCCCGGGAAACACCCGCGAGGGAAAGCTGGATGCGCCAATCGAACCCTGCACCTGGAACATGTGCCCGTGCGACTTCGGTCCGCCCGCAAAACCGTGACGCCGGACAACGCCGGCAAACCCGCGGCCCTTGGAGGTGCCAATCACATCCACGAATTTTGCTTCGGAAAAGATGTCGACCAGAACCCGGTCGCCGGCCTTGGTATTGACGGCACCTGCGGCATCGGCTTCCAAAGCCACTTCCCTGATCACCTTCACCGGCGGCGCTTCGGTCTTGGCGAAATGGCCCTTCTGCGGCTTGGTCACGTTCTTCTCTTTCACGAACTCGACCAGCCCGATCTGTGCCGCCACATAACCATCGCGCGCCAGCGTCTTCAACTGCGTAATCACGCAGGGCCCGGCCTGCAGCACCGTAATCGGGTGCACGTCGCCCTTTTCGTCGAAGACCTGCGTCATGCCGATCTTTTTTCCCACAATCCCTGTAACTGCCATGTCATCCTCACCTCATCATGCGGGCTTGAATGCCTCGCACTGCCGGGGTCCTCGCGGACCTTTTTCCTGCTTCGCGTGACTTCCACGAAGGTTGTGTGCCGTAAGGCGCGACCGCCCCACGCAGGTGGTTACTTCTCAAAGGCCTTGATCTCGACATCCACGCCCGCCGGCAGGTCAAGCTTCATCAGCGCGTCCACTGTCTGCTGCGTCGGCTCCAGAATGTCGATCAGACGCTTGTGCGTGCGGATCTCAAACGCCTCGCGCGATTTCTTGTCCACGTGCGGCGAACGCAGCACGCAGTACTTGTTCTTGATCGTCGGCAAGGGGATGGGCCCGGCTACCGTTGCCCCGGTGCGCTTGGCCGTCTCCACAATCTCGCCGGTCGAGGTGTCCAGCACGCGATAATCGTATGCCTTCAACCGGATGCGAATCCTCTGTCCTACCATGATCTTCCCTTCGAGTTCCCAGTTCACAGTTCGTAGTTCTCAGTTACCGGATCGACTTGGTGTCCAATCAACTGTGAACCGTGAACTGTGAACTACGAACTGCTTCCCAGTTACTTCGTAATCTCCGACACCGTGCCTGCGCCAACCGTGCGTCCGCCTTCGCGGATGGCAAAGCGCAAGCCCTTCTCCAACGCCACCGGCGTGATCAGCTCCACAGCCAGTTGCACGTTGTCGCCCGGCATCACCATCTCC
>DATKGE010000054.1:0-18025 GCA_035510955.1 Occallatibacter sp. | reverse complement strand
ATGGATATGGCATTGAGGAAACATCTTACTGTATCTTCGACCCTCGCCTACTTCTGGCCGTAAGTGGCCTTGGGCCCGTGTTTGCGCTGGTAGTGGTGTTCAGAAACGAACAGAGGGATCGCAAAATCGGACGGTCCAGGGAAGGCCTGCGAGGCGCGGAGAAGAACACTGCGGAAGGCAAGGCGGGCAATGTATTCGAGGACGTCGGCGTGTTCGACGGCCTCAGCGGGAGTTTTGCCCCAGGCAAAGGGAGCGTGGCCGGCGACCAGGACGCCGGGGACGGCCAGGGGGTCGAGTCCTTCAGCCTTGAAACGGCGGACGATGACGGCACCGGTGTTATGGACGTAGCCCTGGGCGACTTCCTCGGCGGTGAGGGGTTCGGTGACGGGAACGGGGCCGCGGAAGTAATCGGCGTGGGTGGTGCCGAGGCAGGGAATGGGCCGGCAGGCCTGGGCCCAGGAGGTGGCGAACTCGGAGTGGGTGTGGACGACGGCGCCGATCTGCGGGAACTCGCGGTACAGACAAGTGTGAGTATCCAGGTCGCTTGAGGGGCGCAGCGAGCCTTCAACGATTTTGCCATCGAGATTGGCGACGACCAGGTCGCCGGGAGTGAGCGCGGCGTAGTCGACGCCGCTGGGCTTGATGACGACCAGGGGTTCGCTGCCGGAGCGGTCGATTCCGCTGGCGTTGCCGAAGGTGTGGGGAGCGAGGCCGCGGCGGCCAATTTCCTGGTTGGCGCGGAGGACTTGTTGGCGGAGCGCGGCGAGCAGCATGGTTTTCCTCGGCTTGCGGCGTGCGGTAAGCGTTTACCAAAACAGTTTACAGCTTGCAGAGTCCGACTGTCAGTCAACGGCGAATGAGGATGGGAAGGCTCGCGCTCGAGCCCCGGCTCGATCAGGCTCTTTCGGGAAACGCCCAGCTATTTCCCAGGCAGAAGTTGACCGCGGAACAGCACACAATGGCGATGCTGTTTGAAGCGAGAAGGGGCAGGCGCGCGTTATGGACCATGATCCGCATGAGGGCGAGATTGCCCAGCATGGAGACTAATCCGTTGGAGAGATGAAACCGCAGCAATTGAGCGGCGAGCGGGGAGTCGTGTCGGCGGTCGCGCCAGGTGTAGTTGAGGTGCCAGATGAAGTTGTGGAGGAGCGTGACCTCGATGGCCGCGGCGGAAGCGTAGAGATAATGGCCCGGCGCCCACCGGCTGAAGAGGGCAAGCGCGGCAAGCTGCACGGCCATGCCCACGGCTCCCACGAGATTGAACCTTGCCCAGCAGATGAGCGTGTTCACGGGAGCGGCTCCTGGCGGTAGAGTTCGGCCGTGTGGCGGATGGTGACGGTGATCGCCACGGCAAACATGCTGAGGGCTGCGATGGCGCCTCCCAGATCGAAGAGCAGGATTTTGTGCCCGAAGAAAGTTGAGTACGAGCTGCGCAGCAGGGCCAGGTTGCCGACGATGAGCAGAATGCGAATCTCGGTGGGACCGAAGATGCCTTGCGAAAGTTGGAAGCAGGATAGAGTGTGCGTGGCAAGATAGCTCTCGCTGGAAAGGAGCAGAAAGGCTATGAGCATGGCGATAGCGGTTTGCCAATGGAGAAATCCGGAGCAGCCTAGCCCGCACATCAGCGCGATAGCGCCAAAGATGTCGACCATGTGATCGACGTAGAAGCCGTAACGCGGACGCTGCCGGCGGCGCACGCGAGCCAGAGTGCCGTCCATGCTGTCTCCGAGCCAGTTGAGCACGAGGCAAAGGATTACCAAAAGCAGAGCGTAGCGGCTGAAGCGCGACACTGCATAGAAGACGCCTGCTCCGATCTGCGCGCTGAGGCCGAGGATGGTGAGTTGGTCAGAGGTGAGCCAGTGTGGCGCGCGTTCGGCCATCCAAAGCAAGGCGCGTTTCTCGATTGAGGCTGTGAGCGCCTGGTTCACGCGGCGTGCCGGGGTAAAAACCACTTCGTTATGCGCTATTGCCGATTTCGTGTTCATGGGTGTGTCCTTTCCTGTTGTAAATTTCGGTGGTGGCATTGCTTGCATCGATGGGCGTGTCTGCGAGATGCTTTGCGCTATCTGCGCAGCGCGTTCGAAACGGAGCGCAATGTGAACTGCAGCGATTCGCGTGGGACGCTTTCGACAAAGGGCCCGACCGCCCATCCAAGGCCGCGTGGAATGGAGCGCGTGAGCGAGACCGACTCGATCTGCATGTAGAGTCCGCTGTCGCGCTCCTCGTAGCTCCAGTAGGTGTTCAGACGCCATAAGAAGCCGTGCTCGTGGGCGGAGTCGAGTGCGTGCTCGGCGGTGGTGCCGGGCGAGTCGATCTCGGAAATTTGTGTGCTGCGTGAAATGCAGTATCCGTGCTGCGCGTCGAGCTGAGCAAAGACGATGTCGTAGGAGGTGTCCATGACCACGGTGAGGATGTGCTCCTGGCGTACGCGCATCACGGCGTGCAGATGATCATCCTGGTGCGCGAGGACTCTTGCCTGGAGCACCTGCGGGGAAAAGCGTTGCGGATAGGCGTTGAAATCCTTCATCAGGCGCTCGAAGTCGACGGCGGTGGCTCCGGGGACAAACGCGGCGCCGCGCCAGTGGTGCAGCATCGCTTCGGGCAAATCGGAATCTGTGGATGGCGTGAGCTGCTCGACGATCAACTCTCCGCGGCGCAGACGCATCTCGCTTTTCGGAACTGAGGTCAGGGGAGCGAGGAAGCCGTCTGGCGAGCGATGCTGCTGAGCGAGGCGCGACTCAAGGGCAGTTATATAGGAGTTGAACGCGGAAACCGCGGCGGGCACTGGGTCGGCCACGACACCGCACGGGGAAATCATGAAGGGCAGCAGGACAAGTACGACCCGGGAAGCGAAGACCGATCGCGAATTCGTAAAAGGGCTGCACGTCATGAACAGCACTGTGCTCGCATCCGGCTTCCGAATCAATACCTGCAACCTCATCTGATGGAGAATGTTCCTCACCGTGCAAGTGCTTGCGGCAGATGGACTTCACAAGAGTTGTACCTTGCTCGGAGACCGCGGATTGAGGCGGCCATCGGATACACTTGAGCGAAAGATATGAGCGATCGCAGCAAAGATGCGGGGCCAGCGAGGCGTTATCGCTTCGGAACGTTTGAAGCAGACGCTGCCACGGGCGAACTGCGCAGGCAGGGCATACGGATCAAGCTGAACGCACAGCCGTTCCAGGTGCTCCTGTTGCTACTGGCCCGGCCCGGCCAATTGCTGACACGTGAAGAAATCTCTCGCGAGCTTTGGCCCGACGGAACTTTTGTCGACTACGAGCACGGCGTGAACTCGGCGGTGAATCGCATCCGCGAGGCACTGCGAGACACGGCGAGCAGTCCGAGATTTGTTGAGACTCTGGCCCGGCGCGGCTATCGCTTTGTGGCTCCGGTCGAGCGGATCGGCGGGAATGGAGAGACTTCCTCTTCTGAGCTCCAGCCTTCGTCTTCGACGGCAAGGGAGCCGACGTTGATTCTGCCGGAGCAAGCGACAACATCGGCGGAGCGCGCGAGCCGCATTGGCAGCCGGATTCTAGCCTCCCCGGAAGAGCTTCCCAAGATCCCGTATCCGGTTGTGCAGGCACTCTTCATCCTACTGCAGTTGATGTATGTGGGCTTCTATGTGGGGGCGCTCGCGAACCTGGCGGAGATCGAAGACCTCTTCTCGACCCTGCCGAAGGCGGCGCTGGCGCTGAATGTGTTGATGGTGACGGCCGCGATTCTGATTCCGGTGCGCGCGTTTGTGCTGTGCGCGGTGCTTCTGCATGCGCCGGGCGTGCGCGCGAAACTGCTGAAGATCTGGCCGTTGCTGCTGGCCGTCGATGTGCTGTGGGCGCTGTCGCCTTTTCTGCTGTTGCACCACATCAATTTTGGATTGGCCCTGGCGTGCACCACGCTTCTGGTCTATTCGCCATTTGCGCAGCGTTCGCTGGTGCTGATGGGGGCGGGCGCCGTCGATCGTGAAGTCTCGGCGTCTGCGCGGTGAGTTTGGTGATGGTGAGGGCGAAGGCCGCTGAATCAGTGAATGGAAAATGCTCTAACACGATGTCTCGGAAATTCGTAGGATTAGTTCAGGCCTGACTGGCTTGTCGTGAGCATCACGAATGCAGGTCCCCTTCGACTTCGCTCAGGGCAGGCTTTCGACTCCGCTGAAATGCGCTTCGCTCAGGATGACAGGCCATTTTGTGTTAGGGACTTTGAAGACAGGACACTAAAATGGGGCACGCTTTCGATGCGTGGCGGAGAGGGTTTCAATGGATCTCCTGCACTATCCACTTACAACACTTCTTGCCCGGCGCCTCTCAATCCGCTATGCTTTGCGGGATTCCCTTTCCGATAAGAAACAGGAATTTGAATTCGCTGCAAATTGAGCAATCCAAATGGGGCGGCAGCGGGGGAGTTTTGGGGCAAGTGCAGCGAGTCAGCGTCCGCTTTGCGGACATGGCGAGTCAGCAAGTTAGCGGGGAAGTTGGCCTATGAGGGATTCATGCCTGCGTGGGTCGGCAAAGCCGGTGGACGACTACCTATCTGAAGGAGGCGCGATGCAACGCCGTTCGTTTCTCAAAGCTGTCGCTGGGGTGGCGCCTGCCGCCGCAGGTCTGGAAACTTTTCTCGCCACGCAGGCGCGCGCCCAGGCCTCCGCGCCTCCGCCTTCCGGCTTGCTGCATGTGGTGGGAGCCAGGGAGGACCGTTTCGGCCATCCCCACTCGCTGGGATTCAGCTCGATTCTCTTCAAGGTGCCTGCCAGCGAAACCGCCGGCGGCATCTTCGTTATCGAGCACACCCATCTTCTCCCCGGTGGACCGGCCCTGCACCTGCACCTGAATCAGGAGGAATGGTTCTATGTCATGGAGGGAGAAGTGGCCTTCCAGGTCGGCGAGCAAAGGCTGCACCTGCATGCGGGGGAATCCGTGCTGGCTCCGCGCCGCGTGCCGCACACGTTTTCCTCGGTTGGAACAGCGCCTGCCCGCATGATCATCGCGTTCTGTCCCGCCGGGAAAATGGAACAGTACTTCCGCGATGGCGAAGCTGCCGGTAAGGCCGCGTCGGAGGCAGCGTTCATGAACCGCTACGAGATGGAGTGGGTTGGTCCTTCTCCGTTTTGGAAATCGCAGGGCTGACCAAGACCATGAGGAATGACTTCAGGTTTGCCGATTGAGCGGCCGGCCCGGAAGTTTTCCCAGGTCAAGGAGCAGGGAGCCGTGACCACGCGTCAGCAGAAAGTTCACACGCAACTCGGGCGAGATGCTGTGCGGATTTTTGCGACCAACGAGCGCATGAACCAGGTTCTTATCGAGAATCTTGACCCTGCCGCGTGGAAAGCAAAACTGCCAGCCAAACCGCGCGACAACACCCGCACCATTGCGGCGATCTTCACGCATGTGCACAATGTGCGCACCAAGTGGATCAGGCTCACCGCGCCGCATCTGAAGGTTCCCGCACAACTGAACCGCGCGCACTGCACGCCGCAGCAGGCGCGTGAAGGATTGGCGGAGAGCGCCGCCCGCTGCGCGGAGATGGTGGCTGAAGCGCTCGGTGGTGGTGGCCGCGTTCAGGAGTTCTTGCGAGACGGATGGGCTCAGCCCTGGCCGGCCGGCGTGGAGATGCTGTGCTACATGGTTGCTCACGAAGCCCACCATCGCGGGCAGGTGTGCATGCTTCTGCATCAGCTCGGATTTCCGTTACCGCTCAAGATAACGTCCGGGATTTGGAATTGGGAGAAGTTGTGGAAGGAGTGTGGGTCGCCAGGTGGACCGGGTTCCGATGGTTAGAAGCCGTTTCATAGCCAGGTTGGCGCGTTGTGGGGCGTCCCCTCACGGGCTGAACTGGCTCCGAAAAACGCTGGATCTGGGCAGAAATTCGCGAAGGGCATGCCTCAGGGGCTAAAGCCCACGTTCATTTAATCGGCCTCGTGCCGGGGATAAATCCCCGGCCTACCGCCCGAAAGGGTTTTTCCGCCGCAACTAAAGCTGTGCCCTTTCAAAGCGCCCACTCATGCATAAGTCTCTTAAACCCATTCCCCTTGCCGCATCAGTGGTTCGGCGATGCCCGCGGCGGTGATACCGTCGATGTCCAGCTTGCCGGAACCGATCATCCAGTCGACGTGGATGAGGCTGTCGTTCGCGCCTTTGGCGGCGAGCTGCTCGGGGGTGAGCTTGTCTCCATCGCGCAGGCAGGATGTGTACGCCTGACCCAAGGCGATGTGCGACGCGGCATTCTCATCGAAAAGCGTGTTCAGGAAGAGCATGCCGCTGGCGGCAATGGGCGAGGAGTGAGGAACCAGCGCGACTTCGCCAAGGCGGCGCGCGCCGTCGTCGGTGTCGATGAGCCGCTCGAGGACTTCCTGACCCCGGCTGGCGCGCGCTTCCACGATGCGGCCTTTTTCAAACCGCACCTGGATGCCTTCGATCATGGTTCCCTGGTGCGAAAGCGGCTTGGTGGCGGTTACGGTGCCGTCGGCGCGGTCTTTGTGCGGGGTGGTGAAGACCTCTTCGGTGGGCATGTTGGGAATGCAATAAAGGCCGTTGCCCGCGGTGGTGCCGCCGCCGAGCCAGAGATGATCGTCGGCGAGGCCGAGGCGAAGATCGGTTCCGGGCCCGCGGTATTGCAGGGCCGCATAGCGCTTCTCGTTCAATTTGGCGGCGCGCCGATGCAAGCCGGCGTCGTGCGTCTTCCACGCGGCAACGGGATCTTCGCCATTGATGCGGGTGGTCTGGAAGATGGCTTCCCACAGCTTGGCCAGCGCCTGGTCGGGCGCGGCCAATGCTTCGGAGGGGAACATGGCCGCGGACCAGGCCGGAGTGGCGCTGGCCACGATGGTCCAGTTGATCGCGTGACGCGTAATCAGTTCGAGCGCTGGGCGGTAGGCCTGCGAGACGGCGCGGTTGGCGCGGCCCACTTTCTCCGGGTCCTCATTGGAGAGCAGGTTTGGATTTCCCCCGGTGATGGCGAGGCGCGCCGCGCCGCTTTTGAAGGCCGCGCCCATGCCGTCGTAGAGCCACTTTGCGGCGTGGTCAAAGCTCTCGCCGGGTGCGAGGCGATAGCGCATCAGCGCTGCTTCATCGTCGGTGTAGAGCGTGGTGACGAGGGAAGCGCCGGCGCGGTAGGCCTGCTCAGTGATGCGGCGCGCCAGCGGGAGCGCGTCGAGGGATGCGGTCATCAGCAGTTCCTGACCGGGCCGCAGGCCGAGGCCCACCTGCACCGCAACTTCGGCCAGGAGGTTGAGTTTCTGTTCGTGGGTTCGCTGATCGGCGCTGATGGCGGCGGTGCTCATATAGACCTCGGGATCATGTTCGATTGTTAGGATGGGCGGCGATGGTGCGGCAGACCGTGTAGGTCCATTCTAGACGGTGCAGTCTCCGATGGGGGTGGTTGACCAGGCCAGAGGAGTTGAGAAGGTAAGGACCGTAGCCTGGGTTCGTCCCACCCCTCCGGGGTGGGGGCATCTTAATAGGATTGCGTTCCCAGGGTTGCGTCCGCCGCGGCGGACTCCACCCTGGGCTATTTTCACCCCTCCCTCCGGGAGGAAATCCGGCTGCTGACGGATTGAGTGGTTGAAACAAGTCGGGGAGCGCTCCGCGAGGCACCGATGGGGCGGGGGACGGTGGGGGATGGAGCCCGATTCCGACGGCGTTTGAGGAATAGGCGAGAATTACAGATGCGGTTGTAAACTCAGACCCAGTGCGGGCGTCTACATGGGTGATGGCAGCCGGCACTGCATTGGAAGCGATGGCCATAACTACGGCAGACGACGCCGCTGCGCAGGAGTTTGCGCGTGTGGTGGAGCGGCACCGGCCGCAGATCTTTCGTTTTCTGCTTTCGTCCACGCGCGATATGGACCTGGCAGAGACGTTGACGCAGGAGTGTTTCCTGAAGGCGCACCGGAACTGGGGCAGCTTCCGCGGCGATTCGAGCGCGATGACCTGGCTGATGCGCATCGCGATCAACCTGGAGAAGGACCACTGGCGCAACCGGCGGATGCAGTTCTGGCGGACGACGCGGATCAACTCGGTGGATCTGGATGAGGCCAGCGAATGGCTGCCCAGCGGCGAGAGCTCAGTGGAACAGCAACTGCTGGCGCGGGAGCGGGTGAAGCAGGTGTGGTCGGCGGTGAAGGGATTGAGCGAGCGGCAGCGGACGGTGTTTTTGCTGCGCTATGTGGAAGAGCAGGAGTTGAGGGAGATTGCCGCAGCGACGGGTTTGAGCGAGGGCACGGTGAAGGCTCACCTTTCGCGGGCGGTGGCCAGGGTGAGGCTGGAACTGGGGGGAAAACGATAATGAAGAAATTCGACGACGAAGCGAATGGGTTGAAGGAGCGGGCTGTGGATCAAGAGGATCTGGAGTTGGAGCTGGCGCTGAAGGATTTCAGGAGCAGCGTTCATGCGTGGAGCGACGCGGTGTATTTCCGTCCCCGCGCATTTACGAAAGAGGTCCGGCTGCGGAGCTGGCGGCTGGCTCTGGGCTGGGCGCTGGGTTGCGTGCTGGTTGCGGGGAGCGTGAGCGGCGGATTGCTGCAGCGGCATCACCGTGTGGAGCAGGCGCGGATTGCTGCCGGGCAGCGGGCGGCCAAACAGCAGAAGCAGCTTCGCGAGCAGCAGGCGCGGGCGCAGGTGTCGGATGAGGCTTTGCTGGCCGAAGTGGACAGCGATGTGGCGCGGCAGGTTCCGAGCGCGCTGGAGCCGCTGGCGCAGATGATGGATGAGACCAAGTAAACGGGCGAAAGCAGTGCATTGAAAGCTGGGAGCCTTGAGGTTGCGAGGCAAGGAGAAAAGGGATGAAGGGGATATTTGCACTGAAGTTGGGAATGGCGATGGCAGGCGTTTTGCTGGCGGGAACAGCACTTGCGCAGGGACCGGGCGGAGACGGGCCGGGACCGGGCTTCGGAGACCATCGTCCGCCGTTTGAGCGGGCCATGGGCGGCGACCACGGGCGCTGGTGGAACAATCCGCAGATTGCGGAGCGGTTGAAGCTGACCGACGCGCAGCGCAAGGCGATGGACGATACGCTCCAACAGCACAGGGAATCGCTGGTGGACCTGCGCGGGAGCCTGGAAAAGGCGGAGCTGGAACTGGAACCGATGATGAAAGAGGACCAGCCAAACGAGAGCCAGATTCTGGCCCAGATCGACAAGGTGGCGCAGGCGCGGGCGGAACTGGAGAAGGCGAATGCGCGCTTCCTGCTGGCGATTCGCGGCAAACTGACGCCGGAACAGTGGAAGCAGATGCAGGCCGACCGTGCCAGCCATCCGCACCCAGGCTGGGGCCGGGGCGGTGGACCGGGTGGGCCAGGAGCGAACGGTCCGGGAGCGAATAGCGAGGGGCGCGGCAACTGGCAGCGTCATGGACAGACGCCTCCGCCGGATGGGCAGGCTCCTCCGGCGGCTGGGCCGCAAAGCAGGATGGACGCGGCGCCAGGCCCGGACGCGCCTGCAGGGCCGGAAGAGGGCGCAGACGCTTTGCGATAGGCAAAGGTTTGCAGAAAAAGTTTAGTCACACAGGTTTACAGGCAGAGAGCAAATACGGTTGCAAGAGAAAACCGATGGCGGCAGAGGGCGATCCTTCTGCCGCCGATTTTTTTGCGGGGAAGAATTCTGAGAACACTGCTGAAATGGGGTCGGAGCGGGGTTGGCTGCATCGAAGCGGGACATGCGCCTGGAGCGCAACGGGACAGGCAGTGGCGCGGATCTGGGCAGCGATTGGCGTGGATTGGGACAGTGTGTGGAGCGAAGCGGCGCAGGTTGCGCGAGGGTGCGACAAAGTGGGCTTCCAGGGCTCATTGAATAAATGACTAAAGTTATTCTCCGGGCCTCCGATGAAGTGGGTGGATGCAGAAACGCCGATCCGGAAGTTGCGGGTGGCTTGGGGGAAGGAATCAAACCCCGCAGGTGAAGGCGAGCAGGCATCCTGAAAAGGAGCAATTCCCATGGCCCTCGGAGTCTTAAATAATCTTTCGGCGATCTACGCAGAAAACAGCCTGAACAACACCAACAACAGCCTGCAGACGGTATTGCAGCAGTTGTCGTCCGGGTCGAAGATCAACTCCGGAGCCGACGACGCCGCCGGGCTTTCACTGGTGAACGGACTGGAGGCGAACCAGACGGCGCTGACGCAATCAGAGACCAACGCCACTGAGGGCGTAGGACTGTTGGATGTGGCGGACGGAGCGCTGTCGCAGGTGACCAACCTGCTGGACCGCGCCGTGACGCTGGCGACGGAGGCCTCGAACGGCACGCTGAACAGCACACAGGATGCCGCGGCGAACCAGGAGTACCAGTCGATTCTTGCGGAAATCAACAACATTGGCTCGACGACGACCTATAACCAGGAACAGGTGTTTGCCGGCAACACGATTGCGATTTACACCGGCGACTCTTCGACCACCGGTTCGTCGATCGACAATCTTTACATCCGGCCGCTGTCTTCCTCAAATGTGGGCGACTCGGCGGGAGCAATTTCTTACAGCAGCGGCGCCAACAACGTGTTCATCGATCTTTCGAAGAACGGCTTCAACGCCTCGGCCAGCGACAGCTTGAGCGGCACCTCCACGACCATCAATGTGAGCTATTTGACCAAGGGGACGGGGGGCTCGGCGGTGACTGCAACCGCGCCCATCACGGTGGGCGCTGGAACCACGTATGCGAACACCGCGCAGGGGCTGATCAACGCCATCAACAATGCGGGCCTGGGGTTGAACGCGACCTTTAGCACAGCGACGCAGGCTGGGACGGCGGCCGTGAGCACGGCAACGGCGGCAAACGGAACAACTGCAGGCACGGGCAGCGATACGGGCATTGAGATTTCAGGCACAGGATTGGGCACGGGCACAAATGGAGCGGGAGTTGTGGGAGCCCTCTCGGTGGCAGCATCGACAGACCTGCTCGCAGGCACGCTTACCTTTGTCGGAGCCGACGGAAAGAGCCACGCGGTTACGCTGGGCGCAACGAACTCGACCGACACGCTGGCCGACCTGGCAGCAACCATTAACACTGATGCGTATGGCGTGACGGCGTCGCTGAGCAACGGCGGGAAGACGATGACATTGACCTCCGCCGACTCGGCGGTCACGGTCTCTGGCACATCGATTACCGATGCCGGCGCAGCGACGGCGTTAACCAGCACGCCGACGGTGGCTACGCAATACTATTCCCAGGTGGGCACCTTTACTGTGGCGGCCGGCGCTGATGCTTTGGCTGGGACGCTGAAGATCGGTCAGAACACGATTACGCTGGGAGCGGCAGGGTCCACGGCCACCATCGGTCAGCTTGCCACCTACATCGACAGTGGCAGCTTCGGAGTGAAGGCTACTCTGAATGCGGCCGGCACAGCCATCACCTTTACATCGGCGAATTCCGGGATGACTTTCGGTGGCGCACCGCTTGATGTGGCTGCGGCAGACCCGGTGATCACCACGGCCAATGCGGATTACTCGGAGTATTACAGTTTGGGAATCACGGGCGCGCTGACGGACTCCAGCACCGGAGGCGGGACTACTTCGACAGGCATGACGGTCGACACCAACGGCACGGGCGGGACGGCGACCGTCAGCTACTCGGATGGGGCGGGAGAGAATCTGAGCAGCACAGACCTGACAACGCAGTCCGATGCGGAAGCCGCTTTGCAGGACATCAACGTCGCCATCAGCGCAGCGGCAGCACTGGACGGATATGTGGGCGGCCAGATCAACACGCTGGATTCCATCAGCCAGGTGATGAGCACGCAGCAAGAGAACGTGGTTTCCGCGCAGAATGCGGTGCAGGCCACGGACTACGCGTCGGCGACTTCGAACATGTCAAAGTATGAGATTCTGAGCCAGACGGGCATTGCTGCATTAGCGCAAGCTAATAGTGTGCAGCAGGAAGTTACCAAGCTTTTGCAGTAAACAGGTTTTAAGTAAGCGAAACACTGCGGTAACTTCAAGACAACCCAGGGACGGGCGGCGGCAAAGGTCAAACTTTGCCGCCCATTTTTTTGTTGGGTGCGGAAGCGGCTGGAAGGGTTGGGGTTGAAGGATGAATGCACCCTGATGGACAGGATGGACCCGCAATGAATTGGGACGATTCAGGAATTGTGCAGGGGAGCGAGTGAAGTGGGTCACTGGCGGGGAAGTTTTGCACCGGGCTGCTTTCAGTTGCCGGGGCGCATCTCACCGTATACGAGCCCCCCGCAGGGTTCGAATACGCCGGCACTGGAACTGCGCCGCACAAGAAATAAATGAGGTGACACGTATGAGATCCGATGGCCCCCTGATTCTCGCTGTTCTTTTCCTGGGAGCGGGATTGACGATTATTTTTGCTTACGGCGTTGGTACTGAGGGTTTCAACGCAGCTTACCCGTTCGCAGCGGCAAATCTTCATTTATTGATTTCAACCTCGGGTCCGGCTGCAATCGGCGGTTTGGGGTTGGTGGTGGTTGGGCTTCTGCTCATGGCCTGGGCGGTGATCTGCGCAATCGTGGCGCAGTTCATGGTCTTTGGAACGGATCACGGGCGGGCCACGCGCCAGGAACGGCAGGAGCAGAAGCGGCTGGACCGGGAAGACCGGATCCTGGAGCGGGAAGAGCGGCTAAAGGCCTCGTATCCGAAGATGTGAAGACCGAGGGTAGAGACCCGCACTGTTGGTCGGGCGCTTGCCGGTGATAGAGCGGCGCTAGCGTGCGGGAGTTGAAGTGTGTTCATGCGTGAGGTGGCGGGCAGGCTCGGATTGAGTCTGCCCGCAGTGTTTTTGAGGGCTATTTCGCGGGGCATCGTTCCAGGTCTCGTAGTCGGGAATGCCGAGACGGGCAATGGCGGTGGCCCAGTCTTCCAGCTGAGCGACCTCCTCGTCGAGGGTCATTTGTCCGACCAGGTCGTGGGCGTTTACCGGCCAGGATCCAGTGGAATGAGGAAATCAATCGTCGGCTTTCGTTCGCGCGGCGGCTTCCATGCGGGGGAGAATGGCCTGGAGCTTATCGAATTCCGGGTGGCCGTGCAGAGGTTTGAGGCGGGGATCGGCGAGTATCTGAAAGAACCACGGGCTGCGGCCTTCGTTGCAGGCATGCAGTTCGGAAAGCGCTGCATCGAGGTCGCCGAGGGCCACATAGGCGGCGGGGTTGAAGGAATTGAGGACGAAGCGCTCGCGGCTGAGCCACTTCAGGCGTTCGAGAATGGCACGGGATTCTGCGGCGCGGCCGGCACAGGCCAGGGTATAGGCGTGGACGGCGGCGGCGAGGTCCAAGTAGGGCTCACGCTGGACCAGGTCATGCGTCAGCTGGACAGCTCGCTCTGCTTGTCCGTTGAAGGCCAGGATCATGGATCCGTAGAATGAGGGACCTTCATGGCCGGGAAAGAGCCGGATGGCCTGCTCTATCTGATCGACACTTTCGCTTGCCTGGCCGTCGAGGTGAAGTGCCCAGGCCAGGCGGGAATGGAGCCAGGGTGAGAAGGGGTCGCCATCAATGGCGGCGCGAAGCAGAGCAATGGCCTCGGCAAAGCGTCGCCGGCTGATGGCGAACATGGTGCGGACACGCGTGGTCCATAGATCGTGGGGCAAATGGGCGGAGAGTTCCATGGCCCAGAGTGCGGCGGGAAGGTTTCGGTCGAAGTGGAAGCTGACCCAGGCCAGGGCCGGCAGCGCCGCTTCAGCGTGAAGCGGAAGGTCGGGAATGGATTCCGCGGTGCGATGAACCAGATCAGCTACTGCCGGGGAAGACATGTATCCATAGATGGCCTGCATGACGCAGAGGTGAATCAGGTCGACCTTGGCGGCGATCAGGGAAGGATCGAGTTCGGCGGCGCGAACGAGGCGCTGCAGGCCGTCCTGCATGCGGTGCCGTTCGAGGGATTGCCACTCGTGGTGTCCGCGCAGAAAAAGCTCGTAGGCCTGGCGGTGCGCGGAAATGGAAGCGATTTCAGAAGCGGGCTCGGCAACGGCGGCGATGGACAGCGATTCCCCGCGCCAACGCATGGTCGAGGACCCGTTGGCCCTGCTCCCGGTGGGTTCGACTGGCTGCTGGCAATCGCTGCCGGGCGTCGGCCAGGAATCCAGGCCGCGGGTTTTGAGGCGGAAGTCGAGTCGGTCGGCCAGGTCGGATTCGAGGCCGGCAATCCTGGCAGGTTCGACGAGCAGATCTTCGACCCAGATCTGGACGCCGTCGGTGACGCGGATCATCTCCATGCGGAGACGGATAAGGGAGTTGAAGGAGCGCAGGGTTCCGGCGAGGACCAGGTCGGCATGGAGGGATTCGCCGATCTGGTGGGCAGTTTGGCCGCGCAGGGCAAGTGTGAAGACCGAATCCCGCGCCAGGATGGAGGCGAGAGGACGTTGGGCATTGCTGAGACGGGCAATGGTCTCCTCGGCAATAGCGGTACCCAGGTGCTCGGGGACACCCACATCCGAGGCGAACGGCGGGATGGCCAGCCGCGGCAGCGCGGGGGCAGCCGCACGACGATCCGAGCGCACTTCGGCGGAGAGGCGATACCCGCGCTTGTAGATGGTCTGGATGCAGTTGTCCGGCAGCAGGCGGCCGCGCAAGGAAGAGAGACATCGGGGCACGGAGTCCGCGGTGACATGCAGATTGCCCCAGAGCGCCTGTTTGAGCTGGAGAGGAGTGACAATCTGGCCGGCGTTGGCGAGCAGCAATTGAAGAGCGGCCAGCTCCCTGGGAGGCAGATGCAAGAGCGTCTCCCCGCGGTAGAGGGAGCCGTCGGCTTCAAGCCGGAAGCCGGCGAAAAAGAGGGTTGGCTGTGCGCCCCCCGTGCCGGAGCCTTGGTCGTCGGAGCCTGAAGAGTCTGATGACGGGTGACGCGTTCGATTCAACGCCATACCTCGGAGTCTGTACCGCTCTGCTTGCGAATGTCGGGCCGTTCGCACAGAGCGAGCGGCGCATGCCTGCGAGGGATGCCTGGGACACCTTACTGGCCAATCTGGGGCAAAAGAATGAACAGCATTCCCCACAAAAAAATGCGACTTGCGTGCGTCGTTTGTTTTTTGCGGCAACGCAATTATGCCCTGTTGAGAGGACTGTTGGAAGGGATTTTTTGGCTAAATGAACGGGTATTAAGTAATAGAAAGTGGTTACTTTATTACTAATAAGTAAACACAGAAAATCAAGATTGTATCCGCTGATCCTATTGATTCCTCAGGCAATCCGAGGGCTTTGCCGGCCGTTTTGAGATTGAAGCGCCCGTGGAGAGTTTCCAATGCTGAAACGATTCAGCCCTGGACGCTTGATTCGACGAGAGAAAGTGCGGAAAACGGGGGGCGAATTGAAGGAGGGAACGAGCACGGGTTGCAAGTAATCTGCGCGGGAAAAACGGTAATCAGCGGAGAGATGTCTGCCTTCAGTTTTCGCTTGTCAGGCGGCCGGGCCGGCTTGGCGACCCGGAGATCCCGGAGAGGAAAACCCGGCATCAGGGGTCGGAGACGACGGTCTTCGACGCCTGGCCGGGATGATTATGGACGCGCGAGAGTGACGCCAAGGCCGGTAGTGAGGATGATGTCGTTGTCCAGGGTTCCCGCAGGCGGGAAGGAGGTGTAGTTGTCACTGAAGGTGGTCACCCAGTTGAACATCTTGCCCAGCTTGACGCTGAAGGCTGAGTTGACGGTCAACTGGTATTGGCCCAGGGTGCTCAGGTCGGGATAGACGGTTGCCTGCTCGGTGAACAGGCTGGCGGCGCCGATCTTGCGGGTGTATTGCTCGCCGAGATCGAGGGCGGCGAAGCTGTTGACGGTGCTCGGCGTCGCGGTCGTGGTGGACGTGGCGGCTACGGCCGAATAGTTCTCGTGAGTCCAGACAAGGCCACCCATCAGGTCGAAGGTCTGCATGGCGGTCTTGCTGGCGTGCCAGCCGAAACCGCCGCCGACGATGGAACGGAGGTCAAGATCCTGGAGGGCGTTGTTGAGGAAATCGCCGGTGCCGAAGGCAAAGATTCTGGGGATCAGATCGTGGTCGTAGCGGAGTCCGCCGCCGGTGGAGTTGGCGCTGGTGGAGGGGATGGCGTTTGCGTTCGCGCTGTAGAGGGTGTTGACGTAGAGGGCGGTCTTGTCGGTGCGGGTGGTGCGGGCGGCGGTGAATCCGGCGCCAAAGGTGGTGGTGCTGGAGTTGCCGCGGGCCAGGGCCAGGCTGACATTGGCGGCGCCGGCCCAGGCGTGGGCCCAGCTTGGATGCAGGGAAGCGTCATAGGTCTTCTGGTCGGCTGGGTTGCGCAGCAGGGTGACAGAGGCGGGGTCGAGCGTGGACGGCCCGGAGGATGTGGTGACGACCAGGCCGGCGTCGGTGCGCTCAATTCCGGTTACGGTCAGGTTGCCTTTTGGAGTGGGCAGCACCATGGGCTCGCTGGTGTTGAGAACAGCGACCTGGTCCCAGGCGATGGCGATGGGATCGGCGGCGTAGGCGGTCTTGAATGTGAGCTTGCCGCCTTCAAGCTTGACGGCAGTGCCGGTGAGCTTGTCGCCGTTTTTCAGAGTGACCGTGTCGGCGCGCAACGAGGCTGCGGCGCTGAGGAGCAGAAGCGTGGACGCAAGGGCGGAGAGGCTGGAGCGGAGGGAGAGAAGCGAAGGCATGGGATTGGTCGTGCTCCTTATCGAAATTGGTGCAGTCGGGCCTGGCCGTGCGAACGCCGGTCATTAGGACGAACGCCGGTCAATAGAAATAGATGCAATTGAGCCGGAGGTGCGAACGCCGCTCCTGTGCTTTTTAAGTTCTTTCGCATGGGAATTCGAAGTCTGGCGGGAAGTTCGAACGGACTAGGGAGAAAAGCTTCAGAAATCTTTCCGGAATGGAAGGGCCGCCGACTGACAAACTTACTCTCGATGCCATCTCAAGGTCCGAAAGGAAGTTTGCCATGGGCAAGTCTGTTTCCAGCGCACAGTGGTCGCTTGAGCCTTATTGTATCGGGATGAAACTGCGTTCGCTGCGGACGCAGAAGCGGTTGACTCTGGCGCGGCTGGCGGCGGAGACCGGGCTTTCGACGGCGCTGCTGTCGAAGCTCGAGACCGACCGGATGGTGCCCACCCTGCCGACGCTGGCGACCATCAGCCGGGTGTACGGGGTGGGGATGAGCTACTTTTTCAACGAGCCTGCGCGGCACACGCTTTCCATCACGCGCAAGGCCCACTTGCTTGGCCAGGAGCGGGGGATGGAGCAGGCGCACATTACGCCGCTGAATGCGATGCGGGAAGGGTCGCTGCTCGCGATCTCGGCGACAGGGAGCGGCCGCAGCGTGCCTCGGTTGACGGCGCAGCTGATCGAGCTGCCGGCGGGCGGGGCGGCCAGCGCTTCGGATTGCTTTCACCTGACGAGCGGGCTGATGTATGTGCTGGAAGGCCGGCTGCAATTGAACTCCGGCGGGCTACAGGAGTTACTGGAGGCGGGCGACTGCGCGTATGTGGAGAGCGATATGGCGATGTCCTGGAGCGCGGCGGGCAAGCGCCGGTGCCGCGTGCTGGCGGTGATTCCGGGTGCGCCGGCGGAGGGTTAAAGCAACGAGCCAAGCCGCCGTGGGCCGCACGAACGTTCTTTCGCGCAAACCGTCCATTCGAGTGACTTGCCGCGTTGAAGGCTCTATTTTCCGCGGCGGTCAATTAGCTGGAAGGAGTCAAGAAAGCGAGCGGTATCGGCGAATTTTTCGTTCAGCGGTGAAGTGACCATCACCTGGTAGAGCGCGCCGGCGGCCACGTACATGCGCGTGGTGAAGTGCATCTTGTCGTTCTCCGCCTCAAACTCGATGCCGTGGCTTGTGGCTGCTTGAGCGGTCTCGTCTGGGCCGGTGTCGAGGGTGATTTTTCTTTCGCTCAGGATGTGTGCGGCCATGTGCTCGAGGGCGCCCTTCTCGGCGTTGGCGAGAATTTTGTCGGGGTCGGCGGGCCGGCTCCTGGCGCCGTAGTCGCAAACGCCGACGTAAAGCGCCGTGGAACCGACTTCCGCGACATAGGAGCGCAATTCATACGTGTCGCCGCCGGCAGGGACGCTGTTCTTGCTCACCTCCGGTGGAGATGGGAAGAGGGCTTGAAATCCGTCGGCGGGGGCGGCGAAAGGCTTCCATTGCG